>NZ_JBFTLK010000003.1:0-408619 GCF_056396405.1 Lysobacter sp. 05T417 | reverse complement strand
GGCGGTGCGTATTCGAACAACAACGTGTTCGAGGGCGGCACCGGTACGGACATGCTGCACGGCAGCTACAACAGCGACACCTACCGGTTCAACCTCGGCGACGGCCACGACACGATCGTGGAGACGGCCGCCTACGGCGGCTCGGTGGATGTGCTGGAGTTCGGCAGAGGAATTGACCTGTCCGGCCTGAGACGGTCACGTTCGGGGGATGATCTGATGCTGCACTTGGAGACCGACTCTCTGAATGTAGCAAACTGGTTTCGCAACGAATCGGCTCGAATCGAGAAGCTTCGATTTGACGACGGAAGCGAAATCCTGTCATCACAAGTGAATTCGTTGATTGCCGCATTGGCGATTAACGACCGCGCGGCCGTACCGGGAGCTGGGCTGCTCTTTTCCCCGACGGTATCAACTGCCCTGTTGGGTACTCCGCAGTAAGGGGAACGGCCGCGTTGCCCCTTCGGCACCGCGGCCGACGACGGAGCGACGTGCAGACGGGCCTGGCCGAATACTCCCGACTGGCATTTGAGGTCGCGCTCAGCCGCCCCGCCGTACAATGCCCGCAATGACCGTTTCTGCCGCCATCCCCCCGCCGCAGCTGCGCCTGTCCGTCGCCTGACCTGCCCCTGGAGCCCACAGAGAAGGCAGGCTATTTCGAAGAGAGCGACTTGGACTTCTCTCTTGTTCCGAATTCTGCCGAAAGACTGAGAGATAAGCTGCGAATGGATGTTGAGAGTGTCACTGCATCTGGATCTAAGGGACGGGATCATGCTCAAAGACGCCATGGATATGTTGGAATGAGCGCCATTCCGAGTTGGTTTACTACCTGGCGGGCTCTGGTTTGTATGCTGGCACTTGGATTGGCAGGATGTGGCAGAAACCACTACGCAGTGAGAATCATCAACACGACAGCGACGGCGATTCATGTGACCGGGGTGAGCGTCGATGGCGTTGTGGTGAGTTCGGAGGAACGAACTGTTTCCTCTAGCAAGCATGGGTATGTGCTAGCAGGGGCTTACACAAGCTTCTCCCGGAAGTCATTCGACAGTCTCGTCCTGCACGTGAAGAGAAGCGATGGCTCGATCGTCCGGTCGGTGTGCACGTTACGTGCAGAGGATCGGCGTATTCGGAAGTGTCTGCTCAATGTCGGCTACACCGGCGACGTGACTTCCGCATGCGCCTGCGACGATCTTGAGGAAACGTCCAGCTGAGGAATAAGCGCGGCAGACTTACGCGGCCCCCACTTCTGGGACGCCAGCGCCGTGGCAGCATTGGATCGGGTGGTGCTCAAGCTGCGCAGGCATGGAGCAGACGTCGAAGTCATTGGCTTGAATCAGGCCAGCGAAACGTTGGTGGAGAGGCTCGGAACCCACCGCGACGGAACCGCGCTTGTCTACCGGTCACTGACAGGCGCGCCTGCCTTGACCAGATGCCTTCCCTGCATCCGCATCTGGCCGAAAGCCTCGCAGGTCAATCGCGCGTAGCAGCAGCTTCCAGCCACGCTGCTTGCACGCGATCGGCGACTTCGCTCCATGCGAGACCTGTCGTGACTGCATAGAGCGCCCACAACGCTTCCGCTCGCGGTTGGACGGCTTGCCAGGGAGCAGAGCCGTGAACTTCGCGAATTCCTTGCCCGACCGATCTGATCAGGATGGCGTAGGAGCTGGAGCTCCCAAAACTGTCATCTATCACGTGCAGTCCCCGCACGATCACCTTATGCATCAATGCGTACGGTGTCGCGAAAGCTGGATTCACGCCGCTTTCGCTTGAAGAAAGCGGCGTGAATCCGTCCCCAAATATTGCGTTCCGGAGAGAATAGACCATAGATTTCAGGGGTGTGCAAATTTCGGCGCCCGTAGAATGTCGGAACGAGATAGCGATTTGAGCGCTGAAATCCGCTGTTTTTCGTCCCTCGCTGCACTCGCGGATGGCGGTTGCCTGGTGTATCGATCTCCCAAGTCTTGTCATTGACTGGCCTTTCGCTTGTCATTGAGCTGCATCGCACGAGTGCAACAGCTCAACCGACTAAACTAACGACGTAGCAGCACTGGCGCGTCTGCCTTTCCATGCGCAAATGCTTGCGGGTTTGTCACTGCCTGGGAGGAGGAGGTCGTGTGGGACGCATGAGAATCATGGGGCTTCACTTGAAGTCCGTGTTGGCCGGCGAAGCCATGAGGCGGCGTGCCGCGCTCTGGGGCGGCGCTGTCATCGTCGCCTTGATCGCCATCGCGTTCGCGAAGGCCAGCGATGCTGCATTTCTCCTGTTCCGGCAGGTCATCACGCACTCCATATGGTGGGCGGTACTGCTCACGCCAGGTGTGTTTGCCCTGCTGGCATGGCTGACATCCGGCGTGCTCCGTCCCACGCGAGGCAGCGGCATCCCACAGGTGATCGCAGCTCTGGACCAGGTGGATCCCGACTTTCGCAGGAAGAACCTGTCGCTGCGGGTCTCCATTGGAAAGCTCGGTTTGACTGTGCTGGCGCTGCTTGGCGGAGCATCCGTAGGACGTGAAGGGCCGACGGTGCACGTTGGAGCAAGCCTGATGCACATGATCGGACGGATGACGGGATTTCGAGATCCGCGCGAACTCTCGCATTTTCTGCTCGCGGGCGGCGCGGCGGGTATTGCCGCAGCGTTCAATGCACCCTTGGCCGGTGTGGTGTTCGCCATTGAGGAACTGATTGGACAGTTCGAGCACCGTTTTTCCGGCACGCTGCTGACGGCGGTCATCGTCGGTGGCGTCGTCTCGCTGGGACTGTTGGGCAACTACACATACTTCGGAACAGTTTCCGTGCCGTTGCCTTTTGGCGAGGCGTGGTTGGCGATTGCATTGTGCGGCATCGTAGGAGGCCTGCTGGGCGGCGTATTCAGTCGGATTGTTCTGTTGACGATGTCTGGTCGCCCCCTGTGGCTCGGAAGGCTCCGGCAGAATCATCCGGTCGTCCTGGCCGCGTTGTGTGGACTCGGGCTGGTCGGACTTGCAGCACTGTTCGGCGACGGCGTGTTTGGAACCGGCTACGAACAGGCGCGGGGACTGCTGCAGGGGCAATCGGCAGTCGGTCATGAGTTCGGCCTGGTGAAGCTGTGCGCGAACCTCGTTTCATACGTGGCGGGGATCCCCGGCGGTCTATTCTCACCGGCGTTGTCGGTCGGAGCGGGATTGGGCCATAACCTTGCCGTGCTGATGCCGGGCGTCGATCCTCGCGCATTCGTGCTGCTCGCGATGTGCGCTTATCTGACTGGCGTCACACAGGCGCCCCTCACGTCGGCCGTGATCTCGTTGGAGTTGACCGATACGAGCAATCTTCTGCTGCCCATCCTGGCCACGGTTCTGCTGGCGCGCGGGGTTGCCTCGCTCGTGTGCAGAAAGCCGCTCTACCGGGGGTTGGCGGAGCAACTGCTGCGGTCGCGCAACTGACAGACCTGTCGGCGGGTGATTGCCGCTCGCCGAAAACGACGGGCGACGCGCTCCCCGGTCGCAGGTAAAATGCGCCCATGCGTACCATCGATCAACGCCAGCTGCGCCTCTCCGTCGCCCCGATGATGGACTGGACCGACAGCCACTGCCGGGTGTTCCACCGCCTGCTGGCACCGCATGCCCGCCTGTACACCGAGATGGTCCACGCCAATGCGGTGATCCATGGCGACCGGCCGCGGCTGCTGACGATGGACCCGATCGAGCATCCGGTGGCGCTGCAGCTCGGCGGCAGCGAGCCGGAACTGCTGGCGCAGGCGGCGCGCATCGGCGCGGAGTGGGGCTTCGACGAGGTCAACCTCAATTGCGGCTGCCCGTCCGATCGCGTCCAGGCCGGTCGCTTCGGCGCCTGCCTCATGCGCGAACCGCAACTGGTCGCTGACAGCGTCGCGGCCATGGTCGCCCACTGCGACGTGCCGGTGACCGTGAAGTGCAGGCTTGGCGTCGACGACGACCACGACTGGGGCCGCTTCCTTGCCTTCATCGATACCGTCGCCGCCGCCGGCTGTCGCATGTTCGTGATCCACGCGCGCAATGCCTGGCTCAAGGGCCTGTCGCCGAAGGAAAACCGCGAAGTGCCGCCGCTGCGCTACGACTGGGCCTACCAGCTCAAGCGTGAGCGGCCGCAGCTGCAGATCGTGGTCAACGGCGGCATCGCCGGCGAAGCCGAGGCCACCTCGCACCTGCAACACACCGATGGCGCGATGCTCGGCCGTGCCGCGTACCACGACCCGTACCTGCTGCACCGGCTCGATGTCGCCTGGTTCGGTGGCGAGGTGCGCAGCCGCGGCGACCTGCTGCGCTCGATGCGTCCGTATATCGAGGAGCAGCTCGCGCGCGGCGTGTATCTCAAGCACATCAGCCGGCACCTGCTCGGGTTGTTCGCCGGCGAACGTGGCGGTCGCGCGTTCCGGCAGGTATTGAGCGAGGGTGCGCACAAGCCGGGAGCCGACTGGTCGCTGATCGAGCAGGCGCTGGCGTTGACCGAATCGTTCGCCGGTGAACCTGCAGAGCAGGCACAGCGAGAGCAGGCATAGCGCATGGTCACCCGCGACATCGCCGCTTTCATCGCAACCGCCCGTGCCACGCCCGCCGACTTCGGCCCGGCGACGGCGCGCGCCGCGTTCCTCGTTGCCCCCGACGGTTTCCGCCTGGCCGAGCAGTCCGCCGCCGACAACCGCTACATGGCGCAGGCCGCCGGCTTCGATGCCGCCAGTGCCAGCGCCTAGCACCGCGAACTCCACCGCGCGTTGTCGCAGGTGCTGCCGACGGTGTGCTTCGCCGGCGATCCGGAAACGCCTGACGCGCTGTTCCCCAACAACGTCTTCGCCACCGCCGCAGGCCGCTACGTCGTCGGCCGGATGCGCCACCCGGTGCGCCAGCGCGAGGCCGGGCGCGAAGACATCCGCGCCTTCTTCGGCGGCGTGCTCGACTACGCCGAGATCGACCTGTCGACCCAGCCCCATCCGTGCGAGCTCACCGGCGCGCTGGTCATCGATCGCGCCCGCGGCCTCGGGTTCTGCGGGTTGTCCGAACGCTGCGACGAAGCCGGCGCGCGATTGATGCACGAAGCCCTCGGCCTGCGCGCAACGTTGCTGTTCGACCTGGCCGCGGGCGAGTACCACACCAATGTCGTGCTCGCGATCCTGGCCGGGCGCGCGGCGCTGCTGTGCGCCGGCGGCTTCGCCGATCCGGCGGTGGTCGATGCCATCGCCGGCCTGTATGCCCCGCATGCGCTGCGGCTGTCGCAGGCCGAGCATGCCGCGTTTGCCGGCAATGCGATCGCGCTGTCCGACGACGCGGTATGGATGAGCGCCCGTGCCGCCGCGGTCCTCACGCACGCCCATCGCGAGGCTTTGGCCGCGGCGGGTTTGGGCGTGCGCAGCGTGGGGCTCGAGGCCATCGAGGCCGGCGGCGGCTCCCTGCGCTGCTGCGTCGGCGAGATCTTCTGAGGGCGGCTCTGAGCAAGCCGCCGTAAGGCATGGCAACGGTGCTGGGTCTGAATCCCGGCCATGGTCAAACGGAAAAGTTCAGACCGGATTCACCGCATTGTTCCGAGAATGCGCTCTAGTCGCACGATCGTGCGATATTGCGCCGTTGTTGGAATCGCCCGCCCACTTGATGTTGCCCCGCCCCTTGCTCCGAGCATGATGACGTTGATCCGACGCCCCTTCGCCCTGTTGCTGCTTGCCACCCTGGTGGTCGGGGGCGGCGACGCGTTGGCGCAGGATCGCGGACAGGGTGGTGGCCAGGGACACGACCGCGGTGGCCAGGATCGCGGTGGCCAGGACCGCGGCCACGACCGGAACACCGATCGCCGCGAACTGTCCGACTCGGTGCGCCGGGTCGAGCGCCGGACCGGTGGCCAGGTGCTCAGCGCCGAGCGGGTGCCGTACGATGGGCGCGATGTGAATCGCGTCAAGGTGGTCGATTCCAGCGGTCGGGTCCGGATCTACATGGACGACCCGCAGACACGCGAGCGTGGTCGCGACCGTGAAGAACCTACACGCCGCGACGACGACTGACCCGCCACGCTCTGGGCAACCCGCCCGGGAAGCGGCCGAGACAGAACGATAGACATTGGAGTCCACATGCGAATTCTGCTGGTCGAAGACGAAGCTCCGCTGCGCGAAACCCTGGCAGCACGCCTGAAGCGTGAAGGCTTCGCGGTCGATGCCGCCCAGGATGGCGAAGAGGGCCTCTACATGGGCCGCGAGGTACCGTTCGACCTGGGCATCATCGATCTCGGCCTGCCGAAGATGTCGGGCATGGAGCTGATCAAGGCGCTGCGCGACGAAGGCAAGAAGTTCCCGGTGCTGATCCTGACGGCGCGTTCGAGCTGGCAGGACAAGGTCGAGGGCCTCAAGCAAGGCGCCGACGATTACCTGGTCAAGCCCTTCCACATCGAGGAACTGCTGGCCCGCCTCAACGCCCTCGTGCGTCGTGCCGCTGGCTGGAGCAAGCCGACCCTGGAGTGCGGCCCGGTCGTGCTCGACCTTGCCGCGCAGACCGTCAGCGTCGCCGGCAGCAACGTCGACCTGACCAGCTACGAATACAAGGTGCTCGAGTACCTGATGATGCACGCCGGCGAGCTGGTCTCGAAGGCCGACCTGACCGAGCACATCTACCAGCAGGACTTCGACCGCGACTCCAATGTCCTGGAAGTCTTCATCGGCCGCCTGCGCAAGAAGCTCGACCCCGACGGCGCGCTCAAGCCGATCGAGACCGTGCGCGGCCGCGGTTACCGCTTCGCCATCGCGCGCAGCGGCGACTGATCTTCTCGCGCTCGCATCCCTGGGCAGGGTTCTGATGACAGGGGCGCCCACGCCCGGTCCACAGCCATGAGCTGGGGCCAGCCGCGTTCGTTGCAGGCCCGGCAGCTGCTGGGCGCAAGCCTGGGCCTGATCGCCTTCCTGGCGCTGGCCGGCTACGCCCTCGACCGCGCCTTCCTGGAAACGGCCGAAAGCAACATGCGCCAGCGCCTGCGCAGCCTCGCGCTGGCCTACGTAGCCGGCGGCGAGTTCGCCCGCAACGGCGAGTTCATCCCACCCTACGAGACCGTCGATCCGCGCCTGGACCGGCCTGGCAGCGGCCTGTATGCCGAAGTGATCCTGCCCAACGGCCACTGGGACTCCGCCTCGGCGCAGGGCCCGTCACTGCCGGCCGGCAGGATGCTGCTGGCCAACCAGGAACACTTCGAAGGCCCGCTGCCGATCACCGAGATCAACGGCCAGCCCGGCGAGGCCTACCGCTATGGCCGCGGCCTGATCTGGAGCGCCGGTGGCGACGACGCCAAGTCCGAGTTCCCGTACACGATCTACATCCTCGAAGACACCACCGCGCTCAGTCGCCAGGTCAGCGTGTTCCGCCAGGCGTTGTGGCGTTATCTCGGTGGCGCCGGTTTCATCCTGATGTTGCTGCAGGCCGTGGTGCTGCGCTGGAGCCTGCGGCCGCTGCGGCGCGTGATCGACGAACTCAAGAAGGTGCAGCGCGGTGTCGCCTCGCGCATGAGCGGCCGCCACCCGCGCGAACTGGAACCGCTGACCGAAAGCATCAACGCCTTCATCGAAAGTGAGCGCGAGAACCTCGACCGCCAGCGCAACACGCTGGCCGACCTCGCGCACAGTCTGAAAACGCCGCTGGCGGTCCTGCGCGCGCGCGCCGGCGAGGACGTCCCGGCCGAAGAGCTGCGCGAGGAAGTCGACATCCAGGTGCGGCGCATGAGCGACCTGGTGTCGTACCAGCTCGCGCGCGCGGCACGATCGGGCCACATGCTGTTTGCCGCGCCGCTGGAAATCGAACCCTATGCCGACCAGATCGTGCGCAGCCTGGAAAAGATCTACGCCGCCAAGGGCGTGCTGTGCGAGTTCGATATCGAAGAAGGCGTGAAGTTCTACGGCGAGCCCGGCGACCTGCAGGAAGTGCTCGGCAACCTGATCGAGAACGCCTTCAAGTGGGCGCACACGCGCGTGCTGTTGACCGCCAAGCGCGGCGAGATCGCGCCCAACCGGCGCCCCGGCCTGCTGCTCGCCATCGACGATGACGGTCCGGGCGTGCCCGAGGACAAGATCGACCTGGTGCTGCAGCGTGGCGTCCGCGGCGACGAGCGCGTGCAGGGGCATGGCATCGGCCTGGCGACCGTGCTGGACGTGGTGCGCAGCTACCGCGGCACGCTCGATGTCAGCCGCTCGCAGGAACTGGGTGGCGCGCGTTTCGAAGTGGTGCTGCCGCCGGGACTGTGAGGTTCGTTGCTACGCCCGGATTGCCGCAAACGGCGACGGGCCGTAGAACCTGCGCAGATGCGCGGCCACTTCCGGCATCTGCTCTTCCAGCAGCTGCGGATCGCTGAAGTGATACTCGGTGGCGACGGCGAAGAATTCTTCCGGCGATTCGCTGGCGTAACCATCAATGGCGGTGTCCTCGCCGGCATCCACGCGTGCAGCCAGCGCGTCGTAGGCGGCCTGGAAGTCGCGCGCCCATTCGCGCTGCCACGGGCGCGGCAACGGCGGCGTGCCATCGAGCGCGCCATCGAGGGCATCGATCTTGTGCGCCATCTCGTGCGCCGCCACGCAGAACCCCGCTTGCGGATCCTCGCAGTCGGCGACGACGTCTGCCCACGAGAGAATCATCGGCCCGGATTCCCACGCTTCGCCGATCAGATCGTCCTGCCACTCATGCAGCACGCCGGCGGCATCGACGTGGCTGCGATTGACCCGGAACGCATCGGGATAAACGATCAGCTGCGACCAGCCGCGAAGGCCTTCGGCGCCGAACTCGATAAGCGGCAGGCAGCACAACGCGGCGAGCATGCAGCGCTGGACCGGGTCCAGTGCCAGCTCGCCAATGGGGCTGATGGTTTTCTCGTGGAGGAAGCGCGCGGCAAGTTCGCGCAGGCGCGCGTCGCGTTCGGACTCTAGTCCGCCGAGCCAGGGAACCCGCGCGCGCGTTTCCAGCCAGAGCGCGTCGGGTAGGGTGTCAGGAGCGCGCCAGAGGCGACGGATCAGGTTCAGCAAGGGCGACCGCTACGGTGGAGCGCAGCCTCAGCGGAACATGCCCGGCAGGAAGCTGTGCCAGCGCGGCGACTGCATGCGGCCAGCGCTGCTGGCGGTGTCGCTGTGCAGGGCCGGCTTGGCCTTGACGGTGCGGGCAGGAGCCGGGGTGGCGCGGGCTTCGGGACGTGCAGCCTCGCGCTCGAGCGCGATCGATTCCGGGCAGCTGCCGCTGTTGGCGGAGCTGAGCTTGATCTCGCGCGCAGCCGAAGTCGAACTGGCGACCACGATCAGCAGGCACAGGCAGATCCGGAACATGACGGATTCCTCGGACGGGCGTGAAGCCACGGGCTTCAGGCAATGCTGGAATATAGCGCGAAACGACTGGGTCGATCTGGCCGTTGGGCGGCCGGGGCCATGGTGCATTGCAGCAACTCTCCTTGTGCTCTCTAGAACGGGGTCCGACCCTTCCGCCGGGTCGGGCCCGGAGATGCTGCATGGGTATCTTCTCTTATCGATGCAGCCCCGGGGCCGATGGTTGCAACCGCTTGCCGCGCCGCGGCGTCGTTCTGCCGATTCGCCGGCGTCATCGTTGCCGGCTTCACCGGTGGGAAGGGGCGGGGGCGGCCAACTCCCCCCCGGCGCGGGCGCCCAGCCAGTACCCCTTCGACCACCGGCATCCCGACTTACGGCCCGCCCCGCCGGCATCGGCCAAGGGCCGGAGGGGATTGATTCAGCCGGGCCAGCCGGCGGGCGCCCTCACTGGCGGCCTCGCGCATAATTCCCGCCATGACGTTCGACGACTGCCCGCAGCCGCGGTTGCCCCATCCCCTTTCGCCTCACGCTTGCTCCTGGATGCCGGGCAGGTCGGGGCGCGGCCGCAGGTGGGGTTGATGGACGACCGCGCATTGCTGTTGCGGCTGATGGCCGGTCCGGCCTCGGGCGATGCCCTGGCGCAGGCCAGCGGCCAGACCCGGGCGGCGGTCTGGAAACGGATCGAGGCGCTGCGCGAGGCAGGTGTCGCGATCGAAGCCCAGGCCGGCCGTGGTTACCGGCTGGCTCAGCCGCTCGATCTGCTCGACGCCGAGGCGATCCGCAGCGCGCTTCCGGCGGCCGCCAATGCTGCGCTGGCCGGGCTGGAGACGGCCTGGACCATCGACTCGACCAACTCCGAGCTGCTGCGCCGGGCCACTCCAGAGCGCGGCGCGCTGGTGCTGCTGGCAGAGCGCCAGAGCGGGGGTCGCGGCCGCCGCGGCCGTGAGTGGGCCTCACCGTTGGCCGCGCATCTGTACCTGTCGCTGGCGCGGCAGTTCGGCGGCGGCCTCGCTCGCCTCGGCGGTCTCAGCCTGGTGGCCGGCATCGCCGCCGCCGAAGCCCTGCACGCCTGCGGCTTCGGCGCAGTACGACTGAAGTGGCCCAATGATCTGGTCGTGATCGACGCCGACGGCACGCTGCGCAAGCTCGGCGGGATCCTGGTCGAAGGCGGTGGCGAACATGCAGGCCCGGTGCGCGCGGTGATCGGACTGGGCATCAACGTGCGCATGCCCGAAGCCGCCGCCGCGCAGATCGACCAGGCGTGGTGCGACCTGGCCTCGCTCGCCATCGCGGCGTCGCCGCCGGATCGCAATGCCATCGCGGCGGCGGTGCTGGCGCAATTGCTGCCGGCGCTGGAAGAGTTCGATGCCGGCGGCCTGGCGGACTTCATTGCCCGGTATGCCGCACTCGATGCACTGGCCGGGCAGGGCGTGAGCATGCACGGCGCCACCGCCACCGAGCATGGCGTCGCCATGGGCCTGGCCGACGATGGTGCCTTGCGGGTGCGATTGGACAACGGCGAAGAACGGCATTTCCATGCCGGTGAAGTCAGCGTGCGCCGCGGCGCGGGACAAGGGGGCGGGGCATGAGTGCGTGGCTGTTCGATCTTGGCAATACACGGCTCAAGTGCGCGCCGCTGCGCGCCGACGGTCGCGCCGGCGCTGCCGTCGCGCTGCCGCACCGCGAGGACGACGTGGCGGCGGCATTGGCGCAACTGCTGCCCGAGCGCATCGACGTCGCCTACCTGGCCAGCGTTGCGCAGCCGACGCTGCGCGTGGCGGTGCTCGATGCCCTGGCCACGCGCTGCCGGCGCATCTCGCTGGCGCGCACGCAACTGCGTTTCGGCGCTGTGCAGATCGCCTACGCCGATCCGCGCAAACTGGGTGTCGACCGCTTCCTCGCGCTGCTGGCGGCGCATGCGCGCATTGCCGACGCAGCGCTGGTATGCGGCGTCGGCACCGCGCTGACCATCGACCTGATCGACGCCGATGGCCGCCACCTCGGCGGTCGCATCGCGCCATCGCCGACGCTGATGCGCGAAGTGCTGCACGAGCGCGCACCGCAGCTACCGGAAAGCGGTGGCGACTACGTCGACTTCGCCCGCGACACCGAGGACGCACTGGCTTCGGGTTGCGACGGCGCCGCGCTGGCCCTGATCGAGCGCAGCCTCGACGCAGCACGCCAGCGCCTGGGCCGGACCCCGCAGCTGATCCTCCATGGCGGTGGCGCGCAAGCCCTGGTCGCGCAACTGCCGAACGCGACACAGGTCGCAACGCTGGTGCTCGAAGGCCTGGCGCAGTGGGCCGGCGCCGAGATTGCCGTCGCCGCCCCTTAGAATCGACCCATGCTCATACGCGCCCTGGTCGTCCTGCTGATCGTGCTCAATCTCGGTGTCGCCGCCTGGTGGACGCTGCGCGCGCCGCCGTCGGCACCGGCTGCGATCGAGCAGCCGCTGGGCGTGGCGCGCCTGCAACTGGCCCGCGAGGCACGGCCGACGGCCAAGCCGGCCGCCGCGCCGACGCCGACGCCGGCCGCGGCACCGGTCACTACGGCTGCGCCCGTGCAACCGGCCAAGGACGTCGCGGCGGAGAAGGTCGCCATCGCCATGCCCGCGCAGTGCTACAGCTTCGGCCCGTTCGCCGATGCCGCCGCGGCAAAAAACGCGCATGAAGTCCTGCTGGCGGTTTCGACCCGGGTGGTCCCGCGCGAGACACGCACCGGCACCACGCGCGGTTGGCGCGTGCTGCTGCCGGCGGCGGCCAGCCTGGCCGAAGCGCAGGCGACGGCGCAGCGCATCTCGGCAGCCGGCTTCGGCGATTACTTCATCGTCCGCGAAGGCGCGGAAGCCAATTCGATCGCACTGGGTCGTTACCGCAGCGAGGACTCGGCCAGTCGCCGCGCCCAGTCGCTGGTGGCGGCCGGTTTCCCGGCGCGCGCCGAACCGCTCGGCGACGGCCGCGCCAGTTACTGGCTCGACCTGGTGCCGGGACCTTCGTTCGATACCGCGCGTGCACAGGCCGCGGTGCAGATCGTGCCGCGGCCGCTCGACTGCGCGCGGCTCAAGTAGCGGTCAGCGGCGGGCCGCAGGCGCGCTGACCATCGTGGCAGGCTAGAATGCGAGCCTTGCCGGCATAGCTCAGTTGGTAGAGCAACCGCCTTGTAAGCGGTAGGTCGTCAGTTCGATTCTGACTGCCGGCACCATCGAAGGCCCCGCATCGCCGGGGCTTTTTCATTTGCGCGCGGATGCCGAAGCTAAGGCGCGAACAAACAGACCATGGCCGTCAGCCGCGACGGAACAGCAACGTCCAGCCTTGCTCCGCGGCCACGGAAGCGACCGACTGTCGCCAGCCGGCAGTCGTCGGGAACACCGCGGCCATGACCTGCTCAAGCCCGTCGAATCCGGGCTGGTCCAGGCTGATGCGGACGCTCTGGCCGCCACACGAGAACTCCAGGAAGGCCGCGTCTTTCGTGCGCGGGTCCGCTTCGTACGCGCGGATTTCGGCGACCGCCTGCCAGGCGACGAAGGCCGGGCCGACCGTGAAACCGAACGCCGTGACCACGATGGGTGGCTGGTCGGGCCTGGCTGTCCGCGCGAGGCGGTCCATCAGATTCGAGATGGTTCCCACGTGCCCTGGTCCCTGGCAGGCCCCGCAGCGGGGCATGCATTCGATGTTCTGGCCGCCGGCAGTGCGGCGTCAAGGGAACGGGTCAACTGAAACGGCGGCGGTCCGGGACCCTGCAACCACAACGGTCTAAACTCGGGCGGACTACAGACAGGAACGTCACCGCATGAGTCGCAACTTCCCCGGGGTTTCGCTGATTGGTGCGCCGACCGACGTCGGTGCCGGCCACCGCGGTGCACGCCTGGGCCCGGAGGCCCTGCGCATCGCCGGCATCGGCGAGGCGCTGGTCAAGCGTGGCGTCGATGTCATCGACCGGGGCAACCTCGACGGTCCGCGCAACCCGTGGCAGAAGCCGGTCGAGGGCTACCGCCACCTGGCCGAAGTGGTCGCTTGGAACCGGGCCGTGATGGATGCGGTCGGATCCGAGCTGGCCGATGGGCGCCTGCCGATCCTGCTCGGCGGCGATCATTGCCTGGGCCTGGGCTCGATCACCGCCGTGGCCCGGCATTGCCGCCAGGGCGGCAAGCAGCTGCGCGTGCTCTGGCTCGATGCGCACGCCGACTTCAACACCAGCCAGGTGACGCCGTCGGGCAACGTGCACGGCATGCCGGTGGCGTGCCTGTGCGGGCTCGGCCCGGATGCGCTGACCCAGCTGGGCGGGGAATCGCCGGCGCTGCGTCCGGACGAGATCCGCCAGATCGGCATCCGATCGGTTGACGAGGGCGAGAAGCGCCTGGTCCGGCAGTACGGTCTGGACGTGTACGACATGCGCTACATCGACGAGATCGGCATGAAGCGGGTCATGGAGGAGGCGCTGGAAGGCGTGGACGAGAACACCCACCTGCACGTCAGCTTCGACGTCGACTTCCTCGATCCCAGCATCGCCCCGGGCGTGGGCACCACCGTGCCGGGCGGGCCGAACTACCGCGAGGCGCAGCTGGTGATGGAGATGATCGCCGACACCGGCCGCATGGCCTCGCTCGACATCGTCGAACTCAACCCGATCATCGACAAGCGCAACCGCACCGCCCGCCTGGCGGTGGACCTGGTCGAGAGCCTGTTCGGCAAGTCGACCCTGATGCGCGACTGAGCCGCCCCAGGGCAACGGCGGCTGAACTGTGGCGGCCGTCGCCGCGCCGGAGCCCGCCGCCCGGATGCGGCGCCCGCGGCGCCATGCCATGCTTGCGCCATGACTGCCAACGTCCCCGGGGACCTGATGAAACGCTTTGCCGCAATGCTCCTGCTCGCCACTCTGTCGCTCGCCCTGCTCAGCGCCTGCAACACCATGGAAGGCCTCGGCAAGGACGTCAAAAAGCTCGGCCAGAAGGTCGAGGACAAGGCCAGCGGCTGAGGCATCGCGGCATCGCAAAGGCGATCGCTCCCTCGAAGGCCGGCATGTCCGGCCTTCGTGCCGTCTGCCTGGCGACGGCTGCCGCCCGATGGCTGCCGCCTGAATCGCAAGCCGGGGATTTCGCTCATGTCCACCTCGGCTTCACACCCCCTCACGTCAGATGGCTCCGCGGCACGCAGCCCGATTGCGTGCGCCTTGCTTCCCATTTAGCTGAGGAGATTTCCATGAAGCGTTTGATCGCCCTGATGCTGCTCGCCCTGTTCTCGATGGGCACCCTGACCGCCTGCAACACCGTGGCGGGCGCCGGCAAGGACGTGAAGGGAGCTGGTGAGAAGGTCGAAGATGCCGCGACGAATTGCAAGGACGGCAAGTGCTGATCGTCCGCTGCGATTGCCATCGCAATCGGTAAACAGGAAAGGCCGGAGCAATCCGGCCTTTTCTTTTTTGCAATGTTCGATGCGAGCGCGCGTCATGCGCGTTGCAAGATAACTCGCATTCACTGAAATCAATCTTCGGCTAACGCAATTGCGACCCCGTGCGAATGCACGCGTTGCGATGCTGTGCGTGCGGCATCTAAGCAGATGCGTCGCATCACCCGAACCGAGGATGAGTGATGAACAAAGACATCATTGCTGGCAAGTGGACTCAGATCAAAGGCCAGGCGCAGGCCCGTTGGGGCGACCTGACCGATGACGATTTCGCCGTCGCCGAAGGCAATGCCGAATATCTCGCCGGCAAGCTGCAGGAACGGTATGGCTGGGAGCGCGACCGCGCCCAGCAGGAAGTGCGTGACTTCGAGAAGACGCTGAACTAACTGGCAGTCCGTCGATCCACGCACGCGGTGCGCGCGCCGGGCGGTGCGGCTGAAGGCCGCAACCGGCGCGCGCCACGCCAGACCCACGCCAAACCCAGGGGCCGGCCGCAAGGCCGGTTCCTTTTTGCGTTTCACTGACCGCTGTAGTCCGGCGGATCGGCGACGAAACCCTGCGGGAATGCGCGCGGCCGCGAATCGGGCAGGTAACGCGGTCGCGACGGCAGCACACCGCGCGCGACCAGCGTCTGATAGTCGTCGTAACGCAGTTCGCTGACCTGCGTCGGCGTGCGGGTGGCGCGGACGAACTGGGTGTGGCTGGCCGGCGACCACTCGCGCTGGCCATGACCGGTGCCGATCGACTGCGCCGCCGCTTCGGCTTCGCGCGCCGCCGGCGCGGCGGCTTTCGCCGCATCGGCACGTTCCAGCCGGTCGAGCGTCTCACCGTGACGCCGTTCCTCCAGCGCGACGCCGGCTTCCTCGAACACCGCCACGCCGATCACGCCGACGTTGTCGGGCCGGCCGGTGCGCGCGGCGTAACTGTCGGGCAGGTCGGTGAATACGAACTGGGCGACCTGGTCGAGCGATTTGCGCCAGCCCTCGATCTCCATCGTCTGCCACGGTGCCAGGACATAGCCGGTCTGGGCGGGATGGGCGGTCTCGCCGCTGATGGCGTTGACGCCGTCGACCGACAGCACCACCAGCACGCGGCGGCCGCTGGTGTTGGCCAGGCGCACCGAATAGCGGTGGCCGGGCGTTCCGGCAATCCAGCGCTGGCCGCGATGGTGGACCGGTGACAGCCATTGGCCGCTGTCGCGATCGACCACTGCCAGGTCGACCGGCCCGCCACCGGCCACCGCGGTGGCGGCGACGGGCGCGGCAAAGGCGAGGGCCGCCGAGGCGGCAAGACAGGCAAGCAGGCAGGGCAGGGTGCGCAACATGGTCGGTGCTCCGGAAGGGACGCCGGGGTGAACGGACCAGTCGCGGCTGCGGGGTTGGGTACACTGTGGGGCCGTTTTCCCCGGCGTCAGCGTTCGATGAGCCTTACCCGCGTCCTCACCGGCATCACCACTTCCGGCACTCCGCACCTGGGCAACTACGTCGGTGCGATCCGCCCGGCCGTGGCCACCAGCCGCCAGGCCGGCGTGGAGAGCTTCTACTTCCTCGCCGACTACCACGCCCTGATCAAGGTGCAGGACCCGGCGCGCGTGCAGCGTTCGACGCTGGAGATCGCGGCCAGCTGGCTGGCCTGCGGCCTGGAGCCTGACAAGGTCTGGTTCTATCGCCAGAGCGACGTGCCGGAAGTGCAGGAGCTGAACTGGTTGCTGACCTGCGTGGCCAGCAAGGGCATCCTCAATCGCGCCCATGCATACAAGGCGTCGGTCGACAAGAACCGGGAGATCGGCGAGGACGACGACGCCGGCGTCAATGCCGGACTGTTCATGTACCCGGTGCTGATGGCCGCCGACATCCTGCTCTTCAACGCCAACAAGGTGCCGGTCGGCCGCGACCAGGTCCAGCACATAGAGATGGCACGCGACTTCGGCCAGCGCTTCAACCATCTCTACGGCGAACCGGTTGGCGAGGAGTTCTTTGCCCTGCCCGAGGCGGTGATCGAGGAGAACGTGGCGACGCTCCCCGGCCTCGACGGTCGCAAGATGAGCAAGAGCTACGACAACACGATCGCGTTGTTCGCCCCGCGCGACACGCTGAAGAAGTTGATCTACTCCATCGTCACCGATTCGCGCGCGCCCGGCGAAGCCAAGGACGCCGACACCTCCAACGTGTTCCAGCTCTACCAGGCGTTCGCGTCCGCGCAGGAAACCACGGCCATGCGCCAGGCCTTCGCCAATGGCATCGGCTGGGGCGAGGCCAAGGAGGCGCTGTTCGAACGCATCGACAGCGAAGTCGCGCCGCTGCGCGAAAAGTACGAGGACCTGATGGCGCGGCCGGCCGAAATCGAGGCAGTGCTGCGCGACGGCGCCAGCCGCCTGCGCGCGCGCCATGCGCAGCCGACGCTGGCGCGACTTCGCGAGGCGGTCGGCCTGCGCGACCTGTCGCGGACGAGCGATGGCGGCACGAAGAAGGCGCTGAAGACCTCGCTTCCGGTGTTCAAGCAGTACCGCGAGAAGGACGGCCGTTTCTACTTCAAGCTGGTCGATGGCGAGCGGCTGCTGCTGCAAAGCGCTGGTCACGAATCGGCGCGCACGGCAGGTCAGCTGATCGGCCGCCTGAAGCAGGAGGGCGGCGCCGCACTCCACGGCGCGGGCAATGCTGCCGTGCACCTGGGCGACGAACTGGTCGGACACCTGCACGACGGCGTGGAACTGGCAGAGGTGGTCGAGGCGCTGGCGCAGATGGTGGCCGAGGACGCATGAATCCCGCGGTCGAACTCAACCTGGCGCTGATCCTGTTCCTGCCGTGGTTTGCGATCCTGGGAGTGCTCTACTGGTTGTTCCCGCGACAGCCGCGGCATGCCGCGCGCAAGCTCTACGACACCGTTGCCCTGCTGCTGGCGGTGACCGCTTTCCTGCTCAGCATCTACTGGTCGCATGACCACGCCGACCCGGTCTATGGGCGGATGTGGCAGCAGATCCTCGCCACGGCGCTGGGCTATGGCGTGTTCCTGGCGGTGCTGACGGCTGCCTTCGTCGTGCGCAACGTGTGGTTTCGGCGCACGCGATGAGTGCCATTGCATGAGTGGCAACAGCGGCATCGTCACCATCGACACCGGCTTCCAGCGGCCGACCTTCGACGCGGCCTATCTGCTGGTGGAGAACGGTCGCGGCGCCTTCATCGATTGCGGCACGCAGCATTCGATCCCGGCGATGCTGGCGGCGCTGGAAGGGCAGGGACTGACGCCGTCCGACGTCGACTGGCTGATCCTGACCCATGTGCACCTGGATCACGCCGGCGGCGCGGGTGCGCTGATGCGCGAGCTGCCCAATGCGACGCTCGCCGTGCATCCGCGTGGCGCGCCACACATGATCGATCCGACGCGGCTGGTCGCAGGCGCGACCGCGGTCTATGGCGAAGAGGAGATCGCGCGCAGCTATGGCGACATCGTCCCGGTCGCGGCCGCGCACGTGCGCGTGCTGGCCGACGGCGACGTGATCGAGCTGGCCGGACGTGCGCTGCTGTGCATCGACACGCCCGGACATGCGCGCCATCATTTGTGCGTGTGGGATGAGCGCAGTCGCAGCTGGTTCACCGGCGACACGTTCGGCCTGTCGTACCGCGAGTTCGACGATGCGCTGGGCGCGCCGTTCGTGATCCCGACGACCTCGCCGGTGCAGTTCGAGCCCGAGCCGTTGAAGGCATCGATCCGCAGGATGCTGGCGAAGATGCCCGACGCGATGCATCTCACCCATTACGGACGCGTGGGCGATGTCGCGCGACTGGCCGGGGATCTGATCGCGCAGATCGACGCGATGGTCGCACTGGCGCGCGCTGCAGACGGCCATGACGACCGTCATGCGCGACTGGTCGCAGCGCTGACGGACCTCTATGTCGAACGCGCCCAAGCCCACGGTGCACCCCTGGCAGCGGCCGAAGTGGCGCGGCTGCTGGAGATCGACATCGAGCTGAACGCCCAGGGCCTGGAAGTGTGGCTCGACCGCGATACGGCCTGATCCCTGTTCAGAAATTAAGGCGTTCAGCTGAATGGCTTAACGGCCGCGTCGGATCCATGCAGCTGTGGCCTGCGTCACAGGTCCCGCGGCCGCGGGGGAGTAGCCTGAGCCGCCTTTCAGCACCGCCCTGATGTCCGCCGTCCGAGCCCTCCCTCCGCCACTGCCAGACGAAGCTCCGCGCCAGGCGGCGCTGGATGCCTATGCAGTCGTGGACACGGTGCCGGAGCAGGCCTACGACGACATCGTGCGCCTGGCCGTGACCCTGTGCGACGTGCCCGCCGCGGCGATATCGCTGATCGATCACGACCGGCAATGGTTCAAGGCGCAGATCGGTCTCGACGCCAGGCAGACGCCTCGCCATGAAGCGATCTGCGATCGCGCAATCGAGATGCCGGATCGCACGCTGGTGATCGAGGATCTGGCCGCGCAGACCGCATACCCGCGTCCGAACCTGCGCATCGGCAATGCGCCGCTCCGCTTCTATGCCGGCGCGCCGTTGCTGAGTCCGGATGGCCACGCCATCGGCACCGTCTGCGTACTCGACACGCGCCCGCGTCGCCTGACCCGTGCGCAACGCGAAGGCCTGGAAGTGCTCGCCCGCCAGACCCAGCACCTGCTCGAGCTGCGGCGCTATGCGCTGGAGCAGCGCCGGCTGCTGTCCGAGCGCGAAGCGTTCGCGCAACGTCTCGAAGACGCCCGTGCCGACCTGCAGCGCCGCAATGACCAGCTCCAGCACAGCGCCACCCACGACGCACTGACTGGCCTGCTCAACCGCGCCGCGCTCGCGCAGCTGCGCGACAATCCGGAGGCGATGCTGCAGCTGCAGAAGTCGCCTTACACGCTGATGCTGCTCGACGTCGATCACTTCAAGGACGTCAACGATCGCCATGGCCATCTGTTGGGCGATCGCGCGCTGCGCGCCGTCGCCGATGCCGTGGCGGCGTCGATCCGCCACGGCGACGTGGCCGTTCGCTACGGCGGCGAAGAGTTCCTGATCCTGCTGCCGGACACACGCCTGGAAAGCGCGTCGCAGGTGGCCGAGCGCATCCGCCTGCGCCTGTCGCAGGCGGCGCTGCCGTTTGCCTTGACGGTGTCGATCGGCATGGCCGCCGGCGAGCCGACGCGGGACTGGTCCGAGCAGGTGTTCGATCGTGCCGACCAGGCGCTCTACCGTGCCAAGGCCCGCGGCCGCAATTGCGTGGTCGCCGACGACACGCAGCTGCACGGCATCTGAAGGCTCATTCCCACGTGGTCGGCGTCATGCCGATCTCGGGGTGATGCATCTTCACCACGCAGAAGCGTTGCCCGGTTGGAGCTTCCATCACCCACCAGCGTTTGACGAAGGCGATCTTCTTCGCGCCGAGTTTTTCCAGGCGCGCGGCCTCGGCGTCGATATCGTCCGATTCGATGTCCAGGTGCACGCGCGAGGCATGGTCGACCTTCTGCACTTCGATATGCATCCCGTCGCGCGTATCGCCGAACTGGACGTAGGTGCCAGGCACGTCGCCAGCATCCGGATCGGCGATGCTGGCGCCCAGCGCCTGGCACCAGAACCTCGCCGCGGGAGCGAGGTCGTCGGTCTGGCAATCGATGATGAAGCCGGCAAGGCGACTGCGATGGGCCACGGATGTTTCCTTAGTTGGGAAGGGCCATGTCGTCCAGCAGCGCCTTGAGGAAGCGCGCGGCTTCGCCGCCGGTGCAGGCGCGGTGGTCGAAGGTTAGCGAGATCGGCATGCGGCGGTGCACTTCGATGCCGCCGATCACCGCGACCACGTCGTGGCTGAGCTTGCCGGCGCCGACGATCGCCACGCACGGCGGCACGACCACCGGGGTCGCGTAACGGCCGGCGAACATGCCGAAGTTGGACAGCGAGATCGTGTAGCCGCTGAGCTCGCTGGCCGGCAGCGAACGCTCCTCGACCTGGGCGCGCAGGCGCTGGATCGCCATGCGCACGCTGGCGCCATCGAGCATGTCGGCATTGCGCAGCGCCGGCACGAACAGGCCGTCGTCGGTGTCGACCGCGATGCCGATGTCGACGTGCGGGTGCAGGGTGCGGCTGAGGTTGTCGCCATCGAACCAGGCGTTGAGCGCCGGCACGGCCTTGCAGGCGGCGACCATCGCCCGCACCAGGCGCGCGGTGATGTCCTGCTTGCCGATCCAGGCGTGCAGGTCGGCGTCGTCGCACAGCGTGGTCGGCACGACCTTGGCGTGCGCATCGGCCATCACCCGCGCCATGTTGCGGCGCACGCCCTTGAGCTGCTCGGGCTGGCCGCTGGCGCTCACGCCCGGCGGCTGCGTGCGGACCGGCTTGCCGGCCTGGGACAGGGTGCTGCGCGCAGGTGCCCCCTCTCCCGCCTGCGGGAGAGGGCTGGGGTGAGGGCCAGCGGGAGAGCGGAGCGGAGCGGCCGAACCATCGGCTGCAGCACGCTTGACGTCGTCCATGGTCACCACGCTGTCGGCGCCGGTTGCGCGCACGCGGGTGAGGTCGACGCCGAGCTTGCGCGCCAGTGCGCGCACGGCCGGCATCGCCTTGACCCCACCGACGGCGATGGCCTGTTCGCTGCGGACCGCGTCGGAACTCTGCATGGCGCCAACCACGGTGCCGGCGTCGTCGCGCTTGCTCTCGGCCTGCGGTGCGGCTTCGCCGGTGCTGATCGTGCCGCCATCGTCGGAGGCGACCACCTTGTCGCCTTCATCAGGGGCGTGGCTGCCGGCGCCGTGGTGGTGGCCGGTGTCCTGGCCCTCGGCACGCTGCGGCATCGACGGATCGATCTCGAATTCGGCCAGCATCTTGCCGGTGATGATCACGTCGCCCGGGCCACCGGCGAGCCTGATCACCTTGCCCGACACCGGCGAAGGCACCTCGACCACGGCCTTGGCGGTCTCCATCGACACCAGGTTGTCGTCGAGGCGGATCGTGTCGCCTTCCTTCACGAACCACTCGACGATGGTCGCGTCGGGCAGGCCCTCGCCGAGGTCGGGAAGGAAGAAGGTCTTCTTGCTCATACGGTGTCGTCCCTAAGGTCTTGTCACTTGGGTGAGGCAATGTCGGGTGGCAACGCGGCGGGCCGCGTCAAGTCGGAATTCCCGGATCCATGCATTGTTGCGCGCGGCCGGTTCGCCGGCGTCGTTCATGCGTCTTCGCCTTCGTCGTCGTCGAGTACTTCCAGCGCCCGCGCCGGGATCCAGCCCTGGCGGCCGAGGGCGTTCTCGGCCCACCACCACTGCGCCAGTTCGTAGTGCAGGGTGACGATCTCGTCGGCCTGCGCATCGAGCTCGCGCGTGTCGTATGTCCGACAGCGCATTGGCCGTGCCCTGCTCGTTGTCGAACAGGGCAACAGGCACCCAGCCGCCATGGCCTTCGGCGATCGTGGTCCAGACGAATTGCGGCCAGTCGCGGTCGCGTTCGCCCAGCGTCACCGCCTCACCGCGTGCGATCCGGATCGCCGGGCGATCCGGTGCGCGATGGGCGACGACGACGCGGGCGTGGCGCATGCTCGACCCGTGTCCTCAGCTGGCCGCGACGGTGCGCTTGGCCGCGGCCACGATCCGCTCGACGCTGGGCAGGTACTTCATTTCCAGGCGGAACAGCGGAATGTGCGTGTCGTAGCCGGTGACGCGCTCGACCGGAGCGACCAGGTCGAACATCGACTCCTCGGCCAGGCGCGCGGCGATCTCGGCGCCGAAACCGGCGGTCTTCGGTGCTTCGTGCACGATCACACAGCGCCCGGTGCGGCTGACCGATTCGGCGATGGTGGCGAAGTCGAGCGGTCGCAGCGTGGCCACGTCGATGACCTCGGCGCTTATGCCCTGCGCGGCCAGCTTCTCGGCGGCCTCGAGCGTCTCCTTCACCTGCGCGCCCCAGGTCACCAGGGTCACGTCGGTGCCGTCACGCAGCACGTAGCACACGTCCAGCGGCAAGGCCTCGCCGTCGTCGGGCACCACTTCCTTGTACTGGCGATAGATGCGCTTGGGCTCCATGAAGATCACCGGATCCGGTTCGCGGATAGCGGCAAGCAGCAGGCCGTAGGCACGCGCCGGCGACGACGGCATGACCACCCGCAGCCCCGGTACGTTGGTGAAGATCGATTCGTTGGCTTCGCTGTGGTGCTCTGGCGCGCGGATGCCACCGCCCCACGGCACGCGCAGCACCATCGGGCAGGTCAGGCGGCCGCGGGTGCGGTACCGGAAGCGCGCGGCGTGGCAGATGATGTGGTCGACCATCGGGTAGACGAAGCCGTCGAACTGCGACTCGGCCACCGGTTTCATGCCCTGTGCGGCGAGGCCGACGGTGAGGCCGGCAATGGTGGTTTCGTCGAGCGGCGTGTCGAGCACGCGCTCCGGGCCGAACTGCTGCTGCAGGCCGGCGGTGGCGCGGAACACACCGCCATTGACGCCGACGTCCTCGCCCAGCACCAGCACGGTGTCGTCGGCGCGCATCTCGTAGGCCAGTGCCTGGGTGATCGCCTCGATCAGGGTGATCGCGGTTGGCGTTGCCGGAGCCTTGGCCATGGCAGTCGTCCCCTTTGTTGCGCCGCTCTTGATGGGGTCCTCGACGCTCATCAGCGACCCTCCTGCGCCAGCGCGTACGCGCGCTGTGTGGCGACGTCGGGCGGCATGTCGGCATAGAGGTAATCGAACATCGCCTCGACCGGCTGCACCGGCGTTTCCAGGTAGGCGTTGATCTCGACGTCGACGCGCTTGCCGCATTCCTCGGCCCAGGCCTTCTCCTCGGCCTCGCTCCACAGGCCCTGCGCGGTCAGCCAGGTGCGCAGGCGCGTGATCGGCTCGCGCGTCCACGCCGACTTGACCTCGTCGTCGTTGCGGTAGCGGCGGGCGTCGTCAGCGGTGGTGTGGTCGTGCAGGCGGTAGGTCATGAACTCGATCACGCTTCCGCCTTCGCCGCTGCGGGCGCGCTCGCTGGCGCGGCGCATGCCTTCCATCACGGCGATGATGTCGTTGCCGTCGACCTGCAGGCAGTGCAGGCCACCGGCCAGGCCCTTCTGCGCGAGCGTCTGGGCGCCGGTCTGCGCCGAGCGCGGCACCGAGATCGCCCAGCCGTTGTTGATCACGCACAGCACCAGCGGCAGCTGGTAGGCGCCGGCGGAGTTGAGCGCGGCATAGAAGTCGGTCTTCGAGGAACCACCATCGCCACAGCAGGCCACGGCCAGCTGCTTCTGCTTGCGCAGCTTGAACGCCAGCGCGGCGCCGGCGGCATGCAGGCATTGCGTGGAGATCGGCACGCACCAGGAGAAGTCTTTCTTCGGGCCCGAAAAGTCGTTGCCGCGTTCGTCGCCGCCCCAGTACAGCAGCACTTCGCGCGGCAGCACTCCGCGCATGAACTGCGCGCCGTACTCGCGGTAGCTCGGTGCGAACACGTCGTCGGGCTGCATGGAGGCGCCGATGCCGATATGGGTGGCTTCGTGGCCCAGGCAACTGGCGTAGGTGCCCAGCTTGCCGGTGCGCTGCAGGGCAATGGCCTTGGTGTCGAAGGTACGCACGAACAGCATCTGCTTGAACAGCGGCAGCAGTGCCTTGGCGTCGCGGAAGGCGGGCGGAAGCTCCGCCACCAGCGTGCCGTCCGGGCCGAGGTATTGCAGGTATTCGATTTCGAAGGTCGCGGCGACCGTCATCGCAGAGGTCCTGGAGGATGTGTGACTGGGAGTCCGAATCGGCCGCGTTCCGGATCCAGTGCCGGCGCATCACCGCATCGGGTGGCTGGGCCCGGAAGACGCACCGGGCCTGGCTCCGCGGCGTCTGGGTGGCCCCGAACACAGGCCTGGCCGACGCGCTTTCGCAAAGATCATAACCAACGCGGTGTTAAGGGCCGTTGCGCGCTGCGGCATGAAACTTTGCTGGAAAACGGGTATGCGACGCCGCCCGACGTTCCCGGACGGCGGGGTATGGCGGCTCGTGCCGAAGGGGCGGGCGGCGCCGATGAGGTACCCTTTTGACCCCTCAGCCGGCATCAGCTCCGGCCACAACGAGCCTGCAATGACGGTCGAAAAGAACGAGCGCGAACTGGAATCCGGCATCCATACCGACCTGTCCGGGCGTATGAGCTATTCGGGCTACCTGCAGCTGGACACGCTGCTGTCGGCACAGCAACGCCTGTCCAATCCGCCGCACCATGACGAGCTGCTGTTCATCGTCCAGCACCAGGTCGCCGAGCTGTGGATGAAGCTGATGATCCACGAGCTCAAGGCCGCCATCGCGCACCTTCGCGCCGACCGCCTCGGCGAATGCCAGAAGATCTTCTCGCGCTGCAAGAACATCCTGCGCCAGCTGACCGAGATGTGGTCGGTGCTGGAGACGCTGACGCCGTCGGAGTACATGGAGTTCCGCGAGATCCTCGGTCCGTCGTCGGGGTTCCAGTCGCTGCAGTACCGCACCATCGAATTCCTGCTGGGCAACAAGAACGCGGCGATGCTCAAGGTGTTCGCCCACGACGCCAAGGCCGAGGCCAGCCTGCGCGAAGTGCTGGAAGCGCCGAGCCTGTACGACGAGGCGCTGCGCTACCTGGCCCGCCACGGTCACGCGGTGCCGGCGCGACACCTGGAGCGCGACTGGTCGCACGCGCACGTGGCCGACCCGGAGCTGCTGCCGGTGTTCGAGCGCATCTACGAAGACACCGATGCCGACTGGCAGGCCTACCACCTGTGCGAGGACCTGGTCGACCTGGAGAGCCAGTTCCAGCTGTGGCGCTTCCGCCACATGCGCACGGTGATGCGCATCATCGGCTTCAAGCGCGGCACCGGCGGTTCCAGCGGAGTGGGGTTCCTCAAGCAGGCGCTGGAGCTGACCTTCTTCCCGGAACTGTTCGACGTGCGCACGATGATTGGCGGCGGCAGCAGCTACGGTTCTCCGCCGGCCTGAGGTCGAACGCTGCGGAGGCGCCAAGCCGCCTGCCGCAAACTGCTACCGCTATTCAGGTTTAATGGTGCGCTGCAGCACGTTCCTGCCAGATTTCACACAGGTTTGACGTGACCCCCCTCAGCCGGTAAATCTCCCCGGTCCCGCGCCAGCCGGCGTGGGCTGCTCCATTCTGTATTCGTCCATTCAGTATCGATCCACAGGGGACACCGCATGAGCGGAACCGCTACACCTACGGCCGGCCAGGCCGCGCCCATTCCGCCGTTCAAGCAGACCTTGGGCCACCCCAAGCCGCTGTGGATGCTCTTCATGACGGAGTTCTGGGAGCGCTTCGCGTTCTACGGCATCCGCTGGGCACTGGTGCTGTACATCGTCGCCCAGTTCTACAGTGGCGATGCCACGGGTGAAGCCCCGGCCAACCGCGTCTACGGCGCCTACCTGGCGCTGGTGTACGCCGCGGCCATCTTTGGCGGCTACATCGCCGACCGGGTCCTGGGCTACCAGCGGTCGATCCTGCTCGGCGCGGTGATCATGGCCGCGGGCCTTTTCATGATCGCCCTGCCAAACGAGGCGATCTTCAAGCTCGGCCTGGCCACGATCGTGGTCGGCAACGGCCTGTTCAAGCCGAACATCTCCACGATGGTGGGCAAGCTCTACAGCCCCACCGACGAACGCCGCGACTCGGGCTTCACCATCTTCTACATGGGCATCAACCTGGGCGCGATGCTGGCGCCGCTGCTGACCCAGTACCTGGCGCGCAAGATCTTCGGCACCGACACCATGCCGGCCTACAAGGTCGTGTTCATGGCCGCAGGCGTGGGCATGCTGATCAGCCTGGTGTGGTTCTGGTTCGGTCGTCGTGGCCTGGAAGGCATCGGCCGCCCGCCGGTGAACGGCGAGGACAAGCGCAAGGTCCTGTACGTGCTGATCGGCGCACTGTTCGCCATCCCAGTCGTGTACTTCCTGCTGGCCATGGGCGCCGGCGCGCTGCAGGGCGTGCTCACCGTGATGTTCCTGGGCCTGTGCGGCATGCTGCTGGTGGAGGCCTTCCGTGGAGGCGCCGTCCAGCGCGACCGCTGCATCGCGATGCTGATCATCTTCACCTTCAACATCCTGTTCTGGATGTTCTTCGAGCAGGCGGGCAGTTCCTTCACCTTCCTTGCCGACAAGATCGTCGACCGCGACATCTTCAGCGGCGGCCTGGCCGACATCGTGTACTCGATGAGCGGCGAGCGCGTCTTCCCGACCGCCTGGTTCCAGAGCGTCAACTCGGTGGCGATCATCACCATGGCGCCGCTGATCGCCTGGATCTGGGTGAAGCTCGGTCGCGCCAACCCGTCGATCCCGCGCAAGTTCGGCCTGGGCCTGATCTTCAATGGCCTGGCATTCCTCCTGCTGATGGTCGCGCTGTCCAAGCTGGTCACGGCCGCCGGCCTGATCCCGTTCTGGACGCTGTTCGCCGTGTACTGGATCCAGTCGATCGGCGAGCTGTGCCTGTCGCCGATCGGCCTGTCGATGGTGACCAAGCTGGCACCGCTGCGCCTGGTCGGCTTCGGCATGGGCGGCTGGTTCCTCTCGACCGGCATCGGCAACAACCTGTCGGGCATCTTCGCCGGCGTGGTCAGCGGCGAAGGCGGCATGACCAAGGCCTCGGCCCTGAGCGGCTACACCTTCGGCTTCTGGGCGCTGCTCGGTGCCGGCGTGCTGCTGTTCCTGATCGCACCGCTGGTGCAGAAGCTGATGCATGGAGTGAAGTGACGCATCGGCCGGTCCGCGCTCCACGCGGACCGCTTTGCCGATGCGTCATCCCGACGAAAGTCGGGTCCTGCTTCCATGACGGACCATTGAACTGCACCCGCGTAAGGTAGGGCCCTTCGCTCCGCCGGACCCCCGACATGCCGCAGCCGTCCCTGCTGACCCGCGCCGAAAGCAGCGACTACACCTACACGTCGCGCCACGCCGACGTCATGGCTTTCATCGACGCGCTGGCTGCGCGCAACGACCCGCGCCTGCATGTCGCCGATTTCGGCCAGACACCGGAAGGCCGCACCCTGCCGCTGCTGGTGCTGTCGGCGACCGGCGTCACCACGCCGGAACAGGCCAGACAGCTCGGCCTGCCGGTGGTGCTGGTGATGTGCGGCATCCATGCCGGCGAAGTCGAGGGCAAGGAGGCCGGGCTGATGTACGTGCGCGATCTGCTCGACGGCGCCCATGGCGACGTGCTCGCGCGCATCACGCTGTTGCTGGTGCCGCTGTTCAACGCCGACGGCAACGAACGCATCGACCCGGAGAACCGCCGGCTCGACATCGCCCACTTCACCGGCCAGCTCGGCCCGGACAGCGGCGTCGGCACGCGCGTGAATGCCGCCGGCATCAACCTCAACCGCGACTACATGCGCCAGGATGCGGCGGAGATGCGCCTGCTGCAGACGCGCGTGATGCATCCGTGGAACCCGCACCTGAGCATCGACTGCCACGCCACCAATGGCTCGATCCACCGCTTCGATCTCACCTACGACATTCCGCACACGATCCTGAGCGGGCGCAGCGAGCCGATCGAGTACATGCGCCAGCACCTGTTGCCGGCGGTGACCGCGGCGGTGAAGGAGAACGACGGCCGCGACACCTTCTACTACGGCAACTTCCTGCGCGACGAAGGTGGCCAGGGCAGCGGCTGGATCACCTATACCCACCACCCGCGCTTCGGCGGCAATTACCGCGGCCTGTGCAACCGCCTCGACCTGCTGCTGGAAACCTACGCCTACATCAGTTTCGAACAGCGGGTGCTGACCACTTATGGTTTCGTTCGCGAGACCCTGGCCTACGTGGCGGAGAACGGGGCGCAGATCGTGCAGCTGCTCGACAACTGCGAGATGCCGCCGGACGAGATCGCGGTGCGCTATCGCCTGGAGCCGTTCGAGGACGTCGAAGTCGAAGTGCTCACGCGTGCGCCGTACATGCTGGAAGGCGAGCCGATCAGTGTGAAGGTGCCCTATATCGGCCGCTTCGTCGGCGAGCAGGTGGTGCGCAGGCCGCTGGCGTACGCGGTGCCGGGCGACATCGCAGCGCGTCTGGAAGGCCACGGACTGGTGATCGAGTGGGCACCGGTCCCGCCTCAGCTCGATGCGGAAATCGCCACGGTGACCGCGCATGATTCATCTGTGGGGCGCGAGATCCTCGAGGCCGATGCAACGCCATTGCTGGCGGTGGAGTACAAGCGCGAGAAGCGACCGTTGCCCCAGGGGTGGGCGATCGTTCGCACCGAACAGCAGCGCGGTGCGGTCGCGGTGTATCTGTGCGAGGCCGGGAGCGATGACGGGCTGCTGGCTTGCGGCTGGATCTGGGAGCCGGAAGTGGGCAGCGAGTTTCCGGCGTGGCGGGTGATTGCGATCGAGCACGGGTGAGTCGAACCACCGTTAGCATTGTGCGCAGCCCCCACCACCGTTCGTCCTGAGCGTAGGCGCGGAGCGTCGGAGTCGAAGGATCCACCGCGTATCACACGCGTCAGGCTGCCCTTCGACTTCGCGCCTGCGGCGCTACGCTCAGGGCGAACGGAGTTGTGGGGTGGCCAGCGAGGCGCTGCCACTACGGCGCCGGCAACTCCGAGTCCGCCCGCAGCTCCAGCTCATCCAGACGATCCAGCAACCGGAACAGCAACGCCCGCTCGGTATCGTCGATGCCCTGCAACAGGCGGCGCTCGAACTGCAGGGCCAGCGGCGCGACCTCGTCGTAGATCCCATAGCCCGCTTCGGACAGGCGCAGCACCGAGCGGCGGCGATCGTCGCCGTGGATTTCGCGCTGCAGCCGGCCGGCATCGAGCAAGCGCGCCACCGCGCGGCTGACGGCGACCTTGTCCATCGCCGTGCGCTGGGCGACCTCGTTGGCCGACAGGTCCGGGTAGCGCCCCAGCACGGCCATGACCCGCCACTCGGTAATGCTCAGGGCGAAGCGCTCGGTGTAGATGCGCGCGATCGTGCCGCTGACGCGGTTGCTCAGCACCGACAGGCGATAGGGCAGGAAATGCTCGAGGTCGAGCTGGGCGTGATCGGACCCTGCCTCGGGGCGGGTCGGACGCTGAACGGGCGTGCGGTCGTTCATTTGCTGCAATGGGCCTTGATTATGGTTTCAATTGAAACTATAACGGCCTCTTCCGATCCAGGCCGTCCCCAGCGGACGTCGCCGCTACCTGAGAACAATGCCATGAATGCGCAGCCCAACCTCGGCATGCAGGTCACCACGTTCGAGAACCCGCTCGGCATCGACGGTTTCGAGTTCGTCGAATTCGCCGCCCCGGCCGGCCAGGGCGAGCTCCTGCACGACTACTTCCGCAAGCTCGGCTTCACCGCCGTGCTGCACCACAAGACGCGGCCGATCACGGTGTACCGCCAGGGCGGGGTGAACTTCCTGGTCAACGAGGACCCGGACAGCTTCGCCGCCGATTTCGCCGCCAAGCACGGCCCGAGCGCCTGCGGCTTCGCGATCCGCTTCAAGAAGCCGGGCGCGGACGTGTTCGCCGCGGTCGTCGGCAACGGCGGCGAAGCGATCACCGACAAGGCCGACAGCCGCGCCGTCGATGCCCCGGTGGTGAAGGGCATCGGCGACTGCATGCTGTACCTGGTCGACCGCTACGGCAGCGCCGGTTCGATGTACGAAGACGACTACCTGCCGGTGCAGGGCGCCGAGCAGGACCCGAAGGGTTTCGGCCTGACCTTCATCGACCACCTGACCCACAACCTGTACTTCGGCAACATGCAGCAGTGGTCGGACTACTACGAGCGTCTGTTCAACTTCCGCGAGATCCGCTACTTCGACATCAAGGGCGCCAAGACCGGCCTGGTGTCGAAGGCGATGACCGCGCCGGACGGCATCGTCCGCATCCCGCTCAACGAATCGTCGGATCCCAAGTCGCAGATCAACGAATACCTCGACGCCTACAAGGGCGAGGGCATCCAGCACATCGCCTGCTTCACCGACAACATCTACGACACGGTCGAAGCGATGCGTGAGCAGGGCGTGCAGTTCCTCGACACGCCCGAGACCTACTTCGACGTCATCGACCAGCGCGTGCCCAACCACGGTGAAGACGTGCCGCGCCTGGCGCGCAACAAGATCCTGATCGACGCCGACCAGGAAACCCACCAGCGCAAGCTGCTGCAGATCTTCACCCAGAACGCGATCGGCCCGATCTTCTTCGAGATCATCCAGCGCAAGGGCAACGAAGGCTTCGGCGAGGGCAACTTCCAGGCGCTGTTCGAGAGCATCGAGCGCGACCAGATGCGCCGCGGCGTGCTGTAAGGTCCACACCAGCCCTCACCCAACCCCTTTCCCGCGAGCGGGGGAGGGGCTTCAACAAAGCGACGCCTGCATGACCACCCGCAGCAACGGCTACCAATCCGGTTTCGGCAACGATTTCGCCAGCGAGGCGGTAGCCGGCTCGCTGCCGCACGGGCGCAACTCGCCACAGCGGGTGGCGCACGGCCTGTATGCCGAGCAGCTGTCGGGCACGGCGTTCACTGCGCCGCGCCACGCCAACCGCCGCAGCTGGCTGTACCGGATCCGCCCGGCGGCGATGCATGGCACTTTCGCTGCGTACGAGCAGCCGCGCTTGCACAACGACTTCGGCGATGGCCCGGTGCCACCGGACCAGCTGCGCTGGAGTCCGTTGCCGATGCCGCAGCAGCCGGTCGATTTCGTCGACGGGCTGTTCACCATGGCCGGCAATGGTTCGCCGGCCGCGCAGCATGGTGTTGGCATCCATCTGTATGCCGCCAACCGCGACATGCAGGGCCGCTATTTCTACGACGCCGATGGCGAGTTGCTGATCGTGCCGCAACAAGGTCGCCTGCACATCGCCACCGAGTTGGGCGTGCTCGAGGTGGAGCCGCAGCAGATCGCGGTGATCCCGCGTGGCGTGCGCTTCGCGGTGTCGCTGCCCGACGGCGAGGCGCGTGGCTACGTCTGCGAGAACTTCGGCGCGATGCTGCAACTGCCCGACCTCGGCCCGATCGGCAGCAACGGCCTGGCCAATTCGCGCGACTTCCTCACTCCGAACGCCGCCTACGAAGAGGTCGATGGCGCGTTCGAACTGATCGCCAAGTTCCAGGGTCACCTGTGGCGCGCCGAGATCGGCCATTCGCCGCTCGACGTGGTTGCCTGGCACGGCAACTACGCGCCGTACCAGTACGACCTGCGCCGCTTCAACGCGATCGGCTCGATCAGCTTCGACCACCCCGACCCGAGCATCTTCCTGGTGCTGCATTCGCCCAGCGACACGGCCGGCACCAGCAACCTGGACTTCGTCATCTTCCCGCCGCGCTGGCTGGTGGCGCAGGACACGTTCCGGCCGCCGTGGTTCCACCGCAACATCGCCAGCGAGTTCATGGGCCTGGTGCACGGCGCCTACGACGCCAAGGCCGAAGGGTTCTCGCCCGGCGGCGCCTCGCTGCACAACTCGATGAGCGGGCACGGGCCGGACGCAGCGACGTTCGAAAAGGCCAGCGCCGCCGACCTCGCCCGGCCGGATGTGATCGCCGACACAATGGCGTTCATGTTCGAGACGCGTGCCGTGATCCGGCCGACGCTGCAGGCGCTGGACGCCGCGCACCGCCAGCGCGACTACCAGGCGTGCTGGACTGGCCTGAAGAAGCACTTCACCGCGAAGTGAGCACCGCGGTGTCGCGGCGCACCTATGCGCTGCGTTCACGGCGGCGGGGTAGTCTGCCCCACTGCCTTTGCGCGCCCGTGGGGTTGTGTCGTGAAGTGGTTGTTGTTCCTGGCCGTGACCAGCCTGTGTGCGTGCGCCGAGCGAGCGACCAATGTGCCGCCCGCATTGGGCACGGGTTCGTCGCCACTTGGCGCCGTCGCACCCGCGCCTGCATCGACCACGACGCCCTCAACCACGGCGGTTGGATTTGGTGGCTTCGCGACGGCGCCGTTCGGTGCCGGCCAGGAGCAGGTGCGCATGGCCTGGGGCTCCGATCTTGGCGACGAGAAACCGCAGCAGCCGGGAGGCTGTTACTACCTGCTGCCACAACCGCGCACCGCCAAGGGTTATCGCATCGCCTTCATGATCGAGCAGGACCGCTTCGCGCGCATCGACGTCGACGCCATCGACATCACTGCGCCCGGCGGCGGCAAGGTTGGCATGAGCACGCAGGACATCGACACGCTGTATGCCGGGCGCGTGCAGAAACAGCCGCACAAGTACGTCGAAGGTGGCCAGTATCTGCGCGTTGCCGATAACGGCGGCGGGCCGGGCGTGCTGGTGTTCGAAACCGGTGCCACGGGCCGGGTCAGCTCCTGGCGCGTGGGTGTATCGCCGCAAATTGATTATGTCGAAGGGTGTTCCTGAGACGCATTGCTGGACGCGGACAGGGACTGTGGGCATAGAATCGACGAGTGAATCGTCTTGTCACCGGGGGGGATGGGCGCGATGTTCGATGCCATGGGCTGGTTCGTATTGGGTCTGGTGCTGCTGGCACTGGGCGGTGACTCCATCGTCAAGGGTGCGTCCGGACTGGCGCAGCGCATCGGCGCCTCGCCGTTCGTCGCAGGCCTGGTGCTGGTTGCGTTCGGCACATCGCTGCCGGAACTGGCGGTCAATCTCCAGGCGATCCTGCGCGGGCAGCCGGCACTGGCGCTGGGCAACGCGGTGGGCAGCAACGTCGCCAACTTTGGACTGACCCTGGGCGCTGCCGCGCTGGTGTCGCCGGTGGTGCTGCGCTGGCGCGCGCTGTCGCCGATGCTGTTGATGCTGCTGGCCGGCACCGTGGCGGTGGTGATCATGGGCCTGGACGGCGTGCTTTCGCGCGTCGACGGGATCGTGCTGCTGCTTGCCTTCGTCGGCGTGGTGGCATTCGCAGCGGCGCGCACGCGCCGGGAGTCGCCGGAACTGCAGGACGCCATCGCGGCGTTCGCGCGGACCAGCAACGACCTGGGCCTCAATCTCCTGCGCTTCGCCATCGCCGCGGTGCTGCTGTATTTCGGCTCCAGGCTCGTCGTCAACAGCGCGCCGACCCTGGGCGAAGGCCTGGGCATGGCGCCGTTGCTGACCGGCCTGCTGCCGGTGGCGATCGGCACGGCGCTGCCTGAAGTCGCCGCTGCCATTGCCGCTGCACGACGCGGCCAGGGCGACATCGTCGCCGGTCACGTGATCGGTGCGAGTCTGTTCAACCTGCTGGTGGTGGTGGGTGGCATGGCCGCCATCGACGGCTCGCTGGCCTTGCCCGAGTCGTTCGTCCGCTTCGAACTGCCCGCCGCCGGCGTGTTCGCATTGATGCTCTACCCGATGCTGCGCGGCGACCTGCGCGTGAGCAAGAACGAAGGCGCGGCGCTGATGATCGCCTTCCTCGCCTGGGTGGCTTTCGAGATGCTGATCATGCGGGCATGACGGTCCCTGCACCCGCGGTCGATATACTTCCGCGATGAACGAATCAGCCCATGGCCACCCCCGGCCTGCCAGTTCGCCGCGCGGACTGCGCGCCCTGAGCGAATTCTTCCGCCTCGAAGCGGCCGGCGGCATCATGCTGATCGCCGCGGCGGTGCTGGCGATGATCGCGGCCAACTCGCCGATGGCCGCTGCCTACGACGCGTTCCGCGACATGCCCGTCGATGTGCGCGTGGGCGGATTCGAGATCGCCAAGCCGTTGCTGTTGTGGATCAACGACGGCCTGATGGCGATCTTCTTCCTGCTGGTCGCGCTGGAGATCAAACGCGAATCGCTGAGCGGCCAGCTCGCCAGCCGCGAGCAACTGGTCCTGCCGATGGTCTGCGCCCTCGCCGGCGTGGCCGTGCCGGCCCTGTTGTTCACCGCTTTCAACCATGGCAACGCCGAAGCCATGCGCGGCTGGGCGGTGCCGACAGCGACCGACATCGCCTTCGCGCTGGGCGTGCTGGCCCTGCTCGGCTCGCGCGTGCCCAGCGGCATGAAGCTGCTGCTGTCGACGATCGCGGTGGTGGATGACCTGATCGCCATCGTCATCATTGCGCTGTTCTATTCGCACGGCATGTCGATGGTGGCCCTGGCGTGGGCGGGCGCGGCGATTGCCGGCATGTTCCTGCTCAACCGCCGTGGCGTCAGGAAACTGGCGCCGTACCTGCTGCTGGGCGTGGTGCTGTGGGTGTGCGTGCTCAAGTCGGGCGTGCACGCCACGCTGGCCGGCGTGGTCACCGGCCTGATGATCCCGCACGTCGACCGCACGAACGCCGTCGACGACGAAGTCGAACATTCGCCGCTGGAAACGCTCGAGCACGCGCTGCATCCCTGGGTGGCCTACGCGATCCTGCCGCTGTTCGCATTCGTCAACGCCGGCCTGGTCCTGGGCGGGCTGAGCGTGGACGACATGCTGTCGCCTTTGCCGATTGGCGTGGTGATCGGACTGTTCGTAGGCAAGCCGGTCGGAATAGTGGCGGCAGCGCTGCTGATGCGCGCGCTGGGCTGGGCGCGATTCCCCGACGGCATGGACCTGCGCGCGATGCTCGGCCTGGGCGTGATGTGCGGCATCGGTTTCACCATGAGCCTGTTCATTGGTTCGCTGGCCTATCGCGACCCCATGCTTTACGAAGAGGCGGTGCTGGGTGTGTTGCTGGCGTCGCTGGTGTCGGCGCTGGTCGGCTATGGCTGGTTGCGCATCACGCTGCCCGACCGCGCCAGGGCGGGTGCCTGATCGATGAGGCACGCACTGGTATTCGGCGCCAGCGGGCAGATCGGCTATCCGTTGCTGGGATTGCTCAACCGCGATGGCTGGCGCGTGACCGCGGTGTCGCGTACCGCGCAATCCGACGAGCCGGGCCTGCACTGGCTGCGCGGTGACCTGGGCCGTGCCGATGGCCTGCCCGGGCGGGTCGATGCGATCTACAGCTGCGGGCCGCTCGATGCATTCGCGCAGTGGTACGGCACCTCACCCATCGAGGCGGCGCGGGTGGTCGCATTCGGCTCGACCAGCATCGAGGTCAAGCGTGGCTCGGCCGACGCCGAAGAGCGCGATGTAGCCCGGCGCCTGCGCGAAGGCGAGCAGCGGCTGTTTGCGTCGGCCAGCGAACGTGGCGCTGCCGCCACCGTGCTCAGGCCGACGCTGGTGTACGGCGCCGGCCGCGATGCGACCCTGACGCGCATCGCCCACCTGGCGCGGCGCTGGCGGCGATTTCCGCTGCCACGCGGTGCCAGTGGCCTGCGCCAGCCGGTGCATGTCGATGACCTGGCGGCCGCCGCGTTCGCGTGCCATGGCGCCGCTGCCACGCACGGCCAGGCCTACGCGCTGCCAGGTGGCGAAACGCTCAGCTACCGCGACATGGTCGCGCGCGTGCTTGCCTGCCTGCAGCCGCCGGCAAGCCTGGTCGAACTGCCATCGCCGCTGTTCAACCTGTCGCTGCTGGTGGCGCAGATGACCGGTCGCGCGACCGGCATGGGCGAAGCGGCGGTGCGGCGCATGCGCAGCGACCTGGTGTTCGATGCGACGCCGGCGCAGCGCGATTTCGGCTATTCGGCACGCGTGTTCCGTCCGCGCGCCGACATGTTCGAAGCGCGCGACGACGAGGCGTGATTCCTACAGCTCTTCGGCCATCGCGACCGGGCGCGACTTGCGCAGGGCGCGCAGCGCGATCAGCAGGACACCGCCGAGCACCATCGCCCCGCCCAGCAGCAGGCGCGGACCGGGGCGGTCGCCCCAGTACGCCACGCCCAGGGCGATGGCCAGCACCGGCACCAGCAACAGCCACGGCGTGACCTGCGCGACGGGGTAGCGCTGCACCAGAACGTAGTACAGGCCGTGGCCGAGCAGCGATGAGACGAACGCGGCGTAGGCGGCGCCGGCCCAGGCGACCGCGCTGACATGCGGCAGCTGCGCAATGGCGCCCGGTTCGAGCCAGGCGCTGATCGCGATCAGCGGCAGCACGCTGAACACCGCGGTCCAGCCCTGCTGGCTGAATACATCCAGGCCGCGCAGGCCCTTCATCAATACCGTGCCGATCGCCAGGAACGCGGCAGAGATCAGCATCAGCACCAGCGCCATCGGCCGGTCCAGCACGATCGGATCGAAGCCCAGCACCAGCACGCCGGCGAAGCTCACCGCGATGGCCAGGCCGGTGCGCCAGGCGAAACGCTCACCCAGCCACCACCACGCCAGCAGTGTCGTCATCGGCACGTAGCTCTGCATCACGATCGCCGGCGACGACAGGTCGCCGGCAAGCTTGAGCGCGGTGAAGCTCAGGCCGAAGTGCAGCACGCCGATGCACAGGCACACCGCCACCAGGCGCGGCCATTGCCCAGGCGCCGGCCGCTTGAGCAGCCAGACCAGCGGCAGCGCGAGCAGGGCGAAGCGCAGGGCGGTGAACAGGAACGGCGGAATCTCGCGCATCGCCAGCGCCGAGGTCAGGAAATTGACCGCCCAGGCGACAACGACAAGCAGGACGAGGACGAGATCGCGTCGGGTCATGCCTGTTCCATCATTCCTGCGAATAAAACCCGTCATTCCCGCGAAGGCGGGCACCCAGCGACTTTTCTCTCGGGTTGGCGCGAAGATCCGCGACACTGGGTCCCCGCCTTCGCGGGGATGACGGGTCTCGGAGGGCCTTGGGGTTGCCGATCAGTACGCCCAGCCCAGCTTGCGATACAGCTTGGCCAGCACCCACGCCGGCCCGATCAGCAGGTAGCGCAGGTCGGTGAAGAAGCTCGGGCGCTTGCCTTCGAACAGCTTGCTGTGGCCGACGAACTGGCCGATCCAGGCGACGACGAACACACCCACGCCGAGCCAAAGCAGCGTCGTGGTGCCGTAGCTGTCGTGGATCCAGCGCGTGAGCAGGCCCAGCAGCACATAGATGAAAGCCATGCCCAGGCCGAGCGCACGCGAGGCGCGGTAGTAGAACAGGACGCTGGCGAGCATCGCCAGCCCGGCCCAGAAGCCGGCGCGGAACCACGTGCCCGGCGCGGGAATGCACCACAGCAGCGCGATCACGCTCCACAGGATCGCCGGTACGCAGATCACATGGATGAGCTGGTTGGTGCTGTTGCGATGGTCGCCGGAGTAGTTGGCGAACCATTGGTCGATCTGGCGTTGCGATGACCCGGTCGTCGAGTCGGCTGCGGTGTTCATGGCGTCCCTCCCAGGCGCGCTCGGCCGACGCTCAATGCGGGGCCGAATGGGAGAATAGCTGGATCACGCGCACGCCGGCCACGATCGCGACCACTCAGGCCGCGATTGCGCCAGCCAGGCAAGGCAGGCGCCGGGAGGCCAGGCTCAGCCGACCGTGCTGGCCGGCTCGGCTTGGTCGACGCTGATGCCGGCCAGTTTCTGCAGCGCCTCGGCGTACTTGGCGCGGGTGCGCTCAATCACCGGTGCCGGCAGCTTCGGACCGGGCGGGGTCTTGTCCCAGTCGAGCGTTTCCAGGTAGTCGCGCACGAACTGCTTGTCGTAGCTCGGCGGGCTGGTGCCCACCTCGTACTGGTCGGCAGGCCAGTAGCGCGACGAGTCCGGCGTGAGCACTTCGTCCATCACGTACAGGTGGCCATCGGCATCCAGGCCGAACTCGAACTTGGTGTCGGCCAGGATGATGCCGCGCTGCGCGGCGTAGTCGCGGGCGAACTTGTACAGGCGCAGCGTGGCGTCGCGGACCTGCTCGGCGAGATCGGCGCCGACCGTGCGCACGGCGGTGTCGAAGTCGATGTTCTCGTCGTGGTCGCCGACAGCGGCCTTGGTCGACGGGGTGAAGATCGGCTCGGGCAGCATCTGCGCCTGGCGCAGGCCGTCGGGCAGGGCGATGCCGCTGACGCGACCGGTGCGCTGGTAGTCCTTCCAGCCGCTGCCGATGAGATAGCCGCGGGCGATGCACTCGATCGGAACCGGCTTCAGGCGTCGCGTCACCACCGCGCGTTTGGCGTACAGCGCGGCGTCGACACCGGCCGGCAGCACCGACGCGACGTCGATGCCGGTGAGATGGTTGCGGATGATGTGCTCGGTCTTGCCGAACCAGAAGTTGCTGATCTGGCAGAGCATCTCGCCCTTGCCCGGGATCGGGTCGGGCAGGACCACGTCGAAGGCGGAGAGGCGATCGGTGGCGACCATCAGCAGGCATTCGCCGGCACCGGCGGGCAGGCGCTCGGCAGGCAGGTCGAACACGTCGCGGACCTTGCCGCGGTGGCGCAGGTTCAGGCCGGGCAGATCGGATTGGAGCAGTGTCGTGGACAACGCGAAAACCCTCAGGATATGCACGAAGGCCCCGCCGCACGCTCGCCTTGACTCGGGTGTCCTCGCTGTCCAGGACCAGGCGGATCGCGCGCGTGCGCGACAGGGCCGGCCAGTGTACGCCGGCTTGGCGCGGCGTGCAGGTACACTGGCGTCCGCTCTGGACACGCGTCCGGGAAGGCGGCCGCCGGGGCCGCGTGGAGGACGATGAAACGCTGGTACGGCAAGTTGTTGGGCTTCTTCGCCGGAGCCGCCCTGTTCCGCACCAACCCGCTGTTCGGCGCCCTGGTCGGGCTGCTGATCGGGCATGCCTTCGATATCGACTGGTTCAGGCTGCGCCGGGACAACCCGTATGCCGCCCTGGGCCTGACCTCCGACGCCACCGATGCCGAGATCGACCGGGCCTACCGGCGGCTGATGTCGCAGTACCACCCGGACCGCGTGGCCGGCGCCGCCGCCGAGCTGCGCCAGCAGGCCGAAACCAAGGCGCGCGAGATCAACCAGGCCTACGACCGCATCAAGACCCTGCGCCAGCGCAGGTGACGCCTTTCCCGCTACCAAGCCTTCCCCCGGGCGCCGGGGAACAGGCAGACTCCAAAGCACCAGGACATCCCATGCAATCGACCGTCATCGCCCCGTCCATCCTTTCGGCCAACTTCGCCCGACTCGGCGAGGAGGTCGACAACGTGCTCGCCGCCGGCGCCGACTGGGTGCATTTCGACGTGATGGACAACCATTACGTACCCAACCTGACCATCGGCCCGCTGGTCTGCGAGGCGCTGCGCAAGCACGGCGTGACTGCCCCGATCGACGTGCACCTGATGGTCGAGCCGGTCGATCGCATCGTTCCCGACTTCGCCAAGGCCGGCGCCAGCATGATCAGCTTCCACCCGGAAGCCAGCGCGCACGTGCACCGCACGGTGCAGCTGATCAAGTCGCATGGCTGCCAGGCCGGCCTGGTGCTGAACCCGGCCACGCCCATCGACGTGCTGGACTGGGTCCTGGAAGACCTCGACATGGTGCTGCTGATGTCGGTCAATCCCGGTTTCGGTGGACAGAGCTTCATTCCCTCGGCGCTCGACAAGCTGCGCCGCGTGCGCGCCATGATCGACCGCACCGGCAAGCCGATCCGGCTGGAGATCGACGGTGGCGTCAAGGCCGACAACATCGCCGAGATTGCCGCTGCCGGCGCCGATACCTTCGTCGCCGGTTCGGCGATCTTCAATGCCCCCGACTACGCCGATGTGATCGGCAGGATGAAGGCGGCCGTCAAAGGAGTGAGGACCGGATGAACACCTGCGACCTGTGCGATCTCCACGACGCGCAGGTGCGCGTGCTCGACCTGCCGCTGCGCGATTTCGGCGGCCGCCTGGCCTTCAACGGCCTGGTCAGCACGATCCGGGCCGACGAAGACAATTCGCGCGTGCGCGAAGCGGTGGCCGAGCCGGGGCTGGGCCGGGTGCTGGTGATCGATGCCGGCGGCTCCACCCGCCGCGCGATGCTCGGCGACCTGCTCGCCGCCAAGGCCTCCGAGAACGGCTGGGCCGGGGTGGTGGTGTTCGGCGTGATCCGCGACAGCGGCGCGATCGGCGGCCTCAACCTGGGCGTCAAGGCGCTCGGCGTGTGCCCGCGCAAGACCGACAAGCTCGGCGAAGGCGAGCGCGATATCGACGTGGAATTCGGTGGCATCCGCATCCGGCCGGGAGACTGGCTATGCGCGGACGAGGATGGCGTGGTGGTGGCCGACACCGACCTGCGCTGAAAGCAAAGCGGCAAGCCATCACTGGCTTGCCGCGGAATATTTGGAGGCAATCCCGCCTCCGCCAGTCGTCCCTGTTATGGCCTCCTATTCTCCGGACGGACGATGACGTGCGTATTACATTGGCCGCCACCATTGGGCCGGCTGCATCGGGCCGCTTGCCCCCCGTGTTCCAAGGAATCGCCGCGTGACCTCTCCCGAACAGTTCCAGCAGCAGGCCGCTGACGGCCACACCCGCATCCCCGTCGTCCGCGAGGTCCTGAGCGATCTCGATACGCCGCTGTCGGTCTATCTCAAGCTCGCCGACGGGCCGCACACCTACCTGTTCGAGTCGGTCGAGGGGGGCGAGCGTTTCGGCCGTTATTCGATCATCGGCCTGCCGGCGCAGCGCGTGTACGCCTTCGCCGGGCACACGCTGTTCGTCAGCGAAGACGGCGAGCTGGTCGAAAGCCGCGTCGTCGACGATCCCTTCGCCGAAGTCGAGCGCCTGCGTGCCGCGCACAGCGTGCCGAAGATCGCCGGGTTGCCGGGCTTCACCGGCGGCCTGGTCGGCTGGTTCGGCTTCGAGTGCATCCAGTACATCGAGCCGCGCCTGGCCGGCCCGGACAAGGACGGCACGCACAAGCCCGATGAGCTCGGCACGCCCGACATCCTGCTGATGCAGAGCGACGAGCTGGCGGTGTTCGACAACCTCAAGGGCCGCCTGTACCTGATCGTCCACGCCGACCCGCAGGAGCCGCGCGCGCTGGCACGCGCCAACCGTCGCCTCGACGAACTGGAACACCGCCTGCGCCAGGGTGGCCCGGGCTACCCGGAAACCCTGGAAGGCCGCGCGCTGGACGAAGCCGATTTCGTCTCCGGCTTCACCCGCGAAGGCTTCATCGCCGCGGTCGAGAAATCCAAGGAATACATCCGCGCCGGCGACATCTTCCAGGTGGTGCTGAGCCAGCGCCTGTCGGTGCCGTTCCAGGCGCGCCCGGTTGACGTCTATCGCGCATTGCGTGCGCTCAATCCCTCGCCGTACATGTACTTCCTCGATGTCGGTGGCACCCAGGTCGTGGGCAGCTCGCCGGAGATTCTGGTGCGCCTGCAGGACGGCCAGGTCACCGTGCGCCCGATCGCCGGCACGCGCCCGCGAGGCGCCACGCCGGAAGAAGACGCCGCGCTCGAAGCCGAACTGTTGGCCGACCCGAAGGAGCGCGCCGAGCACCTGATGCTGATCGACCTCGGCCGCAACGATGCCGGCCGCGTCTCCGAACCGGGCACGGTGCAGGTTGGCGAGCAGTTCGTCATCGAGCGCTACAGCCACGTCATGCACATCGTCAGCGAAGTAACCGGCAAGCTGAAATCCGGCCTGAGTTATGCCGACGTGCTGCGCGCGACGTTCCCGGCCGGCACCGTCAGCGGCGCGCCGAAGATCCGCGCACTGGAAGTGATCCGCGAACTCGAGCCCATCAAGCGCAATGTCTACGCCGGTTCCATCGGATACCTGGGCTGGAACGGCGACGCCGACACCGCCATTGCCATCCGCACGGCCGTGATCCAGGACGGACGCCTGCACGTCCAGGCCGGCGCCGGCATCGTCTACGACTCCGACCCCGCCAAGGAGTGGGAGGAGACGATGAACAAGGGGCGCGCATTGTTCCGCGCCGTCGCCCAGGCGGCCAAGGGGTTATGACCTCGGAATTGTGACGTCAGTCGCTGCCTGATCGGGTGGGCGCAATTCAGCCGCCGATTCGAGCGTTTGCGCTGTCCTCGATTGCACGATCACAACGTTTTATTCACAAGCGAACCGGTATTCACTGGTCACGTGATGAGTGGTCGGCTTCAGGGCCTTGGGGATTCGCCCAGGGGACGCACATCAACGGGAGCAAGGCCAACGGGCAGGAGGCGGCGATGCAACTCGTCCAGGACACCCTCGTTCAATCCCGGTTTTCCAATACGTTCCCGCGTACGGTCGAAATGATCTGCCCGAACTGCCTGAAGGAGGCGGTTTTCGAGGCCAAAACCTGGCAGGAGCACGGACGGCAACTGGCCGCCAGCGAGCTGGCGTGCGCGCGCTGCGAAGAAGAGGTTCTGTTCGTGCAGCTGCTCGAGGCCGACAGCACGCGCAAACCGGGCGGCCTGTTCTGCTATCCCGGGCCGGCCGGACGCGATCCGATGTCCGGCGTGGAGCACCTGCAGAACCTGTCGGCGCCGCTGGCACGCAGCTACGAGTCCGCGCTCAAGCTCTACAACCGCGCCGAATGGGGCGCGACGGCATTGACGGTGCGCCACCTGCTGGCAGGTCTGGCGGCGCGTCTGCTGAGCGAGGACAAGCGCGACCAGTCACTGACGCAGAACCTGGAGGCGTTGCCGAAAGAGATGGACCTGGCAAAGCCGTTGCAGGACATCGCGCAGTTGCTTGCGCCGAGCGGCACGTTCGGTCGCCAGTTCGAGGACGAGGCGACGATCGACAAGGTCAGTGCCGATCTGCTGCTGGAGTTGGCGGAGCAGCTGATTTCGTACCTGGTGGTGTTGCCCGGGACGATGACCGATCTCAAGGGGCGCATCGCGACGGCGCCGGTTCCAATCCGCCGCGGCAGCGGCGTGGGTTGATACCGCCACGAATTCCCGCCCCTGCGGACAGCGCCCCTCCGAAGTCCGCCAGGCGCGCCCGCACAACAAGCCCGCACAACCAGCCCGCGCAACCAGCCCGCGCGCCCACCCGCGCGCCCACCCGCGCAGCCAGGCCCAAACATTACCGATTGTTCATGCTCCGGAAAGATCGACGAGAAGCGCCCCGGCGCAATCTGTCCCTGCGATGGGGAGCGACCCCACCAGCAAGAGAGATTCCCACTAAACGTACCCTCGTCAACGTACCTTCCAGGAGTCACATCACCATGAACATCCGCAAGCCCCTGATCGCCCTCGCCCTGACCGCCCTGGCCGGCTCCGCACTGGCCGCAACCCCGGCGACCACCCCGGCCGCACCTGCCAAGTCCTCGGTCAGCAAGCACAAGCACACCGCCAAGACCGACGCCAAGACCGACAAGAACGCCCAGAAGACCAACGACGGCAAGAAGAGCTGATCGAGACGTTGATCCAGACGAACTGACCAGCAGGTCCCTCCCCAGGACCTGATGATCAGGAGGACTCGATCCACGCCAGTCCGCACCAATCCGATCCACCGTTCCCCGGAGCCCGTGTGCAAGCGGGCGGATACCCCGTCGAGGCGCTTCGACGGGGTATCCTTTTTTGCGTTGCCGGAGCCAAGCCGAATGCGAGTCCTGCTGGTCGAAGACGATCCCCATACCGCGTCCTTCATCGTCAAGGGCCTGCGCGAGGATGGGCACGCCGTCGACCATGCCGACGACGGCCGCCAGGGACTGTTCCTGGCCACCACCGAAAAGTTCGACGCCATCGTGCTCGACCGAATGCTGCCACTGGTCGACGGCCTGGTGCTGCTGCAGACCCTGCGCGGCGCTGGCAATCCCACCCCGCTGCTGCTGCTGACCGCCCTGGGCGAAGTCGAACACCGCGTCGAAGGCCTGCGTGCCGGCGCCGACGACTACCTCGTCAAACCATTCGCCTACTCCGAACTGAGCGCGCGACTGGACAGCATCGTCCGCCGCACTCGCGACGGCGCCGAACGCGAACCCACCCGCCTGCGCGTCGGCGACCTCGAACTGGACCTGCTCGGCCGCGGCGCCCAGCGCGGCGACAAGCACATTGAACTGCAGCCGCGCGAGTTCCGACTGCTCGAATACCTGATGCGCCAGTCCGGGCGCGTCGTCACCCGCACGATGCTGCTCGAAGCGGTGTGGGACTACCACTTCGATCCGCAGACCAACGTCATCGACGTCCACATCAGCCGGTTGCGGCAGAAGATCGACCACGGGTTCGAACACCCGCTGCTGCACACGGTGCGCGGCGCCGGCTACCGGCTGGGGGAATGACGCCGATGCGGATGCGATGGCTGCGCTCGACCAGTGCGCAATTGGCGCTGGCGGTGATGGCCTCGTTCCTGCTTGCCTTCGTGCTGCTCGGCGCAGGTGTCTACTACGCCGTGTCGACCCTGTTGCTGCAGGACGCCCGCGAACTGGTGCGCACCGACGCGGCCGGCCTGGCCGAGGTGTATCGCGACAGCGGCCGCGCCGCCCTGGTCGACGAACTGCAGGCGCGCATCGCCGCGCCCGAAGATCCCGATGCGGTCTATGCGCTGTCCGGTCGCGGCGGCGGCGAGATCGTCGCAACCGCGGGCATGCGCGCGCACGCGGCGACGACGGCGCGCTGGATCACCTTCGACGCCGCCGAGGCCGGCGATGCCGACGGCCACCGCCGCGTGATCGCGCACCTGCAGCCGCTGGGCGATGGCAGCACGCTGCTGGTCGGCCTGCGCCTGCATTCACAGGACCGCTTTCTCGCGTTGATGCTGCGCACGGCGCTGGCGGCATTGCTGGTCGCGGCCACCCTGGGCGCGCTGGTCGGCTGGTTGACCTCGCGCTGGGTCTCGCGGCGATTGCGCAGCCTGGATTCGACGGCCGAGCGCGTCGGCGGCGGCGAACTTGCATTGCGAGTACCGCTGGACGGCAGCGACGACGCCTTCGATCGCCTGGCCCGCCGCTTCAACGGCATGCTCGATCGCATCGAGGACCTGCTGGGCGGCGTCCGCCATGCCACCGATCACATTGCACACGACCTGCGCACGCCGCTGACGCGCCTGCGCAACGGCCTGGAGGAACTGCGCCGCCAGCCTGGCGATCCCGGCCGCGATGCGGCGCTGGACGCGGCGGTGGCTGAGACCGACCAGTTGTTGCGGACCTTTGCGTCGCTGCTGTGGCTGGCCCGCATCGAAGCGCAGGCGCCGGCGCGCGACGAGCCGGTACTGGAACTGGCCGCACTGGTCGCCGACGGGCTGGAGTTGTACACGCCCAGCGCCGGCGAACGCGGCATCCGCCTGCAGTCGCGGCTGCATCCGGTGCAGGTGCGAGGCGATCGCGACCAGTTGTTCCAGATGCTGGTGAACCTGCTCGACAACGCACTCAAGTACGCCCCGGCCGGAAGCGAGGTCGACGTGGTGCTGCAGGCGACCGGGCAGGGCGCCTTGCTGCAGATCGACGACCGCGGGCCGGGCATCCCCGAGGCCGAGCGCGAGCGCGTGTTCGACCGCTTCCAGCGTCTGGAAAGCCATCGCGGCTCCCCCGGCAGCGGCCTCGGCCTGAGCCTGGTGCGGGCGATCGTGCATCGCCATGGCGGTCGCGTGGTCCTGCTCGATCGCGCGCCCGGCCTGCGCGTGCAGGTGCTGTTGCCCGTAGCCGAAGCCGCCGCGCACCGTGGCCTCCCGGCGGCCTGAAGCCAGGCGCGGCAGTGCGGCTGGCGGTAGCGGGTGCGGTATCCTTCCAGCAGCCGAGTCACGCTTCCCCCGGATACCAGGGCCAAGAGCGGGTATCTGAGCGGGTATCTGTCCATGAACATCGGACGCCCATCAAGTTCGGACGCCCACGAAGTACGGACATGGCCTCTTAACTGCCAAGGGGTTGCGTAAGCCATGCTGCTGATGATCGACAACTACGACAGCTTCACCTACAACCTCGTGCAGTACCTGCAGACGCTCGGGGCCGAGGTGAAGGTCGTCCGCAACGACGAACTGAGCGTCGCCCAGATCGAGGCGCTGCAGCCGGAGCGGATCGTGGTGTCGCCGGGTCCGTGCACGCCCAACGAAGCGGGCGTGTCGGTGGATGTGATTCGCCAGCTGGGCCCGCGCATCCCGATCTTCGGCGTCTGCCTGGGCCACCAGAGCCTTGGGCAGGCCTACGGCGGCGACGTCATCCGCGCCAAGCGCATCATGCACGGCAAGACCTCGCGGATCCGCCACGAGGGCAAGGGCGTGTTCGCCGGCCTGCCGGACGGCTACGAGGCCACCCGCTACCACTCGCTGGTGGTGTCGCGTGAGACGCTGCCCGATTGCCTGGAAATCACCGCCTGGAGCGAGAACGCCGACGATGCCGGCGGCGCGGCCGGGTTCGACGAGATCATGGGCCTGCGCCACCGCGAACATCCGGTTGAAGGCGTGCAGTTCCACCCCGAGTCGATCCTCACCGAGCACGGCCACGCGCTGCTCAAGAACTTCCTGGAACGCTGACGTCCCGCCATGCCCATCACCCCGCAAGAAGCCCTGCAGCGCACGATCGAGCATCGCGAGATCTTCCACGACGAGATGGTCGAGCTGATGCGCATGATCATGCGCGGCGAAGTTTCGCCGACGATGACCGCGGCCATCCTCACCGGCCTGCGGGTCAAGAAGGAGACGGTGGGCGAGATCGCCGGCGCCGCCACCGTGCTGCGCGAGTTCGCGCGGCCGGTCGAGCTGGCCGATCGCACCGGCCTGGTCGATATCGTCGGTACCGGCGGCGACGGCGCGCACACCTTCAACATCTCCACCGCCAGCATGTTCGTGGTGGCCGCGGCCGGGGCCAAGGTCGCCAAGCATGGCAACCGCAGCGTCTCGTCCAAATCCGGCAGCGCCGACGTGCTCGAGGCGCTCGGCGCGGCGATCGAGCTGCAGCCCGAACAGGTAGCACAGTGCATCGAGCGCTGCGGCATCGGTTTCATGTTCGCCCCCGTGCACCACCCTGCAATGAAAGTGGTCGCGCCTGTGCGGCGTGAGATGGCGGTGCGCACGATCTTCAACATCCTTGGCCCGCTGACCAATCCCGCCGGCGCGTCGAACATCCTGATGGGCGTGTTCCATCCCGACCTGGTCGGCATCCAGGTGCGCGTGCTGCAGGAGCTTGGCGCAAGCCGCGCGCTGGTGGTCTGGGGCCGCGACGGCATGGACGAGCTCTCGCTCGGCGCAGGCAGCCTGGTCGGCGAGTTGCGTGACGGCGTGGTGCGCGAGTACGAAGTGCACCCGGAGGATTTCGGCATCGCCATGGCCGCCAGCCGCAACCTGCGCGTCAACGACGCCAACGAATCGCGCGCGCTGGTGCTGCAGGCACTGCGCAACGAGAGCGGGCTGCCGCGCGAGATCGTCGCGCTCAATGCCGGTGCGGCGATCTACGCTGCCGGCGTCGCCGACAGCATCGCCGAAGGCATCGACCGCGCCCGCGCGGCGCTGGCCTCCGGCGCGGCCCGCGACAAGCTCGAGCAGTTTGTTGCGACGACGCGCGAGCTTGCCGGCCAGCCCGTTGGAGCCTGACGTGGACGAAGCGTTCGCCCGCTTGCCGCAGCCGCCGTACTACGCGGTGATCTTCTCGTCCCGTCGCAACGGCGACGACGATGCCGGCTATGCCGAAGCCGCGCAGCGCATGGTCGAGCTGGCCGCTCAGCAGCCGGGCTACCTCGGCGTGGAGTCCACCCGCGGTGCGGACGGCTTTGGCATCACCGTGTCGTACTGGGAGAGCGAGGCGGCGATCGCGGCCTGGCGCCAGCATGCCGAGCACGCAGCGACGCGCGCCTACGGGCGCCAGCACTGGTACGAGCATTACGAGTTGCGCGTGGCGAAAGTCGAGCGCGCCTACGGCAGCGCGAAAAAGACGGAGAGGGACGAGTAACCAGTCCAGTCCGGCGCCGTCTCCTCCTCCCCCTTCGCGTCCAATTTCGTTGGTTCACTGCACATGAGCGACATCCTCAACACCATCCTCGCCCGCAAGGTGGAGGAGATCCAGCAACGCAGCCGCGTGCGCCCGCTCGCGGAAATGCGCGACCGTGCCCTGCAGCAGCCGCCGACGCGCGGCTTCGTCGACGCCATCCGCCGCCGCCACGTGGCCGGCGAAGCGGCGGTGATCGCCGAGGTGAAGAAGGCCAGCCCGTCGAAGGGCCTGATCCGCAAGGACTTCCATCCGGCCGACATCGCCCGCAGCTATGAGGCCGGCGGCGCGGCCTGCCTGTCGGTGCTGACCGACGTCGACTTCTTCCAGGGCAGCAACATGTTCCTTGGCGAGGCGCGTGGCGCCTGCTCGCTGCCGGTGCTGCGCAAGGACTTCACCATCGACCCCTACCAGGTCTATGAAGCCCGTGCGATCGGCGCCGATGCGATCCTGCTGATCGTCGCCGCGCTGGAGGACGGCCCGATGGTGGAGATGGCCACGCTGGCGATGGAGCTGGGCATGGACGTGCTGGTCGAGGTGCACGACATCGACGAGCTCGAGCGCGCGCTGCAGACCGACTGCGAGCTCATCGGCGTCAACAACCGCAACCTGCGCACCTTCGAGGTCTCGCTCGACACCACTGTGGAGCTGAGCCAGGCCGTGCCGCGCGATCGCACCCTGGTCACCGAGAGCGGAATCGCGAGCGCGGCCGACGTGGCGAAGATGCGCCAGGCCGGCGTGCAGACCTTCCTGATCGGCGAATCCTTCATGCGCGAGGCCGACCCGGGCGCCGCATTGCACCGGCTGTTCGCGGCATGAGCACGATGGCCGGAGGCGAGTCCCAACTTCACGATCCGGGGCGTCCGTACTCGCCCCTGGTCGTGTTCGACTTCGACCACACGCTGTATGACGGCGATTCGGGCAGCCACCTGGTGCTGTGGCTGCTGCAGCGCCACTGGGCGCGCGTGACCGCGGCGCTGCTGCTGTCGCCGCTGCTGCTGCCGATGGTCGCCTGGTTGCCGACGCGGCGGCGCGCGATCTCGGCCTATCTGTGGATCGGCACCGTCGGCACCCACCGCCGCGCCGACATGGACGACCTGATCGACGAGTACGTGCGGCTGCACGCGCGCCAGATCCGCGCGCGGCTGCTGCCGGTGGCGCTCAAGGTGCTGCAGCGCCACCGCGATGCCGGCGATCGCGTGATCATCGCCACCGGCGCCTCGCCTGAGCTGGCGCGGGCAATCCTGGATTTCGTCGCCCATGAGGACCTGCCGGTGATCGGCAGCATCAGCGGCCCGTTCCTGGGCGGCATGATCACCGTGGAGCACTGCCACCATCGCAACAAGATGCGGATGATCTGGGATGCGGGTTACGACCAGGTCGGGGTGGCCTATTCCGACAGCAGCGCCGATCTTCCGTTGCTGCAGGCGGCGCGCAAGCCGGTGGTGGTCAACCCCAAGCACGGCCGCGTGGCGATGTTCCGCCGCGTGTTGCCGGCGGGGACGCCGATCCTCAACTGGGGCTGCAAGAGCCGCGGCGGCGACCGGGTGAGCTAGACGCGCCCCGGCGCGTCCATGTCCTGGAAGAACTCCAGCAGCGTGTGTTCGGCAAAATCGCGGTATGGCTGGCGGGGCAGCTCGGGCACTTGTTCTAGTCGCCGAGCGCCTTGATGAAGCGCAGCGAGCCATCGGCGTAGCCGCAGTGGCGGTAAAACGCGTGGGCCTCGGCGCGGCGGGCATTGCTGGTGACTTCGATCCGGCGCACACCGATGCGGCGGGAAATCGACTCGACCTCGCGCAGCAGGCGCCGGCCGATGCCCTGGCCCTGGCAACCGGCCTGCACGACCAGGCCCGTGATGCGCGCCAGTTCGTCGCCGTGGATCACCGAATACAGCGTGTACAGCGACACCAGGCCGAAGGTGTCGCCGTCGATTTCGGCCAGCAGCAGGTGCTGGCGTGGGTCATGGCGGACAACGGCGATGCGTTCGGCCGCCTCGTCTCGGCTGCAGGGGTAGCCAAGCTCACCGAGCAGTCGCGCGACGTCGCTGGCGTCGCCCAGTTCCGCCGGCCGCACCCGGATCGAGGTGTCCGCGGAACCGGCGGCGCGAGCCACTAGCGGGTGCCGAAGAGGACGACGGTCTTGCCGCGTGCGTGCAGCTTTTCGTCGGCCTGGAGCTTCTTGAGCACCCGGCCGGCCATTTCGCGCGAGCAACCCACCAGGCGCGAGAGCTCCTGGCGCGACACCCGGATCTGGGTGCCCTGCGGATGGCTCATCGCCTCGGGTTCCTTGGCCAGGTCGTGCAGGGCACGGACGATGCGGTCGGTGACGTCGAGGAAGGCCAGGCGGCCGGCCTTGCGGCTGGTGTCGAGCAGGCGCCGCGAGATCTGCGCGCCGATGGCGTACAGCAGCTTGGGGGCGTCCAGCGACAGGCGGGTCAGGAACAGGTCGTACAGGCGCTCGTGACCGATCTCGGCCAGCTCGCAGGTGCTGCGCGTGCGCAGGATCACTTCGCGCTGGTCGCTGGCGATGAACAGACCGAGCTCGCCGACGAATTCGCCGGGGCCGAAATAGCCCAGGACCAGTTCGCGGCCGTCTTCTTCCTCGGTGATGATGCTGACCGAGCCGGAAACGATGTAGTAGAGGGTGCTGGCCGGGTCGCCCGGCCGGAACACGTCGGTGCGCGACGGGTAGCGACGGCGGTGGCAGTGAGCGAGGAATCGCTCAATGGTCGCGCCGTCCGGCAGCAGTGGGCTGTTGGTTCGGCGCAGGGCGGGCGAGGGAACAACCGGATTGGCGGACATGGGCGTGAAGGTTTTGTGATTCGGCGAGCTTAGGCCGAACTAACGCTTTGGGCAAATATCCGCCCTAGAGCGTCACCCCGGCCGGGAGCGAAGTTGTGACGGAATGCCGATTCAGGTTCAGCCAGGCGGGCCGCCCGGGAGGCGCCGAGGGCGTGCACGGATCCTGGCGGCATCTGCCCCGGATCGGGATGCGCGTTCCACCGTCACAACAATTGCCTCATAATCTCGCCCCTCACAGCCGTACCGGGATCCCACCGCCGTGGTCAAGCCGTTGCCTCGCCTGAGGTTGCAGGGTTTCAACAACCTCACCAAGGCCCTCTCGTTCAATATCTACGATGTCTGCTTCGCGGCATCGGAGGACGAGCGCCGTCGTTACATCGAATACATCGACGAGGCCTACAACGCCGACCGCTTGACGCAGATCCTGACGGATGTGGCGGAGATCATCGGCGCCAACATCCTCAACATCGCACGCCAGGACTACGATCCGCAGGGCGCGTCGGTGACCATCCTCATTTCCGAGGAGCCGGTGATCGACAAGAAGGACGCCGGCAAGGAGTTGATCTCCGATGCGGTGGTCGCGCACATGGACAAGTCGCACATCACGGTGCACACCTATCCGGAGACGCATCCGGACAGCGGCATCGCGACGTTCCGCGCCGACATCGACGTGGCAACCTGCGGTGTGATCTCGCCGCTGCGGGCCTTGAACTACCTGATCGAGAGCCTCGAGTCCGACATCGTCATCATGGACTACCGGGTGCGCGGCTTCACCCGCGACATCAAGGGCAAGAAGCACTACATCGATCACAAGATCAATTCGATCCAGGATTACCTGGCCAAGAACATCAAGTCGCGCTACGAGATGCTCGACGTGAATGTCTATCAGGAAAACATCTTCCACACGAAGATGCACCTGAAGGAGTTCGACCTCGACAATTATCTGTTCGAGGAGAAGGCCAAGAATCTGTCGTTCAAGGAGCGCATGAAGATCGAGGCGCGCCTGAAGCGCGAGATCGAAGAGCTCTATCACGGGCGCAACCTGGCCGACTGAGGTCGGGGTGCGCGCTTGTTGAAAAAGGCCGGCATTGCCGGCCTTTTTCTTTTCCGGTCGATGGGGCGCGCGAGGCGTGGGGCGTTCGGCGTGAGTCTTCCGAAGGGCGCCGTCCGCCGGGCCTTTGGAACCACCCGATCCCCAGGCAGCCCGAGTCCCGCCCTGGCAGCTGCGTCACGCGGAAAGCGCTAGAGCGCCAAACCGCCCACAAAAAAGGCCGGCAGTGCCGACCTCCTCGACGCCCGACAGCAAAAAACTCACAGCCGGTAAGCAACCGCCTTCATCAGCTTGGACGCAGCCGCCATGAGCGTAGGCACCGGCATCGGCAGAATGCGCGCACCGGCGGCTTCGGCGTTGTCGGCGTGGCGGGCCTCGTCGGCCTTCATCACTTCCAGGATCGCGCGGCTGCGCGCGTCGGCTACTGGCAATGAGTCCAGGTGCTCGTCGATGTGCGCCTCGACCTGGCGCTCGGTCTCGACCACGAAGCCCAGGTTCCAGCCGTCGCCGCGCAAGCCTGCCAACGCACCGATGGCGAAACTGCCGGCGTACCAGATCGGATTGAGCAGGCTCGGCCGGCTGTCGAGCTCGCGCAGACGGTCCGCGCACCATGCCAGATGGTCGGTTTCTTCCTGCGCCGCCTCGAGCAGATGCTCGCGCGTGGACGGATCGCGCGCGACCGCCGCCTGGCCGCAATACAGCGCCTGCGCACAGACCTCGCCGACATGGTTGATGCGCATCAGCCCGGCCGCGTGCTGGCGCTCGTCGGCATCGAGCTCGATCTGCGCGATCCCGTCCGACGGGTTGGCGCGCAAGGCGGGCGGAGAGCCGAACACCGTGTCCAGCGCCCGCTGGGTGTCGGTGAGGAAGCGGTCGAGTTGCGTCAGTTCGCGTGTCGTGGCCATGGCCGAAGTTTAACCGGGTGCGATGGCTGGGGCCGATGAAGACGTCTGTTCAACCAGTCCTGCAAGAAACTCCAACGGGTGCTGCACCGGGATGGCGGTGCCTGCAGCCAGATGGAGGCGGCAACCGATGTTGGCGCTGAGCAGGCGCGTCGCTCCACTCTCGTGCAGTTGCAGCAGCAGCGGCGAACGGAACTCGTCGGCGCGCTGCGTGTCGGTCAGCATCTGCGTCCCGGCAGCGCCGCAGCAGCCCAGGCCACGGTCGAGTTCGATCACCTGCAGGCCCGGGACCTGCGCCAGCAGCCGGCGCAGTGAAGCGACCGAGCGCACCACATTGCGCTGCGTGCACGGCAAGTGCAGTGCAATGCGCTCGTCGCAGCGGCGCCAGCGCAGCGAGCCGGCGCGGGCGCTGGTCTGCGCCTCGAGGAAATCGATCGCATCGACCACGCGCGCATCGCCGGTGAGCGACTGCGCCAGGGATTCATGGCAGCCACTGGCCAGTGTCAGGACCGTTTCGGCGCCAGCGAAGGCGCCGCGGTTGCGCCCGGCCAGCGCCGCGGCTGCGGTGTCGTTGCCTGCGTGAGCATGCAGGCTGCCGCAACAGGTCTGCGCAGCCGGTTCGCCAACTTCGATACCGAGGGCGGCCAGGCAATCGAGCAACCCCTTGCGCAGGCCTGCCTCGTACGGCCGGGCCACGCAGCCGGAGAAGAGGGCGATGGCCGCGGGTGGGCGGCCCGACCGGGAATTGCCCCGGGGCACCGGGGGAGGGGCAGGCAGGCGGCGCAACCGTGCCGGCAGCCATCCCCTGGCATGCCGGTACAGACCCAGCAGGCTTGCCAGCAGATGCGGCCGGGCCGCCAGGCCTTCGATCCAGCGCTGTTGCCAGCCAGGAAGGCGCCGCTGCCGTTGCCGCGTTCGCGCCAGCACCAGCAATTGCCCATACTGCACGCCCGCCGGACACACCGCCTCGCAGCTGCGGCAGCCCAGGCATTGATCCAGGTGGGTCTCGCCGCTGTCGCTGGGCTCGATCGTGCCCACCGCCCAGGCCTTGGCCAGGGCAATGCGGCCACGCGGGGATTCGCTCTCGATTCGCGCCAGTCCATAAGTAGGGCAGGCCGGCAGGCACAGGCCGCACTGCACGCAGCGGTCGGCCAGGGCGACCAGGGGGTCGGTATGGCCTGTGGCGGGCGAGGGGGCGGTTGGCGGCATCGGCGGAATGCTAGCACCGGGGGTTCACGCGGTTCAGTCCGGTGGGTTGCACGAGTTGGCCTGGCCCGTTATGATTCCGCTTCTTTCACAGCGCGTGGCGAAATTCCGCGGTTCGGCCCAGCCGGATTGCCTGCGGAATCAGCCCGACAACGCACCTACCAGACACGTCATGAAGACTTTTACCGCCAAAAACGAGACCGTCCAGCGTGACTGGTACGTGGTCAACGCCGAGGGCAAGACCCTGGGTCGCCTGGCCTCCGAACTCGCCCGCCGCCTGCGCGGCAAGCACAAGCCGGTTTTCACCCCGCACGTCGATACGGGTGACTACCTCATTGTGATCAACGCCGAAAAGATTGCCGTCACCGGCAACAAGCTCGCCGACAAGCAGTACCACCGCTTCACCGGCTACATCGGCAACCTGAAGACCGAGACCCTCGCCCAGGCGCTTGAGCGCCACCCCGAGCGCGTCATCGAGACCGCCGTCAAGGGCATGCTGCCGAAGAATCCGCTCGGCCGTGCCATGTACCGCAAGCTCAAGGTCTACAAGGGCTCCGAGCATCCGCACGCCGCCCAGCAGCCGCAGCAGCTGGATATCTAAGAGACATCACATGGCAATCCAGCAGAACTACGGCACCGGCCGCCGCAAGTCCTCCACCGCCCGCGTGTTCCTTCGCAAGGGTGCTGGCAACATCACCGTCAACCAGCGTCCGCTGGATGAATTCTTCGGTCGCGAGACCGCGCGCATGATCGTGCGCCAGCCGCTTGAGCTGACCCAGTCGACCGACAAGTTCGACATCGTGGTCACCGTCGCCGGCGGCGGCATCACCGGCCAGGCCGGTGCGATCCGCCTGGGCATCTCGCGCGCGCTGGTCGAGTACGACGACACCCTGAAGTCCGAGCTGCGCAAGGCTGGCTTCATGACCCGCGACGCCCGTGAAGTCGAGCGCAAGAAGGTCGGCCTGCACAAGGCACGTCGCGCAAGCCAGTTCTCCAAGCGCTAATTTCTGCGCTAAAATCGATCACATAGCCCCGTCGCCAAGCGGTAAGGCACCTGACTCTGACTCAGGCATTCGGTGGTTCGAATCCATCCGGGGCTGCCATATCGAACAAACAACCCGCCGAAAGGCGGGTTTTTTGTTGCCCGCAAAAGGCCGGGAGCGGGCTGCGACGGGTGTCATGTCCTGATTGGGTGGCCGCCTTACGTACTGGTGCAGGTAATGGGGACGCGCGGATCCCGTGGGGGCTGCTCCTACAATCGCCAGCAACGTCGCGTCGCGCATGGCGAGGCGGTTACAATTGAAACTAATGCGCCCTCGCGCCCGAGATCTGGAGTTTCGATGAAGCTTGGTTCCCTGAAGGAAGGTGGCCGTGACGGCACGCTGGTCGTCGTCTCGCGTGACCTGTCGCGCGCCGTGCGCGCCGTCGGCATTGCCGACACGATGCAGCGCGCACTCGAGGACTGGACCAACAGTGCGCCGCGGCTCAACGCCCTTTACGACGCCCTCAACGCCGGCACCGCAGACGGCGCATTCGATGTCGACCTTGCCGCGCTGGCGGCGCCGCTGCCGCGCGCGTACGAGTTCGTCGATGGCTCGGCCTACCTGCCGCACGTCGAGCGCGTGCGCCGCGCCCGTGGCGCCGAGGTGCCGGAAAGCTTCTATGTCGATCCGCTGATGTACCAGGCGGTCAGCGCCGGCTTCTATGGCCCGCGCGATCCGGTGCGCGTACCCAGCGAGGACTACGGCATCGACCTGGAAGCCGAAGTGGTCATCGTGACCGACGACGTGCCGATGGCGGCGACGCCGGCCCAGGCCGCCGCGCACATCCAGCTCGTCGGCCTGGTCAACGACGTGTCGCTGCGCAACCTGATCCCCAACGAGCTGGCCAAGGGCTTCGGTTTCCTGCAGTCCAAGCCGCGCTCGGCGCTGAGCCCGGTGTTCGTCACGCCCGACGAACTCGGCGACGCCTGGCAGGACAGCAAGGTGCACCTCGCGCTGACCACCCACATCAATGGCGAGTGGTTCGGCGCCCCGGAAGCGGGCGTCGACATGCAGTTCAACTTCGCCCAGCTGGTCGCGCATGCCGCCCGCACCCGCCCGCTGTCGGCCGGCACCATCGTCGGCTCCGGCACGGTCGCCAACGAGGACACCTCGCTGGGCGCGTCCTGCTTCGCCGAGAAGCGCACCGTCGAGACGCTCGAGCACGGCAAGCCGATCACGCCGTTCATGAGTTTCGGCGACGTGGTGCGCATCGAGATGCTCTCGCGCGACGGTGACAGCGTGTTCGGCGCGATCGAGCAGCGCATCGAGCGCGCGGGCTGATTCAAGGCTGCAAGCGCGGCGGGGCATTCCCGCCGCGTCGATGTCGTACCGGCGCCGGACGCGGCGAGGAGAGGGGACGTGGCAGAGCAACTTCGGCTGTATTCGTACTGGCGCTCAAGTGCGGCCTATCGCGTGCGGATCGGCCTGAACCTGAAAGGGCTGAGCTACGAAACCGTGCCGGTGCACCTGCTGCGCGACGGTGGCGAACAGCACGCGCCGGCATTCCGCGAAGCCAATCCGCAGGGTCTGGTGCCGGTGCTGCAGCATGGCGACCGGCTGATGCGCCAGTCGGTGGCGATCCTGGAATACCTGGACGAAACCTGGCCGCAGCCACCGCTGCTGCCGGCATCGGCGCGTGACCGCCAGCGCGTGCGCGCGCTGTCCCAGCTCGTCGCCTGCGACGTCCACCCGCTCAACAACCTGCGCGTGCTGCGCTTTTTCGACCGCAACTGGCATGTGCCGCAGCCCGAGCGCGACAACTGGGTGCTGCACTGGATCGAGGAAGGCTTCACCGCGCTGGAGGCGATGCTGGCCGATCATCCATCGACCGGGCGCTTCTGCGAAGGCGACCTGCCGACGCTGGCCGACTGCTGCCTGGTGCCGCAGGTCTACAACGCGCGCCGTTTCGGCGTCGACCTGGCGAAGTATCCGACCATCGTGCGGATCGAACAGGCCTGCCTGGCGCTGCCGGCATTCGATGCGGCACGCCCGGAGCGGCAGCCGGATGCGCCGGAAGAAGTGGCGGCCTGAAGGAAAGCTTGCGGTGCAGGAGCCAATGGCTGGCCCCTGCATCGCGACGGCGGTTACTGCGTAACCGCGTCGTAGACCTCGGCGTAGGGGTCGTGTTCGCCGGTGGCGCCCTCGGACAGGCGGAACTTCAGCGACAGGCCTTCGCGCGAGTCGGCGGCCTTGAGCGCTTCCTCCATGTCGATCCGGCCTTCCTTGTGGAGGCGGAACAGGCACTGGTCGAACGACTCCATGCCTTCCTCCAGCGAGGCCTCCATCGCCTGCTTGATCTCGTGCACCTGGCCGCGGCGCATCAGGTCGCGCACGTGCGGGGTGTTGATCAGCACTTCGGCCGCCGGAAGGCGACGGCCGTCGCTGCCGACCACCAGGCGCTGGCTGACCACCGCGCGCAGGTTCAGCGCCAGGTTCATCAGCACGTTCTTGTGCGCGGCCTCGGGGAAGAAGTTGAGGATGCGCTCGAGCGTCTGGTCGGCGTTGTTGGAGTGCAGCGTGGCCAGGCACAGGTGACCGGTTTCGGCGAAGGCGATCGCCGCTTCCATCGTGGTCGCGTCGAGGATTTCGCCGATCAGGATCACGTCCGGCGCTTCACGCATCGCGTTCTTGAGCGCGTTATGGAAGGCGTGCGTGTCGAGACCGACTTCGCGCTGGTTGACGATCGATTTCTTGTGCTTGTGCAGGTACTCGATGGGGTCCTCGATGGTGAGGATGTGCCCGGAGATATTGCTGTTGCGGTAGTCGATCATCGACGCCAGGGTGGTCGACTTGCCCGAGCCGGTGGAGCCGACGATCAGCACCAGGCCACGCGGGGCCATGATGATGTCCTTGAGCACCTGCGGCAGCTGCAGTTCCTCGATCGACGGGATCACGCTGCGGATGGCGCGGATCACCATGCCGACTTCGCCGCGCTGCTTGAACACGTTGATGCGGAAGCGGCCGGCTTCGGGCAGGGCCAGGGCCATGTTCAATTCGAGGTCGCGCTCGAACAGGGGCACCTGGCCCTCGTCCATCAGCGAATAGGCGATCTTCTTGACCATGCCCGGGGGCAGCCCGGTGTTGCCCAACGGGTACAGGCGGCCTTCGACCTTGATGTACACCGGTGCGCCAGTCGTCAGGAACATGTCCGACGCATTCTTTTCCGTCATCAGCTTCAAGAAATAGCCGATGTCCATACTGCAACCCCTTTTGTGACCCATGGCAGGGTCGCAACAGCGTGTACCGTTGCAACCTCGCCAGCGGCTTCCGACAATGGCCGGGCATCAAACCACAAGGCACGGCCTCCCCAATGCGCCCAAGCTTCGCACAAATCCGATTTCATCTGCTGGCAGCAGTTCTCGCTTCCGCACTCTCCGCCTGCGCCTCGCTGCCGCCACCGACCAGTGAGCTGGCTGCCGCCCGCCAGGCGGTGACCCGGGCCGAGGGCGCCGACGCCGACCAGTACGCACCGCAGGACCTCGGCGTGGCGCGCAACGGCCTGAGCCAGGCCCAGTCGGCGATGAGCTCCGGGGACGAGGACGCCGCGCGCAGGTTCGCGCTCGCCGCCGCGGCCGATGCCGACCTGGCCTGGGCCAAGAGCCGCGAGGCCCTGGCCACGGCCGAGCTCAACCAGCGCAAGGGCGAAGTCACGCAACTGCGCCAGCGCCTGCAGGGAGAGCAGCCATGAGCCGCCTGTCCCTTCTGGGCCTGGCCCTGGTGGCGGCGCTGGCCTCCGCCTCGGCCGTCGCGGCCGACAATCCCGACGCCGCCAGGCTGTCCCAGCGCCTGACCGCGCTCGATTCCGACCCGGTGCTCAACCCGTTTGCCGCGTACGAGCGGTTGACGGCGCGGCAGGCGGTCGACGCCCTCAACCAGGCGTCCAGCCGCGAGCGCGCCGCTGCCCTGTACGTCGCCGAGCGCCGCGTGCAGGTGGCCGAGGCAATCGCCCGCACCGATTCGATGCAGCGTGAGATCGACCGGCTCGATCGCGAGCGCAGCGAACTGCTGGTCGAAGCCAGCCGCCAGGACGCCGCCCGCGCCCGCGCCGAGACCGAACGCCTGCGCCTGCAGGCGCAGATGCAGACCGAGGAAGCCGAGCGCCTGCGCGTGCAGAGCGAGGCCGACGCGGCATCGCTGCAGGATGTGGAGACCGCCCTCAAGGGCGTCGCCGGCGCCCAGACCGCACGCCTCAATGCCGCCCGCGACCGCGAAGCCAAACTCGCCCGCGAAGAAGCCGAACTGACCACCGGTGGCAAGCTTCCGAGCGCCAAGCGCGACAGCCGCGGCGAGGTCTTCGGCCTGGCCAAGGACAGTTTCGCCGCGGGCAAGGCGACCCTGAGCGGCGGGGGCGACACCACCGTGCGGACCGTGGCGGCCTATGCGCAGGCCTCCTCGTCGCCGGCGCTGAAGGTCGAGGCCACCGGCAGCGACGCCAAGCTGGCCCAGCGCCGGGCCGACGCGGTGCGCGATGCGCTGGTCGCCGGCGGCGTTCCGGCCGGCAAGGTCCAGGCCACCGGTCGCAGCGGCAAGGGCGACCGCGTCGACGTCGTCGTGCAGTCCAAGTAACGCGACGAAATAACGGAAAATCAACCGCTTGGCGTCGTCCGGACGGCGCCAGGTGGGCGTGGCGAAACTGACTGCGACACGGTGCGCGATACCGCCAGACAAGGCCTTGCCGACCGCAAAACGGAGGAGTAGGGTCGGATACCCAAGCGGCCTGTTTTCCGCTTGGCGATGAGCCAGGTCGATGACGCCAACACCGATTGCGCAGGATCCATCCGCCCCACGCTTGATGGTGGTCGGCCTGTGTGAAGCCGGCGATGTCCACGTCCAGACCGCTCAGTCCGATTCTGTAATCCAGTACCCCCACGACCCCGCTGCGCCCTGGTCCCACGACCGGGGCGTTTTCATTTGCGGGGCCTTCCGCATGGTCCGTGGCCGCCCGGCCACGGGTTCCCGAAACAGCTGAAGGAGGCTTTACATGTTCGAGGAACGACCGCAGCCAGAGATCGACGCGCTGATGAAGAGCAACCCGGAATTCAAGCAGCTTTATCAGCGCCACAAGGATCTCGACAAGAAGGTGATGGACGCCGAACTGGGCGTGCTGCCTATCGATGACATGACGCTTGCGCAGATGAAGCGCGAAAAGCTGGCTGCGAAGGACCGCCTGGTCCGTCTCTACGACACCCAACATCACTGAGCTTCCTCACCCACTTCCTCGCCGCGGGTGGCGACTTCCTCGTCGGTCTCTCCATCCGCGTCTCCCGGAACCGGGGCGGCTGCTGGCAACGGCAGCCGCCCCGGTGCGAAGGAAAGCGGGGAGTCTTAAACTCCCCGCATGACCATCCATCAATCCGTGCTCGAACTGGTCGGCGCCACGCCGATCATCAAGGCGCAGCGCCTGGACACTGGCGTCTGCGAGCTCTTCCTCAAGCTTGAGTCGCAGAACCCGGGCGGGTCCATCAAGGACCGCATCGGCCTGTCGATGATCGAGTCGGCCGAGAAGGCCGGCCGCATCAAGCCCGGCGACACCCTGGTCGAAGGCACTGCCGGCAACACAGGCATCGGCCTGGCGCTGGTGGCACAGCAGAAGGGCTACAAACTCATCCTGGTGGTCCCGGACAAGATGAGCCGGGAGAAGATCTTCAACCTCAAGGCGATGGGCGCGCAGGTCGTGCTGACCCGCTCCGATGTCGCCAAGGGCCACCCGGACTACTACCAGGACCTGGCCGAGCGCCTGGCCCGCGAGACCCCGGGCGCGTACTTCATCAACCAGTTCGGCAATCCGGACAACCCGGCCGCGCACGAGTTCGGCACCGGCCCGGAGATCCTCGAGCAGATGGCCGATGTCGGCGGCGTCGACGCGGTCGTGTTCGGCTGCGGCAGCTCGGGCACCATGACCGGCCTGTCGCGCTGCTTCGCCGAGAAGTCGCCGCACACCGAGCTGGTGCTGGCCGACCCGGTGGGTTCGATCCTCGAGGAATACATCAACCGCGGCACCATCTCGGAGAAGTCGGCGAGCTGGATGGTCGAGGGCATCGGCGAGGATTTCCTGCCGCCGATCTCCGACTTCACCCGGGTCAAGAAGGCCTACGCGATCACTGACAAGGAAAGCTTCCTGACCGCGCGCGAGCTGCTGGAGAAGGAAGGCATCCTCGGTGGCTCCTCCACCGGCACGCTGCTGGCGGCGGCGCTGAAGTACTGCCGCGAGCAGACCACGCCGAAGAAGGTGCTGGTGTTCGTCTGCGACACCGGCAACAAGTACCTGTCGAAGATGTACAACGACTACTGGATGCTCGACAACGGCTTCCTTGCGCGGCAATCGAGCGGCGACCTGCGCGACCTGATCCTGCGGCCGTACTCGCAGCGCGACACGGTGGTGGTGGGCCCCAACGACCTGCTGGTCACCGCCTACCAGCGCATGAAGCTCTACGACGTCTCACAGCTGCCGGTGATGGACGGCGACAACATCGTCGGCATCGTCGACGAGAGCGACGTGCTGCTGCATGTGTATGGCGACGAATCACGTTTCCGCGATCCTGTGTCGACGGCGATGGTCAGCAAACTCGACAAGATCGACGTGAGTTCGCCGATCGAGACGCTGCTGCCGGTGTTCGACCGCGGCCACGTTGCGATCGTGGTCGACGGCGACAAGTTCCTCGGCCTGATCACCCGCATCGACCTGCTCAACTACCTGCGCCGACGCGTGCAATGAACAACGCAGCCGAGGCGGCGGGCGAACGCTGGCTGCCGGGCGACCGCCTGCCCGACGTGCGCCTGCGCGCGCACGACGGCGGCAGCCAGACCCTGCATGCCGAGTTCGCCGGCGCGCCGCTGTGGCTGGCGACGCCCGTCGACGAGGCGGCGGCGCGCGCGCTGCCGTCACCGCCGCCGGGCGTGGTGGCGTTGTGCGTGGGCGAGGCCATGCCGGGCGCGGCGCCGGCGCCCTGGCAGGCGTTCGCGGCCGACCCGCACTGGTGCGCGGCGCTGGGCGCCAGCGCGCTGTGGCAGGTCGATGCCAACCTGCGCCTGCAGGCCGCGCATTCCTTGCCGGTTGCGGCGACTGTGGCGATCGCGGCCGCGCCGGCCCCGGTGCCGGAACTCTCGTGGCGGCAGACCGGGCTGATCGCGCCGGTCCTGCAGGTGCCCGACGTGTTCGAGCCCGAGCTGTGCGCGGCCCTGATCCGCCACCTCGAGGTGGACTGCGGCGGCGGTGAGGTCTCGGCGGTGCTGGTGCTCGAGGGCGGCCAGCAGCGGCTCCAGGTCGATCCGTCGATCAAGCAGCGCCGCGAAGTCATTCCGCGCGACCCCGCGCTCGAAGCGCGCATGCACGAGCGGCTGATGCGGCGGGCGTTGCCGGAGATCGCGCGCGTGTTCAATTTCGAAGTGAAGCGGCGCGATCCGTTCAAGCTGCTGGCCTATCCGCAGGACGCGGGCTATTTCCGTGCCCACCGCGACAACGAGACGCCCGATGTCGCGCACCGCAGGTTCGCGCTGTCGGTCAACCTCAACCAGGGCGATTACGCCGGCGGCGAATTCCGCTATCCGGAGTTCGGCCCGCACCGGTTCTCGCCGGCAACCGGGGCCGCGCTGGTGTTCTCGTGTTCGATGCTGCACGAGGTGCTGCCGGTCGAGCGCGGCACGCGTTACGCGATGACCACGTTCCTGGCCTGAGGCTCGGCCTTGCCCATCGCGGCGCAGCGCGTCAGGTGCCTGGTCGCAGACGCTCCAGCAGATCGACGGCGCCGGAGTTCCTGATCTCGCCTTCGGCCCAGGCCAGCCCCTCGGCAACGGTGTCGGCATGTTTTGCCGCCGCCGCCGCCAGTTCGCGCCGGCGCGCATCGGCATCGAAATGCACGGAGTCGTCTTTCGCGTAGCGGCCGAGCAGTTTCGAGCCGGCGATCCGCTGCGGCCAGTCGGAGGGCATCTGCAGCCCGTAGTGCGCGGCCAGGCGCGCGCTGGTGGCCGCCGGATCGGTCAGCACGTCGGCGAAATCCAGATCGAGCAGGCGCGGGGCCAGGGCGGGATCGCCGGCAAGCGTTTGCCAGCGCACCTGCTCGGCCAGCCAGGCCCGGGCGAGGCGCTCGCCGTCGGTCACCGCGGGCGTGTCGATCGGGAGCCAGTGCAGGCGCAGTGATTCGGTGTCGAAGACGCCCTTGGCGAGCTGGGGGTCGCGCAGCATCGTCGCCAGCCAGGTCTGCAGGTCCACCCACAGCAGGCAGGCCTGCCCACCGCCGTCGAGCAACGACTGGGCCATGGTCGTGACCAGGCTGGTCGGCTTGACCACAACGGCGCAGGTGTCGGCGAAGCCGCGGGCCAGCAGGGCGGTCACCGGCGCCTGCCAGGCGTCCGTCGCCGGATCGCCGCGACCATGGGCCAGGGTCAGCAGGGGCAGCGGCTCGCGTAGTCCGAGCACGCCGGGAACCAGGTCCAGCAACCGGCTCACCAGCGACGAGCCGCAGTGGCCGATGTGGAACAGCCAGTGCACCGGCAGGCCGCTGGTGTTGCCGGCCAGGGTCGCATCGAGCTCCTCCCGCGAAAGGACCCAGCCGGAGACCTCGCGGTGCTGCATCGCCCGGCGGTCGAGGAAGCTCGCCCGCTGGTAGTCCTTCGGCTCGAAATGCAGCACCCAGGCCTGGCCCTGGGCCGGGTCGAATGCGAACAGCGGATAGGCTGCACTGCGACTGAAGTCGCTCGGGAGGCGCCGGGGTGTGGTCATGGGCCAATGTTAGGATATCGCCGGCATTCGCATTGGCGGCTTGGGCCGCGGTGCGACCCGGTCCGGCGACATCAGGGCGAAATGTCCAGGCGATTGGACCTCCATGAAGATATTGATTGTTGCCTACGAGTTTCCGCCCAGCCCGTCCCCGCAATCGCTCCGCTGGATGTACCTGTCGCGCGAACTGGCGCGCCTTGGGCACGAGGTCCACGTCCTGACCGCCGATATCGCGTCCCATGGCGGTGCGTTGGCCGTGCCGGACAACGTGACCGTGCATCGTTCGTGGGCAGGCCCCGTCCGTGGCCTGGTGGCGATGCTGGCAAAGCGCAAACAGGCACGGATGGAGCTTGCGCCCGCGTCCGTCCGCGTCGACGAACCGGCGCCCGCGGCGGCGACGCCGTCAGGCCTCAACTGGAAGGGGCGGCTGGTCGAGCGCGTCCAGAAGGTTGCCGAGCACGTCGTATTTCCGGACCTTCGCGGGGAATGGAAATGGGGCGCGCGGCGCCGCATGCGCGAACTGCTGCGTGCTCTCGGACCGGACGTGGTGATCAGTTCGCATGAGCCTGCGACGACCCTGGAGCTGGGTCTGCACGCGTCGCGCTCGGGTTACCGCTGGGTTGCCGATCTGGGTGACCCGGTGTTGGCCGCATACACGCCAAGGCGCTGGAAGCGCCGGGCCAATCGCATCGAAGCGGCAACGTGCCGGCGCGTCGACCTGTTGCTCGTGACCAATCAAGGCGCAAGGCAGCTGATGGTCAAGCGCCACGGCATCGACGAAAAGCGCGTGCACGTGGTGACGCAGGGATTCGAGTCCAGGCCCGCCCCCAAGGCAGGCCGCGCGCGCGATGGCAATCGGGTCGAGGCGCTCTATACCGGCAGTTTCTACATGTTCCGGCAGCCGGACCAGCTGCTCGCCGCCGTGCTGGCAACACCCCAGGTCCGGCTGAGCATCGCTGCGATTCAGGTGCCAGATGTCGTCCGCGAATATGCGGCCCGGTTTCCGGACACGATTCGGCTGCTCGGGTTTCTTCCACACGAGCGGGTATTGGAACTGCAGCAGGAATCCGATCTGCTGGTCAGCATCGGCAACGAGGATCCCGCCCAGATACCGGGCAAGTTCTTCGAATACCTGGGCGCAGGCAGGCCCATTCTCCATATCAGCCAGCACGTCGCCGACGACGAGGCTGCCTCGATCCTGAGGGACACCGGCCGCGGCTGGGTGACGGAGAACGGGGAGGCGGCCATTGCCAGCGCCCTGGCCACCATCGTGGCGTCCAACGCCTTGCGCGACGGGGCGGACGAGGCTTCCAGCCCGATATTGCAGTACAGCTGGGATAGAATTGCCGGTCGCCTCGATCGCCTGCTGTTTCCTGATCCTGAGCCCCGTCCAGCCTCGTCCGCAGGATAAGGCGGGACCCCTGTAACCCCTTCTGGCGGAGTGCCATGTCCGATTCAAGCTCAAAAGCGCGGAAGCCCCACCTGGCGACCCTCGCCATCCACGCGGGACAGGCTCCCGACCCCAGCACCGGTGCGGTGATGGTGCCGATCTACGCCACTTCGACCTACGCGCAGAGCAGCCCGGGCGAGCACCAGGGGTTTGAATACTCGCGCAGCCACAATCCGACCCGTTTCGCGTACGAGCGCTGTGTAGCCGGCCTGGAAGGCGGCAGCCGCGGCTTCGCGTTCGCCTCCGGCCTGGCGGCGACCTCCACGATCCTGGAAGTGCTCGATTCGGGCGCCCATGTGATCGCCATGGACGACGTCTACGGCGGTACGTACCGCTTGTTCGAGCGCGTACGGCGCCGCTCGGCCGGTCTTGATTTCAGCTGGGTCGACCTGACCGACCTCGACGCTTTCGAGGCCGCCATTCGCCCCGAAACGAAGATGGTCTGGATCGAGACGCCGACCAATCCGCTGCTCAAGCTTGTCGACGTCGAGCGCATTGCCACCCTTGCACGCAAGCGCGGCCTGATCGTCGTGGTCGACAACACGTTCAGTTCGCCGATCCTGCAGCGCCCGCTCGAGCTGGGCGCGCACATGGTCATGCATTCGGCGACGAAGTATCTCAATGGCCATTCCGACATGGTCGGCGGCATGGTCGTCGTCGGCGACGATGAAGCGCTTGCCGAGAAGATGACGTTCCTGCAGAACGCGGTTGGCGGCGTGCAGGGTCCGTTCGACAGTTTCCTTGCGCTGCGCGGACTGAAGACGCTCCACCTGCGGATGAAGGCGCACTGCGAGAACGCGCAGCTGCTGGCCGAATGGCTGCAGGGCCACGCCGCCGTCGAGAAAGTGATCTATCCGGGACTGGCATCGCATCCTCAGCATGAGCTGGCCAAGCGCCAGATGGATGGCTTCGGCGGAATGGTCAGCATCTACCTCAAGGGCGGAATGGACGCTGCCAAGCGCCTGTGCGAACGCACGGAGCTGTTCACGCTGGCCGAATCGCTGGGTGGGGTTGAGAGCCTGATCAATCACCCGGCCGTCATGACGCACGCCTCGATCCCCGCCGATCGCCGCGCGCAGCTGGGTATTGGCGACGGGCTGGTGAGGTTGAGCGTGGGTGTCGAGCACCCGGACGACCTCCGGCAGGACCTGGAGAATGCACTTGTCGGCTGATTTCGAACCGCTGGGCGCCGGCAACGCGGGGCGGTGCCCGTGAAGCAACATGGTCAGGCCCCTACCAGTCCGCTCGGTCTGGTCAGGTCACTGCGCAACAACCGCGAGCTCATCCTCGCATTGACCCGGCGCGAAGTCGCAGGGCGGTACCGCGGCTCGGTGATGGGCCTGCTCTGGTCGTTCCTGTACCCGCTGCTGATGCTGGCGGTCTACACGTTCGTCTTCTCCGTGGTGTTCAAGTCGCGCTGGCCCAGCGGTGGCGGCTCCAAGGCCGAGTTCGCCCTCGTGCTGTTCACCGGCCTGATGGTGTTCAGCGTGTTCTCCGAGTGCGTGAATCGCGCACCGGGGCTGGTGCTGAGCAACATCAACTACGTCAAGAAAGTCGTGTTCCCGCTGGAGATCCTCCCAGTGGTCAGCCTGCTGTCGTCGTCGTTCCACATGCTGGTCAGCACGCTGGTGTGGACCGGCTTCTACCTGATCTATTTCGGTACGCCGCCGCTCACCGCGTTGTTGCTTCCGGTGGTGCTTGCGCCGCTGGCATTCTTCACCCTTGGTCTGACCTGGATGCTGGCATCGCTCGGCGTTTACCTGCGCGATGTGGGGCAGGTTGTCGGCGTGGCCACCACGGTGTTGTTGTTCATGTCGCCGGTGTTCTACGCGATCGATTCGCTGCCTGAAGCCTATCGTCCGATCATGCGGGCCAATCCGCTGACAGCGACGATCGAGCAGGCGCGCGACGTGATGATCTGGGGTCGCGGACTGGACGTCGGCACCTGGCTGGTGATGCTGGTGGTGGGCGTGATCGTGGCGTGGCTGGGTTACGCCTGGTTCCAGGGCACCCGCAGGGGGTTCGCAGATGTCCTCTGAGAACGATGTCATCCGCGTCGACCGGGTCAGCAAGGCCTACCTGCTGTTCGACACGCCCCGCAAGCGCCTCCAGCAGTTCGTCGTTCCGCGCCTGCAGAAGATGGTGGGTGCGCAACCGTCGCGCTACTACAACGAATTCAACGCCCTTTCCGACATCTCCTTCGTCGTCGGGCGTGGCGAGACCGTCGGCATCATCGGACGCAACGGATCGGGCAAGTCGACGCTGCTGCAGATCATCTGCGGCACGCTCGCACCTTCGGAAGGGACGGTCGGCGTCCGCGGCCGCATCGCCGCTCTGCTTGAGCTGGGATCGGGATTCAACCCCGAATTCACCGGGCGCGAGAATGTCTACCTCAATGCCGCGGTTCTTGGTTTGAGTTCGCAGGAAATCGACCGCCGCTTCCCGGACATCGCGCGTTTCGCCGACGTCGGCGACTTCCTCGACCAGCCCATCAAGACATACTCCAGCGGCATGGTCGTCCGCCTGGCCTTCGCCACCGCGATCCATGTCGATCCCGACATCCTGATCGTCGATGAAGCGCTGGCGGTGGGCGACGTCGCATTCCAGCAGAAATGCCTCGACCGCATCCGCCAATTGCAGCGGAAGGGCGTGTCGATCCTGCTGGTGACGCATTCGACAAACGCCCTCCTCGAATACTGCGATCGCGCCATCTTCCTCAAGCACGGCAACCTGGTGATGGACGGCGAGTGCCGCGACGTCGTCAAGGCGTATGCCGACGATCTCGTCAGGGACGAGGGCGGCGAGGTCACGATGGTGCAGGTCGAACCCATCGAAGACGAGCAGCCGGCACCGGTGGACGAGCAGGGTCGCACGGCCGCAGTGGTTGCCGCCGAAGAGGTCGACCTGTTGCGAACCTCGCCGATCATCGCCGAGTCGATTTCGCTGGTCGATCATTCCGGGGATCCCTGCACGACGGTGCCGCACGCCGACCGCCTCAGGGTGCGGATCAAGGTGCGCGTCAACGAGGCGATCCAGGAGCCATGTTTCGGTATCCAGCTCTCCAGCGTCGATGGCATTTCGCTCTGGAGCGCGACGACCCAGCTGATGGGCATCGTGGTGCCACCGCTCGATCGCGGCACTTACGTGCTTGAATGGGATCTGGGCACGCCGTTCTCCGGGAATCGTTACGTCATCGCAATCGGCGTCGGCCTCATCGACAACGGCGAGTACCGGCGCACGCATCGCGTGAGTTATGCGGGGCACTTCGACGTGTTGGCAGAGCCTCATACCGGCGCAGGATGGCTGGCGCCTTCGCCGATTTTTTCGGCGCCGGTGGTGGTCGGGCAATGACACAGGATCAATCGAACAAATCCGTGCGCGTCCTCGCCCACGGTTGGTACGGCGCCGGCAACGTCGGCGACGAGTTGCTGTTGCGCACGCTGGCGCAGTGGTGTGAAGAGGGCGGCGCCCGGGTATCGGTGCTGAGCGTGGATCCTCAACACACGCGCGACATGCATCGCATCGAGGCGGTCGACGCCAATGATTTCCCGGCGGTTGCCAGGGAGATGAGCGAATCCGACCTGTTCGTGCTTGGCGGCGGCGGGCTTTTCCAGACGCACTACTCCTTTACCACGGCGACCCTCTACTCCTATGGGCCGGGCGACATCGCCTCCTACGCGCGGCCTGCACTCATGGCGCGGCAGATGGGCGTGCCGGCCCTCATGTGGGCGCAGGGTGTCGGGCCGCTGGCGGGCGCGCAGGCGCGCGCCATTGTCCGGGATGTCTATTCCGACGCGGCATTTGCCAGCGTGCGCGATCACGTCTCCAGTGACCTGCTGCGCGCGATCGGTGTTGACCGTGACGTGGTGGTTGCGCCTGATCCGGTTTGGGCGATGCCCCTGGTCGACGAGGGCACCACGTCAAAGGGCAAGCGTCGCCTCGGACTGGTGATGCGGCCCTGGGAACTCGGCCCGGGCTGGGAAGACCGTTTCACCAGGGCTGTGCGCGCCACGGTCGATCCCGCGGTATTCCGCCTGGTGTGGATCCCGTTCCAGACGGGCGAGGCCCCGGGACTGGCTTCGGACCTGCCCCTGCTGCGTGGCCTTGCCGCCCGCCTGGGTGGCTACGATCACGAATTTGCCGACACGCGTGGGCTCGACTCTGCCGTAGCGGCGGTCGCCGGCTGCGAACGGATCGTGTCCATGCGGCTGCACGCCCAGATCCTCGGGTTCAAGCTGGGGCGGCCAACGCTGTGCGTCGAATACGACGCCAAGATGGAGCGGGCTTCGGAACAGGCGGCGATGCCTGCCAATGGGCGGATCAAGCCGGGTTCGCCGCAGGAAGTCTGGGACCGTTCGATGGCGGAACTGCTGTCCAGCCAGGCCCTGATCGCTGACCCGTCCTGCGTCGCGGCCGCCGCCAGTGCGGCGCTGTCGCACCGGGAGGTGCTGCATTCCGCGATCGAATTCGCGCGCGCCAAGCCGGCACCCGACTGGAACAGCCGCGACTTTGACTGGATGGGAACCTGGTCTGCCGGCTGGCTCCAGGGTCTGATCGCCGAGCGCGACAACACCATTGCGTGGCTGCGTGATCAGGCGGGGCAGCGGGAAGGTTCCGCTGAGCAGGCCAGGCTTGATCTTGCGCACCTGGAAAGCGCCATGGCCGAGGCGGAGCGGGCGTTGGCCCTGGCCCGTGCCGAGTGCCTTTCGCTGCATCAGCTGCAGGAACAGGTGGATGCACTGACGCAGGCGGTGGACGAGTCCGATCGTGCGCGGATCATGCTCTGCCATGAGCTGTCGCGGCGAAGCCAGGTCGTCGAGAACCTGACCGGCAAGGTCGCGATCCTGCGGGGTGAAAAGCGGGTCGCCGAGCGCGAAAGAGCCGCGGCCGAGGCCGCCCTGGCGACGAGTTCCCACGAGCTCGGGCAGATCACCGGAAGTCTGTCGTGGCGTATCACGCACCCGATCCGGTTTGTCCGCGCGCTGGTCGTGCTGCCGATGCCCGAGCGCAAGCAACTGGTCTACAGCGCCCTGCGCTCTGCCTTCTGGGCACTGCCAGCGCCGATTCGGGACCGCTTCGAAAGCATTCGCCAGAAGGTCGGCGCACGTCGCGCGCGAAGGGCCGTGGCCGCCGCCCGCGCAACTTCCGCCGAGTGGATCGGCCTGGCCGTATCCGCGCCGAAGATTGCCATAGTTCCCAGTGCGTTCGAATTCGACGAGCTGGCCAACCAGCGTCCGATCAACCTGGCCAAATACCTGGCCGCCCGTGGTTATCTGGTGGTGTTTGCCGCCTGGCAGTGGTCGCGTGAGGAGCAACTGGGCAAGTCGGACACGATGGTGTTCCCCGGAATCTGGCAGGTCGATCTGTACTCGCTCATCGACCACGTCGACGCGCTGGAGCAGCGCAGGGACCGGGACTCCGTCTACTTCCTGACCCTGCCCGCGCCGCAACTGGTTGAGCTGCACGCGCCGTTGCGCCGCAAGGGCCTGGCGGTGGTGTACGACATCCTCGACGAATGGGAGGCCTTCAACGCCGTCGGCCAGGCGCCGTGGTTCTCGGCCGAGCACGAGCACGAAGCAGTCCTCGCCGCAGACGCCGTGACGGCGGTATCTCCCCCGCTGGTCACCAAGTTCGAGCGCTTGCGCTCGGACATGCATGTAATCGGAAACGGCTACACCGCCGCGACCCTGGGGCTGGACAACAAGTTCTGCAGCGCTGAAGTCGACCGCCAGGCAGAGCAGCCCTGCATCGGCTATTTCGGGCACCTGACCGATGCGTGGTTCGACTGGCAGGTCGTGCTCGCTGCCGCCCGGAAAATGCCTGATTGCCGTTTCGAAATCATCGGATACGGCACTCCGGACTGGGTCCAGCGGGCCGCGACCGACCTGCCGAACCTGGCCCTGCTCGGCAAGGTTCCGCCCTCGGAACTGTCGAAGTACGCCAGGAACTGGCATGTCGGACTCGCACCGTTCAGGCCCGGCCCGCTGGCCGTGGCCATCGATCCGATCAAGGTTTACGAATACATCTACCTGGGGCTTCCGACCGTCTGCACCGGTATCCCCCATCTGGCCCTGCTGCCGGGTGTCGCCGTCGTGGATGGCGTGGACGCGTTCGTCCAGGCCTGCCGCGACAAGTCGCGTGCGCCGGTCGACTACGACGCGCTGGAGCGTTGCCTGGACGGTACGACCTGGGAGGCCAGGTTCGATTCGATGATGAAGGTCGTCGACACGACCGGCCTCAGGGGGCTGTATGTCGCATAGGGTCTGCTTCGTTTACCAGTGGGCGACCTACGGCGGCGTCGAGCGCGTGTTTCTCAATCGCGCGCAGGCGTTCGCGGCAGAAGGGATCGATGTCGATATCGAAATCTTCTACGGGGCCGACGGTGGTGGCCTGGCCGCTTTCCAGCAGACCATCGGCGACCTGGGACTGGACGACAGGATCCGGGTGGTCCCGGTGTTCAATCCCGGTCGCTACGAGACGACGTTCGTCATCGACTCGCCCGCCCTGCTGCCCGATCGCCTCGACGACTCGACCCGATGGGTGGTCGAATGCCATACGCCGTACGCGCAGAACCGCGAATACCTCGCACGGTTGCCCGAAGGCGTCGCGGAGGTGCTCGTGCCTTCGCACACATTCGCCGAGACGCTGCGCAAGGAGCGTCCGGAGATCGCCTCGCGCATTCGTCTGCTGCGCAACTGCGTATCGCCGGCGCGCGTCGACCAGGTGCCCAATCTTCCTGCCTGGAAGCAGCAGCCGCTGTTGTACTTCGGCCGCCTGGACGAGCTCAAGAACCCGCAGGGATTCCTCGACCTGATGAGCGAGCTGGAGCGACGCCAGCCGGGCCGCTACGTCGGCGTCGTGGTCGGCCCGGAAGTGCACGATTACGGCATGGCGCGACGGATCGAGCTGGCAGGCATGCGCGGGCGTGTATTCCAGATGCCACCGCTGCCTTTCACGCGAACGGGCTCCTTCCTCGCCGCCTGGCGCGAGCGGCAGGGCGTGATGATCTCGCCTTCGTTTGGCGAGTCGTTCGGCCTGGCCGCCGCCGAGAGCATCGCCGCGGGCGTGCCGGTGCTGCTTTCGCAGTTGCCGGAGCACGCCGAACTGGTGGCCGGCGACGAAAGGCACCTGTACCAGCCTGGCGACGTCGCTGCCGGCGCCGACAAGATCGAGGCGATGCTGGCGGACTACGCCCAGGCGTCGCAGCGCATGGAACTGCGTGCCCAGTCGTTCAACAGCGAGGCATTCGTGTCGGACTGGCAAAGCATGGCCCGCGGCGTCGAACCAGCGACAGGCGCCCGCAAGGAAATCAATGAGGAAGTCGGTTCGTGACTGAGAAGAAGAAGATTCTGGTGGTGGTTGGCACGCGGCCGGAAGCGATCAAGATGGCGCCGGTGATCCTGGCGCTGCGTGAGCAGGAATGGGTCGAGGTTACGGTCCTGGCGACCGCGCAGCACCGGCAGATGCTCGACCAGGTCATGACCGCATTCGGAATCGAGACGGACATCGATCTGAACCTGATGCGTCCGAACCAGTCGTTGACCGAATTGACCGCGCGCATCCTGCAGGGCATGGACGAGGTGTTCAGCGAGCGCGAGTTCGACGCCGTGCTGGTGCAGGGCGACACGACGACCGTAATGGCGGTCGCGCTGGCGGCCTTCTATCGGCGCATCCCGGTGGGCCACATCGAGGCCGGCCTGCGGACGGGAGACATCAGCAACCCGTTCCCCGAGGAAATGAACCGCGTCGTTGCCGGGCGCCTCTCGCGCTGGCATTTCGCGCCGACCCAGAGCGCACGCCAGAACCTGATTCGCGAGGGCTATCCGGACCAGGCCGTGCACGTCACCGGCAACACCGTCATCGATGCGCTGATGACCGTGGCCTCACGCGACCTCGATGTGGGCGTTGACCTGCCGGACGACCGCAGGCTGGTGCTCGTCACTTCGCATCGCCGCGAGAATTTTGGACAACCGCTGCGCGAAATCTGCCTGGCGGTCCGCGACCTGGTGGAGAAGCATCCGGATATCCATGTCCTGTTCCCGGTGCATCCCAACCCGAACGTGGTTTCGACCGTCAACGAAATACTGTCCGGGCATCCGTCGATCACGCTGACTTCGCCGCTCGACTACCTGCCTTTCGTCGCGGCGATGAAGCGCGCGCACCTGATTCTGAGCGACTCCGGCGGCGTGCAGGAAGAAGCCCCCGCGCTCGCCAAGCCGGTGCTGGTGCTGCGGCGTGAAACCGAAAGGCCCGAGGCGGTCGACGAAGGCGTGGTCCGCCTGGTGGGCGCGGACCGGGCCGCCATCGTTGCCCAAGCCAGTGCCCTGCTCGACGATCACCGCGCCTACGCGGCGATGGCCAGGGGCGTGTCGCCCTACGGCGACGGAAATGCATCGCTGCGCATCGTGAACATCCTGAAGGAAGGCCTGTCCGTACAGGCCGCAGTGCCGGCGTGATACCAGCCGGTGAACATGTTGCAGTGACCGTCCCATCCTCCGAGGCCAGGGCATGACCACTTCCGAAACCGGTGGTTCGGCAAATGATCGGCCGGCGCGCAGCCGCTGGGTGCGCGAAACGCTGAAGGTGGCGGTGTCGGGCGTGATGATCGCGTTGCTGGCGTACTGGGTCGACTGGTCGTCGGTACTTCAGGCGCTGGCCCGGGCCGATGTCGCCGACCTGATGGTCGCGCTGGCATGCATCGCCGTCACCGTGCTGCTCGCAGCGTGGCGCTGGTCCTGCTGCGCGCGTGCCTCCGGCATCGAGTTGCCCATGTCCTTCTACGTGAAGGCGACGTACTCGGCACTGTTCGTCGGGCAGTTCCTCCCGGCGGGGCTGGGAGTGGACGCCGCACGCCTGGCGTACTTCATGCACCGGCGCGCCCGGCTGGCCCATGCGCTGCAGTCGCTGGCGCTGGATCGCGTGATTGGCGTGGTCAGCGTGATTTTCGTCCTGGCCGTCGGCCTGCCGATCATCTGGGATCGCCTGCCGCACGCGCTGCGCCTGTTCGGGCTGGCCCTCATCGCCGCGACGATCGGTGGAATCCTGGTCATCGTCCTGCTCGGCTGGATTCCCTGGCTGCGCACCTATGCCGGCACCGGCAAGCGTCGCAAGCTGATCGATCTCGCCCTGGCGGTTCGGGCGAGCGTCGTCTCGATGCGCTCGGTGGAAGCGTTCCTCATCAGTTGCGCGATCTACTGCCTGATGATCCTGGGCGTGTACTGGATCGCGCGTGCGATCGGCGTGGAAGTGGCCTACCTGCAGTTGCTGGCCATCGTCGCCATCGCCATGTTCGTGTCCCTGCTGCCGGTTTCGGTCAATGGCTGGGGTGTGCGCGAGGGGGCCATGGTCGCAGGCCTGGCGGTGCTCGGCGTCGGCAAAGGGCCGGCCCTGGCGATCTCCCTCTTGTTTGGATTTGCCAATGCCCTTGTTACCATCCCGGGGGCGTTTGCCTGGTATATCAGGCGGAAACGGAACATCGCGGATCAGATACCAGGAGCAAGTGCGTGAGGAAGTATTTCTATCGGCTGCTGTCGAACTATATCCGCCTGTATGCGCGCCCATCGGACCGGGCCATCGAGATCGATGCCGTGTCGCCGGAACTCGGCGAGGCGTTGAGCAGTGTCGAGAAAATGGCCAGCGCGGGTCTGCAGGCATCGGACGTGGACTCGGCCGACTATCTGATCTTCAACGGCAACCTGCATTTTGAAGAAGACGTGCAGGCCTATCTCGGGCGCGTGCGCTCGGTTGTCCAGGACCGCACGCGGCTGCTGATTGTCACCTACAGCGCGCTGTGGCGCCCGGTGATCCAGGCTGCCACGGCGCTGGGACTGCGGCGCAAGACGCTGGAGTCGAACTGGCTGGCCAATGCCGACATCGAGAACTTCCTCAAGCTGACCGATTTCGAGCTGGTCCGAAGGGACTCGCGCGTGATCATGCCGTTCTACGTGCCGCTGCTTTCGACGCTGATCAACCGCTACCTCGCACCGCTCCCGGTCGTCCGTGCGCTGTCGCTGGTGAACGTCTACGTGGCGCGGCCGGTCCCCGTGGCGCAGACCGGCCGTCCATCGGTGTCGGTCGTTGTCGCCGCGCGCAACGAGGCCGGCAACATCGACAACATCATTTCCCGCGTCAAGGCGATGGGGCCGGATGACGAGTTGATCTTCGTCGAAGGCGGATCTTCAGACGACACCTGGGAGCGCTTGCTGCGGGCGAAGGAAGAGCATTCCGACCGGCAGATCCTGGTTGCCAAGCAGGACGGCAAGGGCAAGGGCGACGCTGTCCGCAAGGGCTTCGCGATGGCTAGCAAGGACATCCTGATGATCCTGGATGCCGACCTGACCGTGCCGCCGGAAGATCTCCCCAAGTTCTATGACGCCATCGCCAGCGGCAAGGCCGAGTTCATCAACGGCTCGCGCCTGGTCTACCCGATGGAGAAGGAGGCGATGCGCTTCCTCAACATGCTGGGCAATCGCTTCTTCGCCAGTGCGTTCTCCTTCGTGCTCGGCCAGCGGTTCAAGGACACGCTGTGCGGGACCAAGGTGCTCACGAAGGAGAACTACGATCGCCTGGCCGCGAACCGGTCGTACTTCGGCGAGTTCGATCCCTTCGGCGACTTCGACCTGATCTTCGGCGCATCGCGGATGGGCCTGAAAGTGATCGAGGTGCCCATCACCTATCGCGAACGCACGTATGGCGAGACCAACATCTCGCGCTGGCGCCACGGCGCCATGTTGCTGGTGATGCTGGTGTTCGCCAGCCGCAAGCTGAAGTTCATCTGATGGTGACCCTGGCCGGGGGCGGGCAGGTATCCGGGGCTCTTCCGCACGTCGGGCAGAGGCGGGTCGAAACCGCCTCGGTCCTGGCAGTGCTGGTCGTTTCCCTCCTGCTCAACGCCTGGCTGCCACTGGCCTATCCGGCGGTACCGGTCTCCGATTTCGGCGGCATCGTCGAGTTCGCAGCGCTGATTGCCGACCAGGGGCCGTTTGCCCACGGCTGGTACTGGAATCTGTTCAGCGCCGGCACGCCGACCCTGCTGTCGGTGCCGCTCGCGCTGAGCAGCGGCGACGATGCCGCGGTGGCTCGCGTGGCGACGGTGATCGTGCTGACGCTCGTATCCGTGCTGCCGATGCTGCTGCTGCGAGGCGTGGTTCCGCTGTGGGCACGGCTGACCATCTCGCTTGCTATCGCGCTGATGCCGGCGCGCGTCGTGTTCTCCGGAGTCATCGCCCAGGACAACTGGGTGCAATTGCCGGTCGTGGCGCTTGCCTGCCTGGCGGTGCGCAACTACTACGGCCAAGGGCGCGGATATCCGGCCTGGAGCGCAGTGTTGTGGTGCCTGGCGCTGTATGTGCGCCAGGAGATGCTGGTGGCGACCTTGCCACTGGCATTGCTTGCGGCATGGCCTCTGCGCGCTGAGCGAAAGGGCAGGGCCGTGGTGATCTTCGCCGCCGTCGGCGTGATCCTCACACTCGCCGCAGCAGGTCAGCGCCAGGTCGCCAGCGGCGATTTTTCGTTGACTTCGCGACATGCCGGTGTCTCGATGCTGGGGTCCTACGTGCCGGGTGCAGGATTTGGCTGGATCCCGTATGACGACTACGTCGCCAGCCACGCGCCCGAGCTGGTGGGCGATCCGGAGCGCCTTCGCCACCAGGCAAGTCGCATGGCGATGGACGAGATCAAGGCACGCCCTGGCTTCCACCTGGTGCGACGCCTTGGGGCAGAGCTGGATACCGCCACCGGGCGTGACGCATCGCTGCAGTACTGGGCACTGGCTGCCGGCGACCCGTCCGGCGCCAAGCGCAGCGAGGAGCAAGAGGCGGGAGCATCGAAGCTGTTCGCCGCTTTCGTTTCCCCGATCATCGCTTCGACCATCCTGCTTCATGCACTCTTCCTCGCGGCGGCGTTCGTGGGTTTGCGCACCCGCGACAAGGCCCTGATCGCACTGTTGCTCGCGGTGGGCCTCAAGGCAGGAATTCATTTCGTCTTCGCCGTGCAGGCGCGGTTCTTCCTGGTCGTGTACGTGCTCGAGGCAATCGCCATCGGCCTTGCACTGGTCCGCCTCCAGCAAGTGCCGGCGCTGCGACGTTCAACGGCCATCGCCGCCGTGGCTGCCCTGGTTCCGCTGGCGTTCGCGGTCGCAAATCTTCCCAGGCTCGGCGGCTGGGTCGAGAAGCAGGAGGCGGCCTGGGCAAAGAACGCCAGCTGGGTGTTCCCCGCGAACCAGTCAAAGGCGATCGTCGTGTGCAAACTTGCAGGCGGTCGCGTGCGTGCCGATGACCGCACGGTCTACTCCTTTGTTGTCGCGCACGACGATCCCGAACCCGGCGAATTCAGCGAGCTGCGCTGCAAAGTGTCGCCCGGCGCTGGCGAGTCGTCAGTGGTGCTCGAGGTCGAGGACAAGTACGCAGCGGGCGGATTCCCTGACCGCATGTTGCAGGTCGTCACCCTGGATGGAGTGACACTGCTCCGCCACGACATCGCCGCCGAAGCAGGCAATGGCTGGTGGTCCCAGGTCATTCCGCTGCCGGCCGGCCAGACCCGCGATCTGCGCATTCGCATCGAAGGCCTTCGTCCCGACAAGGGCCCGGCGTGGGGAAATGCAGCGGAAACGTCGGTGCGGTTCAAGTCCGGGCAATAGCCCGGATCAGGCGACGGGTTTGCTCAGTACGACCAGCATGCGAGTGGCAAACAGTGCCGGCACGTGGTCGAGCAGGGCATCGAGCCGGCGCATGGCCGGATAGGCGCCGATCGGATAGAGCTGCGGTTTGGAATAGCCACCGGTCGCGACATAGGAAAGCTGCGAGTAGTGCTGGATGCGTTCGACACGCAGTCCTTCCATGCTGACCTGCGTTTCCCGGAAAATCCGCGACGCATTGCCCTGGGCCGCGTAGTAGTCGGCGTCGGCAGGGGTCCAGCCCTCCGGGGCCAGCCAGGTAATTTCGTCACGCAGCGCGATTGGCTCGTGGTGAAAGGCGCCGAAAACCACCTTGCCCAGTGCGCCCATCGACGGTTCGTAGATGAGGATCCTGCCCCCGGGACGCAGAACCCGGTTGAGCTCGCGCAACGCGGTGCCCGGGTAGCGCAGGTGATGGAATACGTCGAACAGGATCAGGTTGGCGACGGACTCATCGGCGAAGGAGAGGGCGTACGCATTCTCGGTCTGGTCGAGCCACGGGTTCGCAAACAGGTCCGTCCGCAGGCAGCCGGGAATGACCTCCTTGATGTTGCCGATTCCCGATCCAACCTCGACCACCAGGCCCGGCAGTGGAGCCAGTTCCCTGGCGATGGTTTCGTGGATGTCGCGGTAGACCAGGCGAAGCAGCGGCTTGGCCTGCCATGCAAGAAGGTTGCTGGATATTTCCTGGTCGTGCCTCGATATATCGCTCATGGCTGCCCTGGAAAGTTGCGGAGGAACTCAGCCTGGCTTGACGCCCTTGATGGTCCAGGTCGGTTCCAGGTAGCGATGCGCGAATGCGCGTTTGTCGCCCGACAGGGCCGATTCGCTGTAGGCGGCCATGAACGACTCGCCGTACTGCGTGAACGCGCGGATCAGTTCGCGCCGCGTGAACCACGACAGGCCGCTGTTGACCAGCATCCAGTCGACCTTGCCACACGCCTCACCGAACAGCGTAAGCGCGTTGGCGGGGTCGTCGTCGCCGTGCTCGAAGGTGACCAGAAGGTCGTTGAGCTCCATCTGCGTCGCGTAGTGCGGCGCGGAAAGATGCTCACCCATGTGGTGATAGGGATCATCCCAGCCTTGCAGCTGGCGCTTGAGCTCCCGACCTTCCTGCCGGCTCAGCAACGTCATGCCGGCAATGCGGAAATGGCCGTCCGCAATGACCTGGTGGATGCTCTCCCTGTTGGGGACCTGGAGGACGAACGTGCCGCCAGGTCGCAGCAGTCTGGCGGCAATGGCGATCATCGAATCGGGATTGCCGACGTGCTCGATCACATCGCTGCACAGGATCAGGTCGAACGTCCCCAGCGCGCCCAGGTCGCAGTCGAGGATGTCCAGGCACTTGATCCGGTCGCTCTGGGCTCCCATGTTCAGCCGGGCATATTCGGCCAGCGCAGGATCGATTTCGATGCCCACTGCGTCGCGGCCGGCAGCGGAAAATGCGCGGATCGTGCCGCCCTGGCCGCAGCCGATGTCCAGCACCCGCTTGTTGCGGCCGCCGGTGATGGAATCAAAGCGCAACCGGACCTGCTCGCCGCGGCGGTTCGTCGACAGCGCGTAATCGATGTAGAGGCGTTGGGTCTCGCTCAGGCCGGACAGGAACGAATCGAGGCTGTCGGCGCCGTTCTCGGCCCCAAGCCGGTTATCGCCCAGGTAGCGCGCGCAGAATTCCGGGCTGATCTCGTAACGTTTGGCCAGTCCGGCTGCCAGATCCTGAAGCGTCATCATCGTCAAACCAGTCCCCATCCTGTGGCCGCCGTGACCATCTCACCCAAGAGTACACAACGAGGATGGCGCCGAGCGCCGCCCAGGCGCCACGCCGGGACCGGCGTGGCGCGTTCTCTCGGGATGGTATCCTGAGCGGCCGTTGCACCGCCACCTGCCAGGGCGGCGCCCGCCGCCGGCCCGCGCCGCCAAGGCGAACGCCTGTAGCCGGTCGATCAGCGGGACCATTCGAAGAAGGCCAAGACCAAGAACATGATGAAGCGCGCACTCATTACCGGCGTTACCGGACAAGATGGAGCTTACCTCGCCGAGTTTCTGCTGGAGCGCGGCTACGAGGTGCACGGAATCAAGCGTCGCGCATCTCTGTTCAATACCGATCGCGTCGACCATCTGTACCAGGATCCGCACGAAGAGAATCTGCGTTTCATTCTTCACTACGGCGACCTGACCGACTCCACGAACCTTATCCGGATCGTGCAGCAGGTCCAGCCCGACGAGATCTACAACCTCGGTGCGCAGAGTCACGTCGCGGTCTCGTTCGAAAGTCCGGAATACACCGCCAACAGCGATGCGCTTGGCACGCTGCGCCTGCTCGAGGCCATTCGCATCCTCGGCCTCGAGAAGAAGACCCGTTTCTATCAGGCCTCGACCTCCGAGCTGTACGGCAAGGTCCAGGAGATTCCGCAGCGGGAGACGACGCCGTTCTATCCGCGCTCCCCGTATGCGGTCGCCAAGCTGTACGCGTACTGGATCGCCGTGAATTACCGCGAGTCCTACGGGATCTATGCGTGCAACGGCATCCTGTTCAATCACGAGTCGCCGCTGCGCGGTGAAACGTTCGTGACGCGCAAGATCACCCGCGCGCTCGCCCGCATCCACCTGGGCCTGCAGAAGAGCATGTTCCTGGGCAACGTCAACGCGCTGCGCGACTGGGGTCATGCCCGCGACTACGTCGAGATGCAGTGGCTGATGCTGCAGCAGGATGTCGCCGAAGACTTCGTCATCGCCACCGGCGTGCAGCACTCGGTGAAGGAATTCGTCGAGAAGGCCGCCGCGGAGCTCGGTATCGGCGTCGAATGGCGCGGTACCGGCGTCGACGAAGTGGCCGTGGTGGCCTCGGTCAGCGGCGAGTCGGCCGTCGAAGTCGGCCAGCAGATCGTGGCAGTCGATCCGCGCTATTTCCGTCCCGCCGAAGTGGAGACCCTGCTGGGCGATCCGACCATGGCCAAGGAAAAGCTCGGCTGGGTTCCGCGCACGACGTTCGCCGAGCTCGTCCGCGAAATGGTTGCCGAGGACCTCAAGCACGCACGCCGCGACGCCCTCGTCACCGAGGCCGGTTACCGCGCCTACAGCTACCACGAGTGAGATGATGGATCCTGCTTCCCGCATTTATGTCGCCGGGCACCGTGGCCTGGTCGGTGGCGCGATCGTGCGCCGGCTTGAGCAGCTCGGGTATGGCAACCTCCTGGTTCGCACGCACCGGGAAGTGGACCTGACCAACCAGGCGCAGGTCGAAGCCTTCTTCGAGCGCGAGCGCCCGGAGTACGTGTTTCTGGCTGCCGCCAAGGTCGGTGGCATACACGCCAACAATTCCTACCCGGCCGAGTTCATCCGCGACAACCTGATGATCCAGGCCAATGTCATCCACTCGGCATGGCAGCAGGGCGTCAAGAAGCTGGCCTTCCTCGGTTCGTCGTGCATCTATCCGAAGCTGGCGCACCAGCCGATCGCCGAGTCGGAACTGCTGACCGGCCCGCTGGAACCCACCAACGAGTGGTACGCGATCGCCAAGATCGCCGGCATCAAGCAATGCCAGGCGTACCGCCGCCAGTATGGTTTCGATGCGATCTCGATCATGCCCACCAACCTGTACGGTCCGGGCGACAACTTCGACCTGCAGAACTCCCATGTACTGCCGGCGATGATCCGCAAGTTCCACGAGGCCAAGCAGCGCGGTGAGTCGGAAATCGTCATCTGGGGCACCGGCACGCCGCGACGCGAATTCCTTCACGTCGACGACATGGCCGACGCCACGGTGTACCTGATGCAGGAGTACAGCGGCGACGAGCCGGTGAACGTCGGCGTCGGTGACGACCTCACCATCCTGGAGCTGGCGCACATGGTCCGTGACGTGGTCGGTTTCGAAGGCGAGATCGTCAACGACCTCAGCAAGCCCGACGGCACTCCGCGCAAGCTGCTCGACGTCAGCCGGCTCAACGGGTTGGGCTGGAGCGCGAAAATCGCGCTGCGCGATGGCATCCGCGATACGTACGAGTGGTTCCAGAGCCACGTCGGAGAAGTCCGCGTCTGACCAGCGATCCGCTGGCGCCTTAAACACCGCGACGCGGCGCCCAATGGGCGCCGCGTTTTTCTTTGCTTACTGGGCGAGCGTTGCCTGCAGTTCCGGCAGCAGCTGGAACAGGTCACCGACCAGCCCGATATCGGCAATCTCGAAGATCGGCGCATCGCCGTCCTTGTTGATCGCCACGATCGTGCCGGCGTCCTTGATGCCCGTCAGGTGCTGGATCGCGCCGGAGATGCCGACGGCGATGTAGAGCTCCGGCGCAATGATCTTGCCGGTCTGGCCGACCTGCAGTTCGTTGGGCACATAGCCGGCATCGACGGCGGCGCGCGAGGCGCCCACCGCGGCGCCGAGCTTGTCGGCCAGGTCGTAGACGATCTTGAAGTTCTCGGCCGAGCCGACGCCGCGACCTCCCGACACCACGCGCTTGGCGCTCTGCAGGTCGGGGCGATCGGACTTGCCGGCGGCCAGTCCGACGAATCGGGTGTGGCCCGGCAGCACTGCCTCGACGGCCAGCGATTCGACCGGGGCGCTGCCGCCCTTGGCCGCTTCCGGCCAGGAAGCGGTACGAACGGTGGCGACCACCGTGTGGTCGCTCGGCGCTTCGACCGTAATGATCGCGTTGCCGGCATAGATGGGTCGCTTGAAGGTATGGCTGCCTTCCACCGCCATCACGTCCGACACCTGGGCCACGCCGAGCAGCGCGGCGACGCACGGCATCAGGTCCTTGCCGAAGGTGGTGCTGGGGCCGAACACATGGCTATAGCCGGCGGCGGCCTTGGCCACCTGCGGAGCCAGCACCTGGGCGATGGCATTGGCGTTGGCGGCATTGGCGACGGCCAGGACCTTGCCCACGCCGGCAATCTGCGCGGCCTGCGCGGCGACGGCGGCCGGGTCGGCGGCCAGCACGACGACGTCGATGGATTCAGGCTTGAGCGCCTGCGCGGCGGACACGCACTTGGCGGTCGATGCGTTGAGCTTGCCGTCCAGGTGTTCGGCGACGATCAGTACCTTGCTCATCACAGCAGCCCCTTTTGCTTGAGTGCGGCGACCAGTTCGGCCGCGTCCTTCACCATCACGCCCTTGCTGCGCTTGACCGGCGCGGCGAAGTGGGTGGTCTTGAGCGTATCGCCGGTGTCGACGCCGAGGTCGGCGAAGGCGATGGTTTCCATCGGCTTGCTCTTGGCCTTCATGATGTCGGGCAGCTTGATGAAGCGCGGCTCGTTGAGGCGCAGGTCGGTCGTGATCACGGCCGGCAGATCGACTTCCAGCGTTTCCAGGCCGGCGTCGACCTCACGGGTGACCGTGGCCCTGCCGTCGGAAACGTCCAGCTTCGAGGCGAACGTCGCCTGCGGCCGGCCCCACAGCGTGGCCAGCATCTGGCCGGTCTGGTTGGCGTCGTCGTCGATCGCCTGCTTGCCCAGGATGACCAGGTCCGGCTGCTCCTTCTCGATCAGTTTGAGCAGGGCGCGGGCCGCGGTCAGCGGCTGGATCGGGGCATCGCTGACGACGTGGATGGCGCGGTTGGCGCCCATGGCCAGGCCGTTGCGCAGGTGCGCCTGGGCATCGGCCGGGGCGATCGTGGCGACCACGACCTCGGTGGCGATACCCTTGTCGCGCAGGCGCAGGGCCTCTTCCAGGGCGATTTCATCGAAGGGGTTCGGCGACAGCTTGACGCCGTCTGTGACCACGCCGGAGCCGTCCGGCTTGACCTGGATGCGGACATTGAAGTCCACCACGCGCTTGTAACCGACGAGAATCTTCATCGTGCGGGGGTTCCTGTGGGGTTTGCGCGGCCAAAGGGCCGAGAACCTCCAATTCTAGCCGAGAGCTGGCCCCCTACGCAGGCGCATGGCGCATGGACATTGGGGGGGAAGGCTTGCCCCCGCTTGGCGCAGCCGCAGGCCCTGGGAGGCGTCCGGCGCGATCCGCCAGGCGGGTGTCCGGTATCCTTGGCGGCCAATATCGAACTCCGGAGCCAGGATGCTTCACCCTGTAGTTCTCAGCGGCGGGAGTGGATCCCGACTGTGGCCCCTGTCGCGGCAGAATCAGCCCAAGCAGTTCCTGTCCCTGATCGGCGATCGCTCGCTGTACCAGGAGACCGTCCTGCGCGCCAGCAAGCTGCCGTTGGCGCGGCCGCCAGTCACGGTCTGCAGCGAGGACCACCGGTTCATGGTCGGCGAACAACTGCATGCCATCGGCATCGGCAGCGGCGGCATCCTGCTCGAACCGGTCGCCAGGAGCACGGCGCCGGCGATCGCCCTGGCGGCTCTGCACGTACTGGCCAGTGACAGCGACGCGACGATGCTGGTCATGCCGGCAGATCACCTGATCGATGACGAAGCGGCATTCCGCGTGGCTGTTTCGGCCGCCGATGCGCTGGCGGCAGATGGCTGGCTGGTCACCTTCGGAATCACGCCGGATTACGCGGAGACTGGTTACGGATACATCCTGCGCGGGCAGTCGCTGACCGCGGACGGCTACCGGGTCGAGCGTTTCGTCGAAAAGCCCGACCTGCCGACCGCCGAACGCTACGTGTCCGAAGGCACCTACGCCTGGAACTCCGGAATGTTCCTGTTCAAGGCGAGCAGCTATCTGGAAGAACTCGCACGGCATGCGCCGGCGATCTTCGAGGCGGCGTCGAGCGCCTATGCCGCCGCGGTGACCGACCTGGATTTCATCCGGGTCGACAGCGCAGCGTTTTCTTCCAGTCCCAGCGATTCGATCGACTATGCGGTCATGGAGAAAACGGACCGCTCCGCAGTCGTGCCGGTGAGCTGTGGCTGGAGCGATATCGGTTCGTGGTCCTCGCTGTGGGCGGTGGCCCAGCGCGACGATCAGGGCAACCGACATGACGGCGACGTCATTTCGATCGACACCACGGGAAGCCTGGTGCGTGCCTCGGATCGTCGCCTGATCGCGACCATCGGCGTCGAGGACCTGGTCATCATCGACACGCCCGACGCCACCCTGGTTGCGCGCAAGGACCGGGTCCAGGACGTCAAGACGATCGTCGATCGCCTCAAGGCGGCCGGTCGCCAGGAGCACCTGTTCCATCGAAAGGTTTACCGCCCGTGGGGCAGCTACGACTCGATCGACGTGGGCGAGCGCTTCCAAGTCAAGCGCATCGTGGTCAAGCCCGGCGCGGCGCTGAGCCTGCAGAAGCACCACAAGCGGGCCGAGCACTGGATCGTCGTGTCCGGCGTCGCCGAAGTCACGTGCGATGACAAGGTGTTCGACCTGCATGAAAACCAGAGCACCTACATCCCGCTCGGCAGCGTGCATCGCCTGCGCAACAACGGCAGCGAGCCGGTCGAGCTGATCGAGGTGCAGTCGGGCAGCTACCTCGGCGAGGACGACATCGTCCGTCTCGAGGACGTTTACGGACGATCCTGAGGCAGCCCCGGGCGCTCAGATGGCCGGCGCGCTGCTGCGCAGCGTGTCGGCCAGCAGCGCGGCGAAGCGGTCCGCGCTGCCTGCGGCATGCGCGAAGAACAGCGACGGTTCGCACAGCTCCAGCTCGAGCAGGCGCGGGCTGCCGTCGTCGTCGCGGATCAGGTCGACGCGCGCATAGGTCAGCGGGGATTGCAGCTGCAAACTCGCCGCCGCGGCGGCAAGGACGTTCTCCGCCAGCGCCAGCTCATCCTTGCCTGGAATTCGCGCCGTGATCTCCTCGGCGGCAAACAGATGTTCGGTTGGGCCTTCATCGCGCTGCAGCAGCGGTCCCTTGCGGATGGCGTGGCTGAAGCGGCCCTCGAAATACAACAGCGCGGTTTCGCCGTCACGGTCGACCGAGGCCAGGTACGGCTGCAGCATCGCGCTGCGGTCGGCCTCAAGCAGGCGCGCGACATGGTTGGCCGCAGCGAACTCCTGCTCGCGCGAGTAGCGCTGCGCGTCGCGGGACCCGGCCCCCACCGCTGGTTTGACGACGAACTCCGCCGCATCGGGATGGGCGGACAGAAATGCCTGCAGCGTTGGCAACGGGTCCATGTCCGGCTCGACGAAACGCGTCGCGACCACGGGCACGCCGCGTTCGGCCAGGGCGGCCAGATAGTGCTTGTCGGTGTTCCAGGCGATCACCGGCAACGGATTGAGCAGCTGGCTGTGCGTGGACACGCGCCCGCACCAGTCGAGGAACTCGCGCAAGCGCTCGGTGTAGTCCCAGGGCGAACGCAGCAGCACCGCATCGAATCGCGACCAGGCGACGGACGGGTCGTCCCAGGCGCGGACCTGGGTGGCGATGCCGGCGCGCGCGCAGGCGTCCAGTAGCGGCACGAGGTCGTCGTCCAGGGCGGCTGCAGCGATGGCGGTGACGAGGGCGAGTCGTGGCATGGATCGAAGTCTAAAGGCAGGGCGCGCTTGCGGGATGGTTGGGGGTGGGGTTGGCGCGCGCTCGGTGATGGCTTCCCCCCCAAATGGTCCATCCACCATGCCCGAAGGTACGGTGGCCGCATGGATGCGGCGCGGTAAACTGCAGAAATTCGCAGACCCGAACCGGAGCCCCCCATGGCCGCGACGCAAGCCGGCGCCAGCAACAAGAGCAAGGTTTTTCCAGACGCCCGGACCGCACTGGCAGGCGTCGTCGCCGATGACCAGACCCTCGCCGTTGGCGGTTTCGGCCTGTGCGGCATTCCCGAAGCGCTGATCGAGGCCCTGCGCGACAGCGGGGTCAAGGGCCTGACCGCGATTTCCAACAACGCCGGCGTTGATGGCTTCGGCCTAGGCCTGCTGCTGACGACGCGGCAGATCAGGAAGATGATTTCGTCGTACGTCGGCGAGAACAAGGAGTTCGAGCGCCAGTTCCTGTCCGGCGAGCTCGAGCTGGAGTTCAACCCGCAGGGCACGCTGGCCGAGCGGCTGCGAGCCGGCGGCGCCGGCATTCCCGCGTTCTTCACCCGCACCGGCTACGGCACGATCGTGGCCGACGGCAAGGAGACGCGCGAATTCGACGGCCAGCACTACGTGATGGAAACCGCGCTCAAGGCCGACGTCTCGCTGGTCAAGGCGTGGAAGGCCGACAAGTCGGGCAACCTGGTGTTCCGCAAGACCGCGCGCAACTTCAATCCGGCGTGTGCGATGGCGGGCAAGGTCTGCATCGTCGAAGTCGAGCAACTGGTGGAAGTGGGCGAGATCGATCCTGACCAGGTGCACCTGCCGGGCATCTACGTGGATCGCATCGTCCACAACCCGACGCCCGAGAAGCGCATCGAGCAGCGCACCGTGCGCGCCGGCTGACCCACGAATACTGAGGACATAACCCCATGCCCTGGACCCGCGACCAGATGGCGCAACGCGCCGCGCAGGAACTCACCGACGGCGCATACGTCAACCTCGGCATCGGCTTGCCGACGCTGGTGGCCAACTTCATTCCCGACGGAATGGACGTCTGGCTGCAGAGCGAAAACGGCCTGCTCGGCATCGGCCCGTTCCCGACCGAAGCCGAAGTCGACGCCGACCTGATCAACGCCGGCAAGCAGACCGTGACCGCGCGTCCGGGTGCGAGCTACTTCGGCAGCCACGACTCGTTCGCGATGATCCGCGGCGGCCACATCGACCTGGCCATCCTCGGCGCGATGCAGGTCACCGACCAGGGCGACCTCGCCAACTGGATGGTGCCCGGCAAGATGGTCAAGGGCATGGGCGGGGCGATGGACCTGGTCGCCGGCGTCAAGCGCGTGGTGGTGCTGATGGAACACACCGCCAAGAGCGGCGAGCACAAGATCCTGCCGCAGTGCACGCTGCCGCTGACCGGCGTCGGCGTGGTCAACCGCATCATCACCGAGTTGGCGGTGATGGATGTGACGGCGCAGGGATTGAAGCTGGTGGAGCTTGCACCCGACGTCAGCGAGTCCGAGTTGCGCGAGAAGACCGGCGTCGCGCTGTCCTGACCCACTGAACGCCGCAACGAAAAAGGCCGCCCATCAGGCGGCCTTTTTCGTGTGCATCACAGGTTCTGGTAATTGGGCCCGGAGCCGCCTTCAGGCGTCACCCAGTCGATGATCTCGTACGGGTCCTTGATGTCGCAGGTCTTGCAGTGCACGCAGTTGGCGGCGTTGATCTGCAGGCGTTTCCCCGCGTCGTCCTGCACGATCTCGTAGACATTGGCCGGGCAGAATCGCGTGCACGGGTTGTCGTACTCCTCGACGCAGCGTGTGACGCAGATCGAGGTGTCGCGCACCTTCAGGTGCACCGGCTGGTCCTCGTCGTGCTCGGTCGCTGCGTAGTAGACGCTCTGCAGGCGGTCGCGCGGGGCGAGGTCGCGGGTGACGTAGTCGCGCTTTGGCGACTCGTGCTCGGCGACCTTGTCGAGCGTCGACCAGTCGGCCTTGACCTTCAGCGTCCACGGCGACATGCCGGCGGTGATCGTCTCCCAGGCGGAATTGAGGATGCCGAACCACAGGCCGCGCTTGAACCCCGGCTTGATGTTGCGCACCTTCTTCAGCTCGGCCATCGCCTCGGATGCGCGCAGCTTGGCGTCGAAGCCCTGCGGTGCAAGTTGCGAGGCCACCAGGTGCTCGGCGGCGAGCATGCCCGAGCGGATCGCCTGGTGGGTGCCCTTGATCTTGGGAACGTTGAGCAGGCCGGCGGTGTCGCCGATCAGCAACGCGCCCGGCATCTCGACCTTCGGCAGCGACTGCCAGCCGCCGCAGACGATCGCGCGCGCGCCGGCCGAGAGGATGCTGCCGCCTTCCAGCAGCGGCTTGACCGAGGGGTGGTTCTTCCATTGCTGGAAGGCTTCCCACGGCTTGTATTCCGGGTCCTTGTAGTCGAGCCCGCTGACATAGCCCAGGGCGATGCGGCCCTTGTCCAGGTGATACAGGAAGCTGCCACCGTAGGTCTGGCTGTCGGCCGGCCAACCGAAGCTGTGGACGATCTTGCCCGGTTCGACACGGTCTTCGGGCACCTGCCACAGTTCCTTCAGGCCGATCGAATAACTCTGCGGGTCGCAGTCGGCGTCGAGTTTGAACTGCTTGACCAGGCGCTTGGTGAGGTGGCCGCGCGCACCTTCGGCGAGCACGGTGACCTTTGCACGGATATCGATGCCGGCGGTGAAGCCGGCCTTGTGCGCCCCGTCCTTGGCCACGCCCATGTCGCCGATGCGCACGCCTGCCACGGTGCCGTCGGCATCGTGCAGCGTCTCGGCGGCGGCGAAGCCCGGGTAGATCTCGACGCCCAGGGCCTCGGCCTGCGGCGCCAGCCAGGCGCACAGCGCGCCGAGGCTGACGATGACGTTGCCGCGGTTGTGCATGCCCGGGGGGATCGGCAGCGGGGTATGGCCGGTCTTGCTCAGCAGCCAGAACTCGTCCTTGACCGCCGGCACGCAGATCGGCGGCGGGTTGTCGCGCCAGTTCGGCAGCAGGGCGTCGAGCGGGCCGGTCTCGATTACCGCGCCGGAGACGATCTGGGCGCCGATGGTCGAGGCCTTCTCGATCACGCAGACCGAGATTTCGGGATTGAGCTGCTTGAGCCGGATCGCGAAGGCCAGGCCGGATGGACCGGCGCCGACGGTGACGACGTCGTACTCCATCACGTCGCGTTCGGGTTCGGACATCTGGGTCTCCGGGGGACAAAAAGGGTGACCTGCGTCCAGATGACTAGGCACGGGACGGGCAGACGGGCAAAGTGTATCGTTAATCATCCATGCCCGGCCTGGGGAGGCCTGGCAATTCCTTGGGGGAGGAACGGAATGCGTCTATCTCGCTTGCTGCCTGCTGCGGCAGTGTGTCTGTGTGCGGTTGCGGTCATGGCCTTCGGCCTGACCACGTCCTGGAGCCTGCGCGTCGCCGCTTCCGCGGACGGCGCCGCGGCCGCCGGTTACGCCGCGACGGCGCGAACGGCAGGGATTTCCGCCAGCGCCACGGCCATACCGGTGGGCGGGCTGGGCAACTGGCAGTTCCTGGGGCCGAACAACGTCGGCGGCCCCGCCAGCTATGTGGGCTTCCGCCCCGGCAGCAACACCGTCCTGTATTCGGTGTCTCGCGCCGGTGACGTTTTCCGCTCGGATGATACCGGTGCCAGTTGGGTCTTCCTGAGCCATCTGCCGTTGCGCGATGCCAAACTGGAGCAGGTCAACGGCGACCCGAACACGCTGTATGCGTATGCCGAAAGGACGCAGGACTCGCTCCGGCAGTACCAGATCCCGCTCTTCAAATCGGCCGACGGCGGCCTGACATGGGCCGAGTTGCGCCCGACGATCCCAAGCCAGCTCGGTTGGCTGTCCCGCCTGCATTCGATCCGCACGGTGTACGGCGAGCCCGGCGTGCTCTGGGCGGGCAGTTGGTATGGCCTGCTGCGCAGCACTGACGACGGCAGCACCTGGTCGCTGGTCTTCAACATGTCGGGCGACGCGAGCGACTGCACGGACGTGTATGTCGGGATGCTCACGTCGAGAGTCTATGCCGTGTGCAGGACGCCGAAATGGAACGTGATCCGCACCACCCTCAGCGGCGCCGGCTGGACGCAGCTCACCGATCGCACCGGTGACGAGCACACCGTGCATCTGGCGGTGGCGGAGAACAACGACAGCGTGATGTACCTGGCCGCGTTTGGGCCGGTGAACAGTTCCTACCCGGGCGTCAGTTACCTCACGTCGATCTCCAAGAGTGGCGATGGGGGCAGGACGTGGCAAAGCCGATACGACCGGACGCAGGGGAGCAATCCCGTCAATGCCGCGATCCCGGGCGATTTCGAAAGCGAGTGCGACAACCCCGGGTACGGAGCGACAACGAAAGACTCGGTCGCGGTGAAGGTCGATTCGATCCATCCCAGTCGTTTGTGGATCGCCGGCTTCGAGGTCTATCGCTCCGATGACTACGGCGCCACATTCGGCATCGCGCGTACGCGGGAGTCACAGTTTAACGAACCGTTGCTGGGGGCGTTCCAAGGCTTGCCGGGCTACATGGGGTCGCGCTCGATCGCCTTTGCCGGTGGCATCGAGCAAGGCGGCGCAATCCAGACCATGTTCCTGGGCGGTCACTTCGGCCTGGAAAGCACGTCGAACGCATTCGGCGCGACCTCGACACCTGTCTGCGGCGGCAGCGTCGCACCGGGCATCGCCTGGCAGGCGCGCAACAATGGCTTCTCCGCCACACGCCTGGTGCACGGTTCGATGGCCGCCAATGGCGAGATGGTCGTTTCGGGTCCCGACCTGGACGTCGGACTGTCGGACGGCAGCGGCGCGGACGGCTGGGTGCGACCTTTGAAGGTGCGCGATTGGCTGGTGGGGCAAACCTCGATCGACCCGGTCACCGGCCTCGACCATTTCCAGGTCGGCTGGAGCGTCGGGCTGGTGGACTGGACCTGGGACGCCGTGGCCGGCAATTGGCGACTGCGGCAGACCAACTTCATCGACGGCGGCAACCCGCCCGGTTACGTGTTGCCCTACGAAGACGAAATCTTCCACACGTGGATGTACCCGCGTCGCACGCAGGACCCGGCCAATCCCGACCGCATCGTCTCCGGCTCTCGCAATGGTGTGTATGAATCGCGTAATCGCGGCCGCAACTGGGCGCTGATCAGTCCGAACATCGCCGTGGAGAGCTACGGCATCAAGCGCGACGGCACGATCATCGCGTCGACCGAGGACGGATTTCTACTGTCGCAGGTCGAGCCGAACACGCAGACGTGGGTCAAGCGCGACGTCAACGGTTGCGAACGGGGCACCGCTACGCCGTGTCCCTATGCGCCGATGGTGTCGTTCACGGCGTTCTACCAGGGCCCGGATCCGGCGGACCAGGGGCTCTATGCCACCGCCGAGGACTACGCCACGGCCAAGGTCTGGTATTCCGCGAACGGTCTCACCTGGACGCCGCTGGATCGGAACGGGCAGCCTGGCGGCATTCCGGATTACTTCGGCAGCACGGCGCTGGCGATCGACCCGGACAACCCCGCGCATCTGTACGCCGGCACGCCGCTAGGCCTGTACGTGAGCGAGGACCGCGGCCAGAACTGGGAAGAGGCGGCCACGCCGTTCCCGCAGACGCCGGTGGCGCACATGGAATTCCGCAAGGAAGCCAACGGTGCGCGCAGGCTGGTGGCCTACACCTACGGCCGCGGCGCCTGGGTTTCCGGCGTCGCGGCGTCGACGGCGTTCTCCGACGTGCCGACCTACACCTGGTCGTATGACTACGTCCGTCGCCTGTACGCCGCCGGCATCACCAACGGCTGTGCAACCGCGCCGATCAGCTACTGCCCGCAGCAGCCGGTGCTGCGCGAGCAGATGGCGGCGTTCGTGCTGCGCGCGATACACGGCGGCAGCTACCAGCCGCCGTCGGCGAGCGGTTACTTCGCCGACGTGCCGGCCGGCTACTGGGCGGCGGGCTGGATCGAGCAGCTACGCGTGGAAGGGGTGACCAACGGCTGCTCGGCAAGTCCGGCGCTGTACTGCCCGGGTGACGTGGTGCCGCGCGAGCAGATCGCAGTGTTCCTGTTGCGTGCCAAGCACGGCGCCAGCTACCAGCCGCCGGCGGCGACGGGAATGTTCGCAGACGTGCCGGTCGATTCGTGGGCGGCGGGCTGGATCGAGCAGCTGGCACGCGAAGGCATCGCCAACGGGTGCGCGCTGTCGCCGGCGCGCTACTGCCCGTCCGATCCGGTGACGCGCGAGCAGATGGCGGCATTCCTGGTGCGGACGTTCCAGTTGTAGCTCCTCAACACCCACAACGAACAAGGAAGTCGACATGCGCTTGGGAAGAATGAGCAAGTCCGCCTTCATCGTGGTAGCGGTGGCGGCAACAGCCTGCGCGTTCGTACTGCCGCGCAGCCTGCTGGAGCGGGTTGGACGGGCCGTGACCGCGGAATCGGGCATGGCCAACGCCAGCAGTTCGCCCATGGCGACCGCAGCGGAGGGAACGCCGGTCTATTCCGGGTCCGCCGACTGGCCGGCGGACGCCCGCGTGCGCCTGTCCGCATGGAAGCCTGAATACAGCGACGATCTGAGTGCGCGCACGGTGGCGGTGGTCGCATCGGGCAACCTGCTGTACGCCATGGGTGAAGTGGGGAGCATCTATGTGTCGTCGGATGACGCGGCGACCTGGACCCAGGTGGCGAGCGTCGCCCAGCAGGTCCATCAGCCCATGAGGATGGGCGACTTCGAAGTCATGCCGGCCCAAGGCGACCGGCCGGTGACCTTCTTTGCCCAGGATGGCTCGAGTTGGCCGAAGTTCTATCGCGTCCGCAACGGTGAGACCGAGGTGCTGACTGTGGTGGCCACTCGGTATCCTCCCGACGGTTCGGTTCGGCAAATAGCGATTGCCGGACAGTCGGTGCACGTGTCGACTGACGTGGGCATGTACCGCAGTGACGATGGCGGCGACACGTGGACGTTGTCAATGCAGACCAGCTATGCGTGCGCCCTGGTCAGTGCCGGCTCGACGGTCTACGCCAAATGCGTCGATGGCCTTTACCGCAGCGTCGCTGGCGGTGCATTCCAGCTGATGAGCAATCGCCCTGAGTTGCGTTGGGCGCAGGTGACGCCCTCACCGTCCAGCCCCGATGTCATCTACGCCGCATCGAGCGAGACGATCATGCGTTCCGTCGATGGCGGTTCGTCGTGGACCACCACCGTCGACTTCGCCACCGAAACCGATCCGATGAACCTGGCTTTGTTCAGCGAGTTCGAGGATGTCTGCGCGGGTAGTGGCGGTGGCGGGTCTTCCTACGGAGCGGCGTTCGCCGTCGACCCGCTCAACCCCAGCGTTGTCTGGATCGGTGGCAGGCAGTTGTTCCGTTCGGACGACGGCGCGGAGCATTTCGGGCGCGCCAGCGTGCGCGGCCTCGCCGGCGCGGATCCGGGCGTGCTGCCGGTGGAAATATCGTCGCTGGCCTTCCGCGGGAACAGCCTGCACATGGCGACGCCAGACGGGGTGTATGGCACGACCAATCGCCACGCTCCGGTCCAGGCTGGGGGAGCGTCCGCTTGCACCGCGCCCGGACAACCGCCGCAGACTGCGTGGCGCCACGAGGCCCAGGGCGCCAACGGACAGAAGTTCTATGAAGTAGCGGTGAGCGGCGATGGCAGCGTGCTGGCGACCACCGACCTGGAAGGTCTGCTCTACACCGACATGGATGATCTCCAGCACTGGTTGCCGATGCCGATCTACCTGGGCGCTCCCGGCATCTACATCGATCCTGCCGGGGGCATCGATCGCTTCTACACGCGTAGCTGCCAGGGTGGCCAGCTCTGCCGCTGGGACCTGGACTTGACCCAGGGCAAATGGTCTCCAACGCCGCTGATGAACGTGCCTTTCACCAACGTCGGTTTCGTTGCCATGGATCCCGCCGGCCAGGGGCGGGCATTCGCACTGGTCGGCTCAGCCGTGCATCGCAGCACCGACGGCTTTGCGACGTCGACGATTGCCGGCGCGGTCTCGGCGTGCGGGACCACGCTGGGCGCCGTTTCACCAGTGGATTCGAACATCATCATCGCGCCCACGGGCTGTGGCGAGGTGGTTCGTGGCAGCAACGCATTGCAGGCGGGCGATGCGCCCTGGGCGGTGCAGAAGCTCCGCAACGAATACTGGACCGTCAACGATGTCACCTTCGCTTCGGCGCAGCGCGCGTACTTCGTCGTTGCGGGATCCACATCGAAGGTATACGCCAGTGCCGATGCAGGCCTGAGCTGGCATGCGGCAGATGTACCCGGCGCCGGTGACGGTCTGCCCGATGGCGTCATCCGCGCCGTGGTGGCCGATCCCGAGGCCAGCGACGTCGTCTACGTGGGTGGCGACGCGGGCATCTTCGTCTCCTGGAACATCGATGCCGCCGGCGATGGCAGCCGCGCCTGGTTCAAGGTGCCAGCCCCGTTCACCGGTGCGCCGATCCAGAAGCTGGCCGTGCGCGTGATGCCGGACGGCAGCCGCCGTCTGTTCGCTTTCACGTACGGCGCCGGGCTGTGGAGCGCGACGATCGAGGCTACGCGTTTCGGCGACGTCGGCTTCAACGACTGGTCCTACGACTACGTCAAGCGCCTGGCCGCTGCCGGCATCACCAACGGTTGCAGTACCTTCCCGCTCAGCTACTGCCCGCAGCAGCCAGTGCTGCGCGAGCAGATGGCAGCGTTCCTGCTGCGCGCGGTTCACGGTGGTAGTTACCAGCCGCCGCCGGCCGTTGGCTACTTCGCCGACGTGCCGACCGGCTACTGGGCGGCCAGCTGGATCGAGCGGTTGCGTTACGAGGGCATCACCAACGGCTGCTCCGCCGATCCCGCGCTGTACTGCCCCGGTGACGTGGTGCCGCGCGAGCAGATCGCGGTGTTCCTGCTGCGTGCCAAGCACGGCGCCGGCTACCAGCCGCCGGCGGCGACGGGAATGTTCGCTGACGTGCCGGCCGATTCGTGGGCGGCGGGCTGGATCGAGCAGCTGGCGCGCGAGGGCATTGCCAACGGTTGCTCGGTTGAGCCGGCGATGTACTGCCCGGCCGATCCGGTGACGCGCGAACAGATGGCCGCATTCCTGGTCCGGACGTTCAACTTGTAGACACGCGTGGCGTCACGACAGTTCAACCCAAGCACAGCTCATCCGGGGATTGATGAAAACCAAGCACGCAGTAGTCCTGGCCGCCAGCGCGGCCTGTGTCATGGCGCTCGCCGCCAGCATCCATCTCCGTAACGTCTCGCGTGAAAGCATCGCGGTCGTCGCGCGGAGCGCTGGCGCTGAGAACGTCGCGGCTTCAGCTGCCGGAAACAGCGTGCTGTCAAGCGACGGGACCCTTGGCGCCAACTCGCGGGTGAAGTTCGGTGATTGGCAGTTCGCGGGCCCCACCAGCATTGGCGCCGATGCAACGTCGCTCGTGCCTGGGCCGGACAACGACCTGTATGCGTTGAGCCTGGATGGCACCATCTTCCGTTCCACCGACGCGGCGGCGAGCTGGTCGGCCGTGGTCACGGTGGCCCCGCGTGTCCAGAGCGATCTGCGGGGCACGACGCAGCTGGGCTTGATGGCGGCGAACGCGGCCAACCCGCTGACCTTCCTGGTACTGGACCCCGCTGCGCGGTCGTTGTATCGCGTCGTCGTCGGCCAGCCTGCGCAGCGCGTCGGGCTGCCCGAAATTGGCCGCATCCGGGTTTCGGGCAGCACCGCCTATGCGGCGGGTGTCGAGGGAATCTGGCGCAGCGTCGATTCCGGTGCCAGCTGGCAGAAGGTCCTGGAACCGACCGGTTCGAGTTCGGGTTGCAGCGATGTCATCGCGCAGGGCAGCAGGGTGTATGCAACCTGCGACGGCACGTTCCATCGCAGCACCAACGGCGATGCCTTCGCCGCGGTCTACGGAGGCGGGCAGTTCCACCAGGCACATCTGGCCGTCTCGCGTTCCAACCCCGACATCGTCTACGCGAGCCGGAACGCAGCCAATGGCTCGGTCTGGCTGGACCGCTCGTCCGACGCAGGCAACACGTGGTCGCAGGTGCTGGCGCCATCGGACAGCACGCGGCCGTTCGCAAGCTCGCTGCTCGACGATTTCGACGAAGACTGTGCCGGGCGAACGGGGCCCTTCCCGCCCAAAGACTATGCCTTCGAGGTCGACCCGCAGAACCCGGAAGTAGTCTGGATCGGTGCGATCCATCTCTATCGGTCCGACGACGGCGGCGCCCACTTCGGTCGCGCCAGTCTTTCCGCGGAGCAGCCGGGCAACCATGGCCTGCCGCCCGCGCTGCGCTCGATCACGTTCCCTGCCGGGTACGACGCGGCGACCAACCCGGTGATGTACGTCGCCACGGCCGCCGGCGTGCACGCCACGACCAATGCACGCGCCGCGCTGCAGGCGCCGCCACCATCGGGATGCGAGTTTGCGGCGCCGCCTGCCGTGCAGTGGTCGCAGCGAATCAACGGCTACCAGGCACAGCGCATCAATGCGGTCGATGTGGCTGGCAATGGCGAAGCAGTGGCCATGATCGGCGTGGGCGATACCGGCGGCGTGTACCTGGGCACGGTGGATAATCCTTCCGGCTGGTCGATGCTGACCCGGGAGACGCCAACGACGGTGGCCCTGGATCCAACGCTGGGCGTGGACCGCTTCTACACCGCGCCCTGCGTCCAGGGGCTGGTGGGCCGCTGGGGCTGGAACGCCTTCAGCGGCCGCTGGGAGTCTGGCCTGGCGTCGACGGGCGTGCATCCTTACACCTCGGGCATTGCCTTCCTCACCCCCGATCCGCGCAACGCAGAGCGCATCTGGAGCGCCGGCTACTACGGTGTGATGCGCAGCGACGACGCGATGACGACGTGGGCGTCGGTAGACCACACGGCGCACGGCTCGTGGCTCACCGCGGGCGCGGTTTCGCCGGCCGACTCGAACCTTGCAATCTTTGGTGATGGCTACGGTTCGCTGTTCCGCCGTACCGACGCGCTCAGTGTCGACGGCTCTTCGATCTGGCCAGCCACACGCCTGACCCCGGTCGGCTCGTGGGCAACCCGCACGATCGTCTTCGATCCGACACAGCCGCAGCGGGTATACGCAACCGGCAGCCGCGCGCCGTCGGTGTTTGCCAGCGACGACGCCGGTCTTACCTGGCGTGCGGCTGATCGTATTGGCGCCGGCGACGGCCTGCCCGACAGCGACGTGCTGACGCTGGTGCCGGACCCGGAAGTAGGCGATGTCCTGTATGCCGGCACCACGACGGGTTTGTACGTGACCTGGAACCACCGCGCCGTGGACGGCAGCGAACCGGTCTGGTTCAAGGTCGCCACGCCGTTCGACGGCGTGCCGGTGGTGAAACTGCTGGTGCGCAGGTCCAGCGGCGGCGCTCGCCGGATCCATGTCTTCACGACGGGACGGGGCATCTGGACGACGACGGCGTTCGCCGATCGCTTCAACGACGTGTCGCGCGACCAGTGGAGTTACGACTACGTCAGCCGCCTGGAGGCGGCGGGGATCACCAATGGCTGCGCAACCGCGCCCACGCGTTACTGCCCGGGTGACCCGGTGTTGCGCGAGCAGATGGCGGCGTTCCTGCTTCGCGCGATTCACGGCGGCAGCTATCAACCGCCGGGGGCGAGCGGCACGTTCGCTGACGTGCCGGACGGGCATTGGGCCGTGCGCTGGATCGAACAGCTGCGGGCAGAAGGGGTGACCAACGGCTGTGCCACCGATCCGCTGCGCTATTGCCCAGGCGATGTGGTGCCGCGCGAGCAGATCGCGGTGTTCCTGCTTCGGGCGAAGTACGGCGCGTCGTACCAGCCGCCTCCGGCGACGGGCAGGTTCGCCGACGTGCCGGTGGACTCATGGGCGGCGGGGTGGATCGAGCAGCTGGCGCGCGAGGGGATTGCGAACGGCTGTTCGCTGGAGCCCGCGAACTACTGCCCATCCGATCCGGTGACGCGCGAACAGATGGCGGCATTCCTGGTCAGGGCGTTCCAGTTGTAGGGCGTAGAGTGCGCGTGTGACCGGCACAGACACTGTCCTCATCGATTTGCCCGGCGCCAGCGTGGAGCTGGCGCCGCGCTGGCTCGCAACGCAGCAGGCGGACGCGCTGTTGGCCTGCGTGCGCGAGCAGGTGACCTGGGAGGTACACCGCATCCGGTTGTTCGGTCGCGACGTGGATTCGCCGCGCCTGAGCTGCTGGATCGGCGATCCCGGCACTGGCTACCGCTACTCGGGAACACGCTTCGAGCCGCGACCCTGGCCGCCGGCGCTGCTGCCGGTCCGCGCGCGCTTGTGCGAGGAACTGGGGGTGAGTTTCAACAGCGTGCTGGCCAACCTCTACCGCGACGGCCACGACGCCATGGGCTGGCACAGTGATGCCGAGCCCGAACTCGGGCCGTCGCCGGTGATCGCCTCGGTCAGTCTCGGCGCGCCGAGGCGGTTCGCGCTGAAGTCACGTGCGGAGCCGACGCAGCGGCTCGCGCTGGAGTTGCCCCACGGCAGCTTGCTGGTGATGTCGGGAGCGACGCAGCGCAGCTACCGTCATGCACTGCCGCGCACGGCCAAGCCGGTGGGCGCGCGCATCAATCTCACGTTCCGGGAAATCCTCGCCACGCGCCCGTGACGGCTCCCGCCCGTCAACGACGTGGTCAGGAGCGCGGTGCGGGCTGGTAGCCCTGGCCGCTGGTCAGCGTCCAGCCGGCGATGTCATGGCCGACGATCACCAGCGACTGCTCGAACGCGCGGGCGACGTCGGGCACCGAAGCGCTCGTTGCCGGTTGCGCCTGCAGGAACGTGCGCGAGGCGACGATCTTCTGGTCGCGCGTGTGCAACAGCTTGGCCGAGACCTCGATGGTCGCCGAGGGCACGGCCTGGCCGGCGTAGTCCGACTCGAAGCGGCGGATCTCCAGCAGCAGCCTGAAATCGGCGGCGATGCCGCTGCCCTGGCGGGCGACGGCGGCGATGCGGCCGGAGTCCTCGAAGGCCCGCAGCAGTGTGTCCTGCAGCATCTCCGACGGCGGGCGCGCCCATTGCGCGCCGCTGTAGACCTCGATCTCGCCCGGGGTCGGCCGCACCGCGATGCGCAGGCTGTCGATCACCCGCGCGCCGGTCGGCGGCGTCAGCGCCAGCTGCCAGTTCACCGTCGGCCATGCCGGGTCGGGCTGCACATGCGGCTCGGGCGCGTAGATGGTCGCGGTGCCCTGGGGCTTGTCGCTCAGGATCGAGCAGCCCGAAAGCAGCAGGGCCACGGCCAGCCCGAGTCCGAGCCGCCATGCGTGGGCCGGCGCTGTGTTCGCTCGCGTCGTCATTTGGGTTCGAACTCCTTGGGCGCGTCGCGGCCAAGCAGATAGCGGGTCGGGTTGCCGTCGAGGCGGTCGGAGATGCGGCGCAGGTCGCGCACCAGCGAGCGCAGTTCGGACAGGGTCGGGCCGAGTTGGGCCAGGCCGTCGTTGGCGAAGCTGTTGATGGCGTTGCGGTTGTCGGCGAGCACGCCGTTGGCGTTGTTCGCAGCCGAATCCAGGCGGGTCAGCGTGCTGTCGAGCTTGGCGATCAGGCCAGGCAGTTTGGCGACCAGTTCGCGGTCGACGCTTTCGACGGCATGGTTCGTGGTGACCAGGGTCCTGGACAACTGCTCGCTGGACTTGCGCGCGCTGGTGATCAGCGTGCTCAGGTCTTCGCGCTGGTCGGCGATCGTGCTCGTCATCGCCTCGATGTTGGCCAGGGTGTTGGAGACGCGCTTGACGTTCTCGTCGCTGAGCACCTGGTCCATGCGCGCGACCAGGCGGTTGGCGGTGTCGGCGATGTTCTGCAGGGCCGAGGCCTCGGTCTGGATCACCGGCGTTTCGCGGCGGTCGACATCGGCCAGCGCCGGGCTGCCGGGATTGCCGCCGGTGAGCTGGATGAAGGGGCTGCCGGTGATGCCCTGGATCGACAGCTTGGCGCGGGTGTCGGTCTTGATCGGTGCGCTGGCCTGCAGGCGCAGCAGCGCGATCACCCGGCGCGGATCGTCCGGCGCCAGGCGCAGGGTTTCGACGGTGCCGACCGAGATGCCGTTGTACTGCACCGGGCTGCCTTCGGTCAGGCCGGTCACCGGTTCGTTGAAGAGCACGGCGTAGTTGCGCCAGTCCTTCTCCGAGGTGTACTTGGCCGCCCACAGGGCGAACAACAGCAGCAGCAGCGTCATCACGATGGTGAAGGCGCCGATGAGGACGTAATTGGCCTTGGTTTCCATGTCAGGACCGCAGGTCGGGGTTGTGGTGCGTGACGTTCATCGGATTGCCGATCTCCTGCACACGGTGCCTGTTCTGTTGCGCGGCTCGCGCGCGTGGCCCGTGGAAATACTCCTGCACCCACGGGTGGTCCATCTGTTCGACTTCCGCCAGCGGTGCGCAGGCGATGATCCTGCGGTCGGCGATCACCGCGATCCGGTCACAGATAGCGTAAAGGGTGTCGAGGTCGTGTGTGATCAGGAACACGGTCAGGCCCAGCGCCTGCTGCAGGGTCCGGATCAGGCGGTCGAACGCGGCCGCGCCGATCGGATCGAGGCCGGCGGTGGGTTCATCGAGGAACAGCAGCGGCGGGTCCAGCGCCAGTGCGCGCGCCAGCCCGGCGCGCTTGCGCATGCCGCCCGACAGTTGCGACGGCAGCTTGTTGAGTGCATCGGCCGGCAGCCCGGCCAGCTTCACTTTCAGCAGCGCCAGTTCGTAGCGCAGCGAATCGGGCAGGTCGCTGTGGTATTCCTTCAGCGGCACCTGCACGTTCTCGCCCACGGTCAGCGACGAGAACAGCGCGCCGTCCTGGAACAGCACGCCGGTATTGCGCTCTATCGCCCGACGCACGTCCGCGTCTTCGCTGCGCGCATCCAGGCCGAGCACTTCGATCTCCCCGGCATCGGGCTTGCGCAGGGCCAGGATCGAGCGCATCAGCACCGACTTGCCGGCACCTGAGCCGCCAACGACGCCCAGGATCTCGCCAGGACGCACGTCCAGATCGAGGTTCTCGTGCACGACCTGATCGCCGAAGCGGTTGGTCAGGCCGCGAACGCGCACGATCGGCTCGTTGCTGTCGGGGGCGTGGTGGAGGGCGTCGACCATGCTCAGATGCCCATCTGCATGAACCAGATGGCGAAGAACGCGTCGAGCACGATCACCATCGAGATCGATTGCACGACGCTGGAGGTGGTGCGCTCGCCGACCGACTGCGCGGTGCCTTCGACCTGCAGGCCCTCCAGGCATCCGATCAGGCTGATCAGCAGCGCGAACACCGGCGCCTTCGACAGGCCCACCAGGAAATGCCGCAGCTCCATCGTTTCGTGCATGCGCGCCAGGTATTGCTGCGGCGGGATGCCCAGGCTGTAGGCGCCGACGGTGAGGCCGCCGATCAGGCCGAAGACCATGCCGACGAAGGTCAGCAGCGGCAGCATGACCAGCAGCGCCAGCATGCGCGGGATCACCAGCAGGTCGACCGGGTCCATGCCGAGCGTGCGGATGGCGTCGACTTCCTCGCGGCTGACCATGGCGCCGATCTGTGCGGTGAAGGCGCTGGCGGTGCGGCCGGCCAGGACGATGGCCGTCAGCAGCACCGCAAACTCGCGCAGGAACGAAATGCTGACCAGTTCGACGACGAAGATCTGCGCGCCGAAGTCGGCCAGGATGTTCGCGCCCAGGAACGCCACCACGGCGCCGACCAGGAAGCACAGCAGGGCGATCAGCGGCACCGCGTCGAGGCCGACCTGCTCCATGTGGTGGACGGTCGCGGTCGGGCGGAAGCGCGAGGGTTCCTTGAACATGCGCAGCAGTTTCAGCTGCGCCTCGCCGAAGAAGCCGATCAGCGCCCGCGCCTCGCGGTAGTTGTCGGTGACCGCAAAGCCCAGGCGGGCCAGCGCCGCGCTCACGCCGTACTCGCGCTTGCGGCGCGGGCGGTCGTCGGCGACGTCTTCGATCGCCGACACCAGCGCGCGATGGTCGTCGTGGAAACTGAAGACATCGAACTCGATGCCGTGGCGGCGGGCGAATCGCAGCAGTTGCAGCACGCCCACCGAATCCAGCCGTTCGACACCGGTGGCGTCGACCGCATCGATCGCATCGGGCGCCTGCGAAAGCGCCTCGCCGATCTGGGTGGCGTAGTCGAGCGTCCAGCGACCGCTCAAGCGCAGTCGCGACGGCGCTTGGCCATCGGCGGCGATCTGCGGCGGGTGCGCGGTCGTATCGGTCATGGAGCCTCGGGCGCGAGGATACCTGAGTCGAGGGCGGCGGTAGGCGAAGGCGGCCCGCCCCGGGGCGAATGCGCGATGGGCCGCCGCTGCGCTCCCGCATTCGCGTTGCGCATGCCATCCTTCGCGCCATGTCGAATCCTTCCCCCCTGAGCGCTGCCAGCTACGCTGCCCGGATCAATTTCGTGATCGAGCTGGCCGAACGCCTGCATGCCTACGGCACCACCGCGCAGCGGCTGGAGGGGGCGATCAGCGCGGTCGCGCAGCAGCTGCGGCTGGAGTGCGAACCGTGGTCGAACCCGACCGGGATGATCCTGACCTTCAGCGACCCGCAGCGTCCGCCGGGCGACAGCGACACCACCCGCGTGATCCGCTTGCCTCCCGGCGAGAACGACCTGTACCGCCTGGCCGAGACCGACCGCATCGCCGAGGACGTCGTCGCCGGTCGCCTGGGCCTGGCCGAGGCGCACGCGCAGATGAGCGCCCTGGACAAGCCGCCGACGTGGCGCTCGCGCGCGATGCAGGTGCTGGCCTATGGTCTGGCCGCGACCGCCATCGCCGGGGTGTTGCGACTGCCCTGGCTGGACATCGCCGTGGCCGGCACCAACGGTCTGTTGATCGGCCTGTTCGTGCAGGTGTCGGAAGCGCAGCCGCGTTTCAAGGAACCGCTCGAAGCGGTGGCGGCCATGTTCGCCGCCGGCGTGACGCTGCTGATCGCCGCCTACGTGGCGCCGTTGAACCAGAACACCGTGATCATCGCCTCGCTGATCGTGCTGCTGCCCGGCATGGCGCTGACCAATGCCGTCAACGAACTCACCAGCCAGCACCTGGTATCGGGCACCGCCCGCTTCGCCGGTGCATTGACCACCGTGCTCAAGCTGGCCATCGGCACGGTCATCGCGCTGTACCTGGCGCAGATGGTGGGCCTGGATGCGCAGGTGCGCGCCTCGCGGCCGCAGCCCGAATGGGTGGAGTGGGCGGCGCTGGCGCTGGCGGCTTTCGCGTTCGCGGTGCTGTTCCGTGCCAATCGCCGTGATTACCCGAAAGTGATGGCGGCCGCCGCGAGCGGCTATCTGATTTCGCGATTCGGCGGCCAGGCCTTCGGCAGCCCGGCCGGTATCTTCCTCGCCGCGCTGCTGCTGACCGCCGCCGGCAATGCCTACGCGCGCTGGTGGAATCGCCCCGGCGCGATCATCCGCGTCCCCGGCATCATCATGCTGGTGCCCGGCAGCGCCAGCCTGCGCGGGTTTCTCACCCTGATCCAGCAGCAGGATATCGACGCCGGCCAGGCGGCACTGCTGGCGGTGCTCAATATCCTGCTGGCGCTGGTCGCCGGGCTGCTGTTCGGCAACCTGTTGCTGCCGGCGCGGCGGAATCTGTAACAGGCCGGCAATACCCGCCGCGGTACTCCTGGCGAGGCCTCCGGCCATAACCGGCCCGGTTATGGGCCGGTCAAGACCCAAATGGCGTCCGGTTATCGGCGCAATTACCGGATCAGAAACTCGTCCAGGCGGCGCCCGGTCGCGGTAAGGGCCGCCAGCCAGCGTGGCTGCTTGCCACGGCCGGTCCAGGTTTCGGTGGGGCTGGCCGGATTGCGGTACTTGGGGGCGACCTTGCCCATCGGCTTGCGGGGCTTCTTCGGAGCGGCCTTGGCCGCGGGCCGGGCGCTGCGGGCAGGCGCGCCGCCGCCAAACAGTTCGGCGATGCTGTAACCCTCGGCCTTGGCCAGCTGGGTCAGCTTGCTGCGCACGGTGGCGATCGGCTTGCGCTTGTTCAGCGTGGTCTTGCGCTTCTTGGCCTGGTTGATCAGGACGTCGAGTTCTTTCGCCGACAGCGAGGTGATATCGATCGACATGAAACCTCCGTAATGGGCAGGAAATTGCGGGCGGGAGTTATCCGGGGGATGGCTGGGCTGACTTCCGCGGAAATGTCGGTTGAATGCCGCCGGCTAACTGCCGGTGATCGGGCGGGCCCGGAATATCGGCGAGACAGCCGAATCCGTGCAGGCAGCGCAGGATCATAATCCCGCGCCGCCCGCCGAGTAAATCAGGCGAATATCCAGGATTATCCGGCGCGGCCGTTGTGCCCGCGCCGGAGGTGCCAGATTACTTGCCGAACTTGGCGAAGACGCCGGCCCGGTCGAGATTCTCGGCCTCGCTGGCACGACGGTGGCGGTACTCGAACGTACCGGCCGCCAGGCCGCGCTCGGATACGACGATCCGGTGCGGGATGCCGATCAGTTCCATGTCGGCAAACATCGCGCCCGGGCGCAGGCCACGGTCGTCGAGCGCGGTTTCGATCCCGGCCGCGTTGAGCTCGGCGTACAGGTTCTGCGCCGCTTCGGTGACGGCGGCATCGCCCTTGGGGTTGATCATGCACACCACCGCCTGCCACGGCGCCATCGCCTCGGGCCAGATGATGCCGTTGTCGTCATTGTTCTGTTCGACCGCGGCAGCCACGATCCGCGACACGCCGATGCCGTAGCAGCCCATGGCCGGCGTGGCCGCCTTGCCGTTGGCGTCGAGCACGGTCAGCTTCATCGCTTCGGCGTACTTGCGGCCGAGCTGGAAGACATGGCCGACCTCGATGCCGCGCGCCAGGCCGATCGTGCCCTGGCCGTCCGGGGCGATGTCGCCCTCGACCACGTTGCGGATGTCGGCAACTGTCTCCGGTTCGGGCAGGTCGCGGCCCCAGTTGACGCCGGCCAGGTGATAGCCGGCCTCGTTGGCGCCCACCACGAAGTCCGCCATCGCCGCGACGCTGCGGTCGGCGATCACGCGGATGGCCTGGCGCGGAGCGACCGGACCGAGGAATCCCGGTTCGCTGCCCAGGTGATGGACGATCTCCGCTTCGGTGGCCAGACGGTACTCGGCCAGGCCCGGCAGCTTCGACAGCTTGATCTCGTTGACGACGTGGTCGCCGCGGACCAGCGCCAGTACGAACCGGGCATTGCCCTCGCCATCGGAGCCGATGATCGCCACCGACTTGACCGTGCGCTGCAGAGGGATGCCCATCAGCGCGGCGACGTCCTCGCAGGTCTTCTGCGTCGGCGTGTCCACCTTGCGCATGGCTTCGCCAGCGACGGCGCGCGGCCCCGGCGATGCGGCTTCGGCCAGCTCGACGTTGGCGGCGTAATCCGAGCCACTGTGGAAGGCGAGCGCGTCCTCGCCCGAATCGGCGAGCACGTGGAACTCGTGCGAGACGGCGCCGCCGATGGCGCCCGAATCGGCCGAGACCGCGCGGAACTTCAGGCCCAGGCGGGTGAAGATGCGGCCGTAGGTGTCGTACATGTTCTTGTACTCGACCCCCAGGTCCTCGTCGCTGAGGTGGAAGGAGTAGGCGTCCTTCATCAGGAACTCGCGCGCGCGCATCACGCCGAAGCGCGGGCGGATCTCGTCGCGGAACTTGGTCTGGATCTGGTAGAAGTTGACCGGCAGCTGCTTGTAGCTCGACAGCTCCTGGCGCGCGAAGTCGGTGATGACTTCCTCATGCGTGGGGCCGTAGCAGTACCAGGCTTCCTTGCGGTCCTGGATCTTCAGCAGCTGGCCGCCGAACTTCTCCCAGCGACCGGTTTCTTCCCACAGCTCCCTGGGCTGCACCGACGGCATCAGCACTTCGATCGCGCCGGCGGCGTTCATTTCCTCGCGCACGGCACGCTCGACCTTGCGCAGCACGCGCAGCCCCAGCGGCGACCAGGTGTACAGGCCGGCGGCAAGCTTGCGGATCATGCCGGCCTTCAGCATCAGCTTGTGGCTGACGATCTCGGCCTCGGCGGGCGTTTCCTTGCTGGTGTGGAGGTGGAACTGCGACAGGCGCATTGGCTCGGCTTCAGACGTAGGGAAGCGGCCATTTTGCCATGCGCCGGCCAGCCTGGTCGGCGAGACGGTCGGAATGCGGCCCCGTCGAAAGCCGGTCAGCCGCCGCTGGCCACCGCGCCGCCCTCGCAATAGGTCTTGATCTGCGCGTGCGCCAGGTCGGTGCGATTGGCGCGTTCGCTGTCGCTGAGGTTGCGGTCGGGCTTGCCGTCCTTGTCCTCGTCGATGCCGACCGGGTTGGTCCCCTCGAGCACCGCCAGGTTGCTGCGCGCGTTGCTGCAGTTGGCGTTCACCACCGGCTTGGCGGCCGTGGGTGCGGCCGGCTTGCTGGTGTCTTCGTGCTGGCCGCGGTTCTTGTATTCCTGGCCCGCCGGCGGGGCATCGGTGTAGTGGGTGACGCCCTGGGCGTCTTTCCACTGGTAGACCTTGGCCGCCGAAGCGGGCAGGGCGACGACCAGGCACAGGCCGGCAAGAAGGCCGGGCAGCAGACGGAAGGGCTGGCGGGGCATGGTGGCTCCAGGCGGTTGGGAGCGGGAGAAGGTCCGATTGCATCACCGCGCCGGGGCGCAGGCAAGCGCTACACTTCCAAATATGGACGAATTGCAACAAACCCCGCGACCGCGCGGTCGCGGCATCTACCTGCTGCCGAACCTTTTTACCACCGGCGGCCTGTTCGCAGGCTTCTACGCGATCATCGCCGCGACCCAGGGCCGTTTCGACGACGCCTGCATCGCGGTGTTCGTCGCTGGCATCCTCGACGGCCTCGACGGCCGGGTGGCGCGCCTGACCAACACCCAGAGCGAGTTCGGGGTGCAGTACGACTCGCTGGCCGATCTGGTCAGCTTCGGCCTGGCCCCGGCGCTGGTGATGTACCACTGGGCGCTGGCGGCGACCCGGCTCGACGGGCCCATTCCCGGCAAGATCGGCTGGGTTGCGGCGTTTCTGTATGCCGCGTGCGCGGCGCTGCGGCTGGCGCGCTTCAATTCCCAGGTCGGCCAGGTCGACAAGCGCTGGTTCATCGGCCTGGCCAGCCCGGCGGCGGCGGGGCTGGTCGCCAGCTTCGTCTGGACCTGCGACGACATGGGTTTCAGCGGCGAGCAATTGCGTTACGCCGCGCTCGCGGTGACCGTGGTCGCCGGCTTGCTGATGGTCAGCCGGATGCGTTATTTCAGCTTCAAGGGCGGCGGCCCCAAGCATGACCGGGTGCCGTTCCTGGCGATCATCGTGGTGCTGGCCGTGCTGGTGGCCATTGCCATCGATCCGCCGCGGGTGCTGCTGGTGATCGGCGCCCTGTATGCGCTGTCCGGCCCGGGCTACGTCGCTTTCCGCCGGATGCGGCGCCCGGCCGCGGTCGAGGCCGGCACATGAGCGCGCTATGGACGTCGCAGCAGCGCGAGTGGCTGCAGGCCATGGGTCACCAGGTGTGGGCACTTGGCGGCGCGCAGTCGATCGAGGCCGCAGTAGAGGCCGCACCCGAGGTGGCCAGCCGCCCCGGGAACGGTCCCGACAGGGCCCGGCGCGAAGCGGCGGCACTGCTCCGCGGTGAGGCCGCCGCGCCTCAGGCCCGACCGGCGAGAGGCGAGGCCGCGCCGCAGGCGCGACCGGCTCCGCGCCCGGCAGCGGGCGGCGACCGGCTGCTGGCTGCCGTATTGCGTGCGGCTGGGCGGCAAAGTGGCGATGCCGACGTCGCCGCGCTGGTTCCCGATCCGGCGGCCCTGCGCGGCAACGCCGCGGCCAAGCGCGCGCTTTGGCCGAACCTGCGCGCCCTGCGGCGACGGGGTGGTGTGGCGTGAGCGCGCTGGCCGTCGATACCGGCCAGGCGTCGCCCGCCGGCGCATTGCGGCCCATGCGTGAGGACGATCTCGACGCCGTGCACGCGGTCGAGATACGCGCCTACGAATTTCCGTGGACGATCGGCATCTTCCGCGACTGCCTGCGCGCCGATTACCCGGCCTGGCTACTGCAGCAGGGCGGCCAGATCGTCGGTTATTTCCTGATGAGCATCGCGGCTGGCGAGGCGCACGTGCTCAACATCTGCATCGATCCAGCCGCACAAGGGCGCGGCCATGGCCGCCATCTGCTGCGGGCGATGATGCATGTCGCCCGGGGCCGCGGCGCCGAGCGCGTGTTCCTGGAAGTGCGGCCGTCCAACGCCGGCGCCATCGCGCTGTACCACTCCGAAGGCTTCAACGAGATCGGCCGGCGCCCGCGCTACTATCCGGCGCGCGATGGTCGCGAGGATGCGCTGGTCATGGCGATCGAGCTGTTGCCGCCGCAGATGTAGGGACCGCAGCTGCGTCGGCACTGCGGAAGGGGGTAGGAGTCGGGGACAAGGAGCAAGCATGCGTCTGCAGTCGCGCTCGTCGTTGTTGGTCATCACGCTGATGGCGGTGTTGCCGTCCGTGCTGCCTTCTGTATCCGCGAATGCGGGGGAAGTCGCACCGGTCGTACCGGTGGTCTGGGAATCGCCCGGATGCGACTACGACAAGCTCGGTTCGGTCGAGATCACACTGGGCCAGCGCGTCAGTGAAACCACCATGGATCCCAACGTGCCCACGGTCGATTACGGTCGCGCCATGGCCAGGCTCGCCGAAGCTGCCCAGGCCAGGGGCGCCAACGCGGTGGTCCTGCGTCAGCACCAGGGTGTCTACTTCACCCTCAAGGGCAAGCGCAGTCGCGAGCCTGTGTACGTGAAGCTCAGCGGCGGCGCGATCCGGCTCACGCCGGAAGCCATGGCGAAATGCCCGCTCATGCCGGTATCGGTCGCTGATCTGCGAGAGCGCTCGCGCAGCGAGAAAGCGGTCAACGCGACATCGCGCGAAGCATTCGAGGGCGGCTGAGTTACCGCCCCCGAGACCGCAATCAGCCCAGCTTGGCCCGCTGCGACGCCAGTGCCTCGCGCTGCAGGTTCCAGTCGGCCAGTCGCTTGCGCTCCTGTTCGACCACGGCCGGCGGTGCGTTGGCAACGAAGGTTTCGCTGGCCAGCTTGTTGTGGCACTTGCCGATTTCGCCGTCGACGCGCTTGATCTCCTTGTCCAGGCGCGTGCGCTCGGCATCGAGGTCCACCAGGCCTTCCAGCGGTACCAGCAGCTTGAGCTCGCCAACCAGCGCAGTCGCGGCGGCGGGCGCGGCGTTGGCATCGTCGAGGATGGTGATCGCGTCCAGCTTGTTCAGGAAACGCAGCTGCGAGTCGAAGCGCGCGACGCGGTTGCGATCAGCGTCGGTGCAACCGGCAATCAGCAACGGAATCGTCTTCGACGGCGCCACGTTGAGTTCGCTGCGGATCTTGCGCAGCGCGCTGACCATGGCCATCAGCCACTCGACGTCGGCTTCGGCGCCGGCGTTGTCCTGCCCGCCGAAATCGGCGGCCTGCGGGTACGGGCGAACCATGATGGTGGTGTCGGCCAGGCCGAGCTTCGGGCCGATCTGCTGCCACAGCTCCTCGCTCACGAACGGCACCAGCGGGTGCAGCAGACAGAGCAGTCGCTCGAGCACGAACAGCAGGGTGTGACGGGTGCTGTCGGCCGCGGCGGCGTCATCCCCCTGCAGCGCCGGCTTGGACAGCTCGACGAACCAGTCACAGAACTCGTTCCAGGCAAACTCGTACAGCGCCTGCGCGAGCAGGTCGAAGCGGTAGCTGGCGAAGTGGGTCTCGGCCTCGGCGGACACCTTGGCCAGGCGCGAGAGGATCCAGCGCTCCGGGTCGGTCTTCGGCTGCGGCACGCCGGTGAAGCTGGCGCCCTCGGTGTTCATCAGCACGAAGCGCGTGGCGTTCCACAGCTTGTTGCAGAAGTTCTTGTAGCCCTCGGCGCGACCGAGGTCGAACTTGATGTCGCGGCCATGGGTGGCGAGCGCGGCGATGGTGAAGCGCAGCGCGTCGGCGCCGAACGCCGGGATGCCGTCCGGGAATTCCTTGCGCGTGGCCTTCTCGATCTTCTCCGCCATCTTCGGCTGCATCAGGCCGTCGGTGCGCTTGGCCAGCAGGTCTTCCAGCGAGATGCCGTCGATCAGGTCGAGCGGATCGAGGACGTTGCCCTTCGACTTGGACATCTTCTGGCCATGGGAATCGCGGATCAGGCCGGTGATGTAGACGTCCTTGAACGGCACGCGACCGGTGAAATGGTCGGTCGCCATGATCATGCGCGCGACCCAGAAGAAGATGATGTCGAAGCCGGTGACCAGCACGCTCGACGGCACGTAGCGGTCGAAGCCGCGTTCGGCCATCGCCTGCTCGTCCGGCCAGCCCATCGTGCTGAACGGCCACAGTTGCGAGGAGAACCATGTTTCCAGCACGTCGCTGTCCTGCGACAGGGTGACGGTGTGGTCGAGAGAGTGGCGTTCGCGAACCTCGTCCTCGTTGCGGCCGACGAAGATGTTGCCTTCGTCGTCGTACCACGCCGGGATGCGGTGGCCCCACCACAACTGGCGGCTGATGCACCAGTCCTGGATGTTCTCCATCCAGTGGCGATAGGTGTTGATCCAGTTGCCGGGGACGAGCTTGACGTCTCCGGGCTTTCCATCAATACCCCCGACGAGTTCGAGACCGCGCGCGGCCAGGCCGTCCATCTTCACGAACCACTGGTCGGTCAGGTACGGCTCGATCACCTGGCCGGTGCGATCGCCGCGCGGCACCTGCAGTTTGTGCGGCTTGGTCTCGACCAGGCGGCCGGCGGCCTCCAGGTCGGCGAGCACGACCTTGCGTGCTTCGTAGCGGTCGAGGCCGCGGTACTCCTCGGGTGCGTTATCGTTGATCGCAGCGACGCGGGTGAAGATGTTGATCAGCGCCAGGCCATGACGCTGGCCGACGGCATAGTCGTTGAAGTCATGCGCGGGCGTGACCTTGACCACGCCGGTGCCGAACTCGCGGTCGACGTAGTCGTCGGCGATGATCGGGATCTCGCGATCGCTCAGCGGCAACCTGACCGTCTTGCCGATCAGGTGGGTGTAGCGCTCGTCGAGCGGATGCACCATCACCGCGACGTCGCCGAGCATCGTTTCCGGGCGCGTGGTCGCAACCACCAGTTCGCCGCTGCCGTCGCTCAGCGGGTAGCTGATCGACCACAGGAAGCCGTCTTCCTCTTCGTTGACGACTTCAAGGTCGGAGATCGCCGTCTTCAGCACCGGATCCCAGTTGACCAGGCGCTGGCCACGGTAGATCAGGCCATCATCGAACAGGCGCACGAACGCCTCGATCACCGCCTGCGCGGCCATCGGGTCCATCGTGAAGACGCTGCGCGACCAGTCGCCGGACGTGCCCAGGCGGCGCATCTGCCGCTCGATGGTGTCGCCCGATTGCTGCTTCCACTCCCACACTTTCTCGATGAAGCCGTCACGGCCGAGATCGTCGCGGGTCAGGCCGTCACGGCCGAGGTTGCGCGCCACCACCATCTCGGTGGCGATGCCGGCGTGGTCGGTGCCCATCTGCCACAGCGTGTCGTAGCCACGCATGCGGTGGTAGCGGATCAGCGCGTCCTGCAGCGTGTGCTGGAAGGCGTGGCCCATGTGCAGCGTGCCGGTGACGTTCGGCGGCGGCAGCAGGATGGTATAGGGCTCGCCCTTGCCGCTGGGCTTGAATACACCGCTGCGCTCCCACGCTTCGTACAGGCGGGTTTCGAACTGCTTGGGGTCGTAGCTGGAGGCGAGGGTGTCGGTCATGTGCTTTTATTGCTTCTTCTCTTGCCGTCATTCCCGCGAAGGCGGGAACCCAGCGTCGTTGGGTTTACCGTCGTGCGCGTTCGTTGCGTGGAGCATCGAAGTCGCTGGGTCCCCGCCTGCGCGGGGATGACGGGTTGCTGCGATGACGGGGAACTACATGTCGTGCTTTTTCAGATCCAGTCCGCGCGCCTGGTACTGCTTCCAGCGTTCGCGCAGGGGGCCGCGCGCCGAGTCGTCGGCCGGAACCACTTCGAGCACACGCTCGAAGCTGCCCGCCACCGGCTCGTCGCGCAGGTTGATCACCACCGGCCGCAACGGCGTGTCCGAATCGGGCGTGGCGATCAACACCGGCGCCAGTTCGTCCTCGTCGTCGCCGGCGACCTGGTGCGGGATGTAGGCGTTCTCGTCGAACTCCCACAACAACTCGTCCAGGCGCTCTGCCTGCTCGTCGTCGCGCACCAGCACCAGCGTCCACAGGTTGGCGTCATGCGCCTTGCGCGCGAGTTCGCACACCAGCAGCAGCGGTTCCTCGCGGAACCGCTCTTTCTGGATCAGGTAAAAGTCCGCGCGCGCCACGCGCTCAGGCCGCCCGGTCCAGCAGCCACTGGCTCAGCAGGCCGACCGGGCGACCGGTGGCCATGCCGCGCTTGCCTTCATCCGACGCGCTGCCGGCGATGTCCAGGTGCGCCCAGCGCTGGCCTTCGGTGAAGCGGCCGAGGAAGCAGCCTGCGGTGATCGCGCCGGCCCAGCGGCCGCCGATGTTGTAAACGTCGGCGAAGCTCGACTCCAGCAGGGTCTGGTACTCGTCCCACAGTGGCAGGCGCCAGGCGCGGTCGAACACGTTCTCGCCGGCATCGAGCAGTTCGGCGGCGAGGTCGTCGTGCTTGCTCATCAGGCCCGAGGCGAACTTGCCCAGGGCGACCATGCAGGCGCCGGTGAGCGTGGCCACGTCGACCAGCGCCTGCGGCTCGAAACGCTGCGCGTAGGTCAGCGCGTCGCACAGGATCAGGCGGCCTTCGGCGTCGGTATTGCCCACTTCGATGGTCTTGCCGGACATGCTGGTGAGCACGTCGGACGGACGGTAGGCATCGGCGTCGGGCATGTTCTCCACCGCCGGCACGATCACCACCAGGTTGACCGGCAACTGCATGCCGACGGCCGCGACGAACGTGCCCATGACGGTGGCGCCACCGCACATGTCGTACTTCATCTCCTCGATGCCGCCCTGGGTCTTGAGGTTGATGCCGCCGGTGTCGAAGGTGATGCCCTTGCCGACCAGCACATAGGGCTTGGCGTCGCCGCCGTTGCTGTACTTGAGGACGATGAGCTTGGGCGGGTTGGCCGAGCCGCGGCCGACCGCGAGCAGCGAGCCCATGCCCAGTTCGGTCATCTGCGCCACGTCGAGCACGTCGCACGAAGTGGTCTCGAAGCGGCCGGCGAACTCCTGCGCCTGCTGCGCCAGGTAGGCCGGGTTGCAGACGTTCGGCGGCAGGTTGCCCAGCTCGCGCGAGAACTGCACGCCGGCGGCGATGGCCTGGCCCTGTGCCAGGGCGACCGCGTCGTCGCCCAGGATCGAAAGCTTGCGCAGCCCGGGCTCTTCCTTCTTCTTGCTGGTGCCGAGCGTGGCCGTGTAGCGGTAGCAGGCGTGGTCGGCGGCGATCGCGGCCTGGCGGATCGCCCAGGCGCTGTCGCGGCCGGCGACCGGCACTTCCGACAGGGTGAACAAGGCATTGGCGACCGGGCCGTTGCGCAGGGCGCGGGCGGCGTCGCCGGCGGCCTTGAGGTATTGCGGCACGCCGAACTTGCCGGCGTCGCCCAGGCCGATCACCAGCACGCGCGGCGCGCTGACACCCGGCAGGTCGTAAAGCAGGGCGGTCTTGCCGGTCTTGCCACTGGCGTCGCCGCGCTCGAGCAGGGCAGCCAGGCGGCCGCCGCTGGCCTCGTCCACGGCCTTGGCCGCGGGCGTGAGGCTGTTGTCGGCAAAGGCGCCGACGACAACGCAGTCAGTGTGAGCGGCGGCAGGCGCGTCGCGGTTCAGGTCGAATTCGAGGGCCATCCAACAGATTCCCAAAAGCAGACAAAAATGGAGCCTGGCCAGAAACGTGGGCAGACGTACAACCAAACTCCGTACAATCGAGCGGCTGTGAGGGGGATGCAATGTCCCCGGCCGCGCTTCGCGCAGCCACCTCACGCCCTCGGACGAATTCCCCCGATTTTAGATCAACTTCCCAGATCAAGCCGCCCCGAAGCCAAAATCGATGCCCAAGCTTGACCGTTACCTGCTGAGCGAATTCTCCCAGGCGATCTTCGCCACCCTGGTGGTATTGCTGATCGTCACGGTGGGCGGGGCTTTCACCGACGTCCTCCAGGACATCGCCCGCGGCCGGGTCCCGGCCGGCCTGATGCTGGCCCAGCTGGGCCTGGTGCTGATCAAGTGGCTGCCGCTGATCCTGCCCCTGGCCCTGATGCTGGGCCTGATGATGGGCGTCGGCCGCCTCTACCGGGACTCGGAGATGCCGGTCATCGCCTCCATTGGCGTCGGCCCGCGGCGGATGCTCAAGCCCTTGATGCTGGTGGTCGGGCCGCTGGTGCTGGTGGTGGCGGCCTGCTCGCTGTGGCTGGGGCCGTGGGCGGACCGCCTGTCCAAGCAGATGATCAACGACGCCAACCGCAACCTGCTGATGGCCGGGCTCGAGCCGGGGGCCTTCGTTGGCATCCCCAATGGCCGCGGGGTGATCTATGTGGCCAACATGTCCAAGGACGGCCACCAGCTGCAGCGCGTGTTCGTCTACCGCGACGCCGGCGAGGGCCGGATCGACGTGACCACGTCGAACACCGGCGAGCTGACGATCGATGCCGCCGGGAACCGCTACCTGACGCTGTCGGGCGGCTTCCAGATCGAGGGCGCTCGCGCCGGCGCCAAGGATTTCCGCCTGCTGCGCTATGCCAGCAACGAGATCCTGCTGCCGGCCAACGAACTGAAGTTCGACCCCGATGCGCCGGAGATGCAGTCGACCCTGGCCCTGCTCGGCGACAGCCGTCGCGAGGCCCGGGCGCAGCTGCACTACCGGATTGCGCCGCCGCTGCTGGCGCTGGCATTCGCGCTGATGGCGGTACCGCTGGCGCGCAGCATGCCGCGCCAGGCGCGCTACGGGCGGATCCTCATTGGATTCCTGGCCTTCCTGATCGGGCAGAACCTGATGACGGCGGGGGTAGGCTGGTTGGAGAGCGGCAAGGTTGCCAGCTGGCTCGGCTTGTGGTGGCTTGTTTTGCCGATCATGGCCATTGCCACCTGGATGTACTTCACCGATGGGCGACTCGGGCGACCGAGGCAGGCGTTCGCCACCTCGAGGCTGAGGTCATGAGGCTGATGCCGCGGATCCATGACATTTATGTGGGCAAGACTGTGCTCGGCACGGTGCTGCTGGCCTGGGCCGTTCTCGGCGGCCTCGACGTGATGCTGGCGCTGGTGAGCGAGTTCGGCGACATCGGCAAAGGCAAGTACGGCATCGTCGAGGCGTTTGCCTATATCGGCCTGAGCGTACCTCGACGCATGTATTACCTGTTCCCCTATTCGGCGGTGATCGGCTCGCTGATGGCGCTGGGGCAGCTTGCTGCGACGTCGGAGCTGACCGCATTGCGTGCGGTCGGCCTGTCGCGCCGCCGCCTCGGCCTGGCCGTTGCCGGTGCGCTGGCGATCCTGACCGCATTGATGGTGTTCAGTGGCGAAAGCGTGTCGCCGTGGACCCAGCAGCGCGCCGATTCGCTCAAATCGGCGGCGAAGTCCGGCAACGCGGTGGTCGCGCAGTACAGCGGCCTGTGGGCGCGCGAGGGCGAAACCATCCTCAATGCCCAAGGCGGCGAAGAGCGCGAGCGCAATGGTGATCAGTGGCTTGAGCTGCGCGACGTCACCCTTTACCAGTTCGCGGACGACGGTCGCCTGAACTCGCTGGCATTCGTCAAGACGGCCGAGCATCGCCCCGGCGGCTGGCTGCTGCGCGACGTGACCCGCACCCATTTCGATGCCCGTTCGGTGCGGCGCGAGCATGTCGCACTGGAGCGCTGGCAGTCGCAGCTCGACGCGGCCGCGCTGTCGGCCGGCACCGAGCGGCCGCGTTATCTGTCGGCGATGGATCTGCGCACCGCGATCGAGTATCGCCGCCGCAATGGCCTGGATGCCTCGGAGTTCGAGGAACACTACTGGGGCCGCTGGTTCTATCCGATCAACGTGCTTGCGCTGTGCCTGGCGGCTGTGCCCTTCGCATTCGGCACGCTGCGCAGCGGCGGCATGGGCAAGCGCTTGTTCATCGGGATCGTGTTCGCACTGGGCTTCTGGTTGCTGCAGACCCAGTTCGTGAAGCTGGCGACGGTGTACAGGTTCGACTACCGCATCGCCTACCTGGCGCCGACCCTGATCATGCTCGGCGTGTCGGCGTTCCTGTTCAAGAAACGCAGCGGCTGACGCGCCTTACTTCGGTCGCTTGGGCAGCCGCACCATGCGCGTGCGGCTTGCGCGGTCGTGCCAGGTCAGGCGATCGCGATCGAACCACGCCCACCAGAAGCCCAGGCCGGCGAGCAGCAGCGAGACCGTGCCGACCGCGTAACGCGTCAGCAGCGCGCGCCAACCCGGGGCTCCGCCACCGTCGGCGATGACCTGCAACCGCCACGGGCGCATGCCCAGCGTCTGTCCACCGCGCCGCCAGCTCAGCACCGAGTAGGCGGCGCCGATCAGCCAGCACACCAGCCACAGCAACCACTGCAGCGCACTGAAGGGCGCGATGTTCTCGTGGCTGTCGTGGCCACTGGCCGTGTAGGCGAAGGTGAAGATCGCCGACGCCAGCATCCACAGCGCCACCACTGGCCACAGGTCGTAGAACAGCGCCAGCAGGCGCCAGCCGATCAGGGCGGCGGGCGCGGAGGGTGCCGCGGGCGCAGCGGAATGGGGTTCGGAGGAGGGCGATGCCATCGCATCAGGATAGCCGCTGCGCTGGCCGGCCGCTAAGCTGCGTGCATGAGTGCACGAACGCCCGCATCGACACCCGCGCATCGCCGCGGCGTGGCGATGGCATTGCCGCAACTGCGCGATGGCGACGGCAATGTCATCGCGGCGTTCATCGATGCGATCTGGGCCGAGAACGGCCTGGCCCAGCCGTCGCTCGACAGTTACCGCCGCGACCTGGAGCTGCTCGCGCGCTGGCGCGACGGCCGAGTTGGCGGTCTCGCCGGTGCCGACCGTGCCACCCTGTTCGATTACCTCGCCTGGCGCGCCCAGCTCGGCTATTCGCCGCGCAGCAATGCCCGGTTGCTGTCGGCGCTGCGCGCGTTCTACGCCTGGCAGGTGCGGCGCGGTGAACGGGCCGACGATCCGACCGCGCTGCTGGAGCCCCCGAAGCTGCCGCGCTCGCTGCCCAAGGCGCTGGCCGAGAGCCAGATCGAAGCCCTGCTGGCCGCGCCCGACATCGAAGACCCCAATGGCCTGCGCGATCGCGCGATGCTCGAGTTGATGTACGCCGCGGGCCTGCGTGTCAGCGAACTGGTCAACCTGCCGGCAACCGCGGTCAACCTGCGCCAGGGCGTGCTGCGGGTGATGGGCAAGGGCAGCAAGGAGCGCCTGGTGCCGCTGGGCGAGGAGGCGCAGCACTGGCTCGAGCGCTACCTCGCCAGCGCCCGGCCGCAACTGGCCGCCAAGCGCGCGTTGGCGCCGCTGTTCCTGACTGCCGGCGGGGTCGCGCCGACGCGGCAGCAGTTCTGGGTGCTGGTCAAGCGCTATGCCGGATTCGCCGGCATCGACCCGGCCCGGATCAGTCCGCACGGCCTTCGCCACAGTTTCGCCACGCACCTGCTCAACCACGGCGCCGACCTGCGCGCGCTGCAGATGCTGCTCGGCCACAGCTCGCTGTCGACGACCCAGATCTACACGCTGGTCGCGCGCGAGCAGCTCAAGCAGTTGCATTCGCGCCATCACCCGCGCGGGTAGCTCGCCGGCGTGGGAGCTCATCCGGCAAGGCCCGCGGGCCGCGAAGGTGAACGGTAGCGGGACCAAGGGCACTGGCCGCGCCGGGGTCTCATGCCACAATCCGGGGCATCCCCCACCACGCGGGCCGTCGACCGGCGCCCCTGTCAGGAATCCCACATGAAGCGAATCCTCCTTGCCGCGCTCGGCGCCCTGAGCCTTTCCGCCTGTGCCCAAGCGCCCGGTGGCGCGGCGCAGGCGCCAGGCAGCGCCAAGCCGGCAATGGCCGTCGCCGCCAAGCCCAAGGCCGGCACCGCCGATGCGCGGGCCGTCGAAGCGGTGCGGCTGCTCAACCCGCGGGTCGAGGTCGACCGCGTCGGCGCGGCGCCGCTGCCGGGCTTTCGCGAAGCGATCGTGGCCGGGCAGGTGGTCTATGTCAGCGATGACGGCAAGTACCTGTTCCTGCCGGGTTCCGGCGGCGCCCTGTTCGACGTCAACTCCAGGAAGAACCTGAGCGAAGACTCGATGGCGGCGGTGCGCAAGCAGCTGCTCGACACCATTCCGGTCAGCGAGCGCATCGTGTTCGCCCCGGCCAAGCCCAAGTACACCGTGGCGGTCTTCACCGACGTGGAGTGCGGTTACTGCCGCAAGCTGCACAGCGAGATCGCCGAGTACAACCGCCAGGGCATCGCCATCCAGTACCTGGCGTTCCCGCGCATGGGCCTGGGCAGCGACGACTACAAGAAGATGGTGGCGGTGTGGTGCGCGCCGGACCGGCGCAAGGCGCTCACCGATGCCAAGAACGACCGCATCCCGCCGTATAGCAACTGCAAGAGCACGGTGAACATGCAGTACGACGTCGGCCAGCGCGTCGGCCTGACCGGCACGCCGATGATCCTCAGCAGCGAAGGTGTCCAGCTGGGCGGTTACATCCCGCCGGCGGCACTGCGCGAAGCCCTCGACAAGCTGGCGGCCGAGCAGGCCAGCCACGCGACGGCGGTCAAGCCCGGCGCCTGACCGTTACGGACCGGTCCGGACCGCTCCGGTCCGGTCCGCCAAGGTCCGGTTATGGGGGCCGCGGCCGCCGGCCCGGTCCCCTGCGCAGCGTGCGCAACGCCTGCTGCCAGTGGGTTTCGCGGCTCATTCCGCACGTGGCGCGAGCCGCTTCCAGTCGCCGATCGATCCGGGCCGGTTCGCGCCAGACTCGAAAACAGGCGGGGCAGCGGCCTCTTCGCTACAATGTCGGGCCCGACGTTGCACGGTTCCCCGGACATGATCGTCCTCGAGGGCGCATCCGCCCTGTCGCCGTTCCGCCGCGAGCGGCTCCAAGCCCGCCTGCAAGCCCTCCATCCGTCTGTCCGAATCCTTGGTGCCTGGCCCGTCTACTGGGTCGAGCCCGAGACCGGTGCGGCGCCTGACGCAGAAGCCCTGCGCCGCATCCTCCAGGCCGAGCCGGGCGAGGCTGCGCGCGCGGACGGTGCTGTCTCCCGTTTCGTCACGCCGCGCCTGGGCACGCTGTCGCCCTGGGCAAGCAAGGCGACCGAGCTGCTGCGCGGCGCCGGCCTGCCGGTCAAGCGCGTCGAACGCGGCACCCGCTACGACCTGACCGGATGGCCGACCGATGCCGCCAGCCAGGGCGCATTGGCCAAGGTCCTGCACGATCCGATGACGCAGTCACTGCTGGACGCGCGCGACGACGCCGCGGCGCTGTTCACCACGCCCGCGCGCGGCCAGCTCGAGCGCATTGCGCTGGCCGACCTGGAAAACGCCAACATCCGCCTCGGCCTGGCCCTGGCCGAGGACGAGATCGCCTACCTGCGCGAGCGCTTCAACGTGCTCGGCCGCGAGCCGGCCGACGTCGAGCTGATGATGTTCGCGCAGGCGAACTCCGAGCACTGCCGGCACAAGATCTTCAACGCGTCGTGGACGCTCGACGGTGCGGAACAGCAGCAATCGCTGTTCAAGATGATCAAGCACACCCACGCCACCACGCCCGAGCACACGCTCTCGGCGTACAGCGACAACGCGGCGGTCGTCGAAGGCTACGCCAGCCGTCGCTTCCGTCCCGATCCGGTCACGAAGGGTTACCGCGCCGAAGCGCAGGTCGACTCGGCGTTCGCGATCAAGGTCGAGACGCACAACCACCCGACCGCGATCGCCCCGTTCCCCGGCGCGTCGACCGGCAACGGCGGCGAGATCCGCGACGAAGGCGCCACCGGCCGCGGTGGCCGTCCCAAGGCCGGCCTGTGCGGTTTCAGCGTCTCGCACCTGCGCATCCCGACCCTGCCGCAGCCGTGGGAGCGCGAGCGTTCGCTCAACCCGCGCATGGCCTCGGCGCTGGAAATCATGCTCGACGGCCCGATCGGCGCGGCCGCGTTCAACAACGAGTTCGGCCGCCCGAACCTGACCGGCTACTTCCGCAGCTTCGAGCTCGACGAAGGCACGCACGCGCGCGCCTACGACAAGCCGATCATGCTCGCCGGCGGCCTGGGCGCGATCGACCGCGTGCAGGTCACCAAGCTGGGCATGCAGCCGGGCGATGCGGTGATCGTGCTCGGTGGCCCGGCGATGCTGATCGGCCTGGGCGGCGGCGCCGCCAGTTCGGTCGCCTCCGGCGACAGCCACGAAGAACTCGATTTCGCCAGCGTCCAGCGCGACAACCCGGAGATGGAGCGTCGCTGCCAGGAAGTGCTCGACCGCTGCGTCGCCCGCGGCCTCGACAATCCGATCGCGACCGCACACGACGTCGGCGCCGGTGGTTTGTCGAACGCGATCCCGGAGCTGCTGCACGACTCCGGCCTGGGCGGCATCATCGACCTGGCCAAGGTGCCCAGCGACGATCCGTCGTTGTCGCCGATGCAGTTGTGGTGCAACGAATCGCAGGAGCGCTATGTGCTCGGCCTGCCCGCCGACCGCGTCGAGGAATTCGCGCAGATCTGCGAGCGCGAGCGCTGCCCGTTCGCCGTGGTCGGGCATGCCACCGCCGAGGAACACCTGGTCGTCGGCTACGGCGCCACCGGCGAGAACGCGCGCGAAGCCGGACATGACTGGCCGATCGACCTGCCGATGGACGTGCTGTTCGGCAAGCCGCCGAAGATGCACCGCGACGCCCGCCGTCCGCCGCCGGCGCCGTGGCCGGCGCTGGACTGGAACGGCCTGGAACTGCGCGACGCGGCCCTGCGCGTGCTCGCGCATCCGTCGGTCGCCTCCAAGAACTTCCTCGTCACCATTGGCGACCGCACCGTCGGCGGCCTGACCGCGCGCGACCAGATGATCGGTCCGTGGCAGCTGCCGATGTCCGACTGCGCCATCACCCTGTCGGGCTTCGACGGTTTCGTCGGCGAGGCCATGTCGATCGGCGAGCGCACCCCGCTGGCCCTGATCGACGCCGCCGCCGCTGCGCGCATGGCCGTGGGCGAGGCGATCACCAACCTGTGCGCGGCCCCGGTCGAATCGCTCAACCGCATCAAGCTGTCGGCCAACTGGATGGCCGCCGCCGGCCATGCCGGCGAGGACGCGCGCCTGTTCGACGCGGTCAAGGCCGTCGGCATGGAGCTGTGCCCGGACCTGGAGCTGAGCATCCCGGTCGGCAAGGACTCGCTGTCGATGCAGGCGCAGTGGAACAGCGACGGCGTGCAGTCCAAGTCGGTCTCGCCGGTGTCGCTGATCGTCAGCGCGTTCGCGCCGGTGGTCGATGTGCGCCAGCAGCTGACCCCGCTGCTGGACCGCAACGAGGAGTCGGAGCTGTGGCTGATCGGCCTGGGCGCCGGCAAGCAGCGCCTGGGCGGTTCGGTGCTGGCGCAGTGCCACCCCGATGCCATCGGCAAGCAGGACTCGCAGCTGCCGGCCTTCGCCGGTGCACTCGGCGTGCCCGACCTGGACAACCCGCAGCGCCTGCGCGACTTCTTCGAGCTGATCCGCGATGCGCGCGAAGCCGGCCTGTTGCGCGCCTACCACGACCGTTCCGACGGCGGTGCGCTGGCGGCGCTGTGCGAGATGGCGTTCTGCTCGCGGCTGGGCCTGGACATCGCCCTCGACGGTTGGGGCCATGACCCGTTCCGCACGCTGTTCAACGAGGAACTCGGCGCGATCGTGCAGGTCGCCGACGAGGACCGCGCGATCTTCGCCGACATGGTCTCGCGCCACGGACTGATCGACTGCGCGCAGCGCATCGCGCGCCCGACCACGGCGCCGGCGATCCGCGTCCGCGACGAAGGCCAGACCCTGGCCGAATGGCGCTGGGACGAGCTGTTCGACGCCTGGTGGTCGACCAGCCACGCCCTGCAGAAGCTGCGCGACAACCCCGAGTGTGCCGACGAGGAGCGCGCCCTGGCGCGCGACTTCAACGCACCGGGCCTGAAGACGCGGCTGTCGTTCGACCCGTCGCAGGATGTGGCTGCACCGTTCATCAACACCGGCGCACGGCCGAAGGTGGCGATCCTGCGCGAGCAGGGCGTCAACGGCCAGATCGAAATGGCGGCGGCATTCGACCGCGCCGGCTTCGAGGCGTTCGATGTGCACATGAGCGACCTCATCGGCGGTCGCGTTTCGCTGGCCGACTTCAAGGGCATCGCCGCCTGCGGTGGTTTCAGCTACGGCGACGTGCTCGGTGCCGGCCGCGGCTGGGCGACCTCGGTGCTCGAGCGCAGCGCGCTGCGTGACGCCTTCGCTGCGTTCTTCGCGCGCGAGGACAGCTTCTCGCTGGGCGTGTGCAACGGTTGCCAGATGCTGTCGCAGCTCAAGCCGATCATCCCCGGCGCCACCCACTGGCCGAAGTTCCTGCGCAATGCCAGCGAGCAGTTCGAGGCGCGCCTGGGGCTGCTGGAAGTGGTCGAGTCGCCATCGCTGTTCTTCCGCGGCATGGCCGGCTCGCGCATCCCGGTCGCGGTCGCGCACGGCGAAGGCCGCGCAGACTTCGACAGCGCCCTGGACCAGAGCGCCGCGCACGTTTCGTTGCGCTATGTCGACGGCAACGGCGCGGTCGCCACGCGCTACCCGCTCAACCCGAACGGTTCGCCTGACGGCATCACCGGCCTGACCAGCGACGACGGCCGCGCCACCATCCTGATGCCGCATCCGGAGCGCACCCTGCGCAGCGCCAACCTCAGCTGGGCGCCGGCGGAGTGGGGCGAGGACTCGCCGTGGCTGCGGATGTTCCGCAACGCCCGGGTGTGGGTCGGCTGATGCCGCTCTGAGCCCCTCTCCCGCTGGCGGGGAGGGGTAGGCGCGGGGAATCGGCCTGATCAAGTCGCGTTGCGGGCAAGGCCATGGCTTCGCCCGCGCCGGGATGTGACGTAAAGTCCATGGCCTGAAAGCCACGGAGGACGGCGTGAACGCAGTCGCCAACGACACCGGCCAAGCCAGCCTCGATGACCGCATCGTCGCGGCCCTGCTCGCCAAGGGGCGGCTGAAGGACGCCGACCTGGCGCGCGCACGTCGCCTGCAGGAAGAAACCGGCGGCGGCCTGCTCGGCCTGCTGGCGCGACTGGGCCTGGTGTCCGAGCGCGACCACGCCGAAACCTGCGCCGAAGTACTCGGCCTGCCGCTGGTCAGCATCAAGGACGCACCGGAGCTGCCTCCGGAGGGCGTGGCGATGTCGGCCCGCTTCATGAAGCAGTTCGCGGTCTGTCCCGTCGGCGAAAGCGACACCGCGGTCGACGTGTTGATGGCCGACCCGCAGGACCTGTACAGCATCGATGCACTGCGACTGGCCACCGGGCGCGATATCCGCCCGGCCGTCGCGCTGCGCTCGGAGATTGGCGACCTGGTCGAACGCTGGTACGGCCAGGGCCGCAGCGCCATGGGCGCGATCGTGGAGACCGCCGAAGGCGAGGGCAGCGCAGGCGACCTGGACGACGTCGAGCACCTGCGCGACCTGGCCTCGGAAGCGCCGGTCATCCGCCTGGTCAACCTGGTCATCCAGCGAGCGGTCGAACTGCGCGCATCGGATATCCACATCGAACCGTTCGAGAGCCGGCTGAAGGTGCGCTACCGCGTCGACGGCGTGCTGACCGAAGGCGAAAGCCCGCCGGCCAACCTCACCGCGGCGGTGATCAGCCGCGTCAAGATCATGGCCAAGCTCAACATCGCCGAGCGCCGCCTGCCGCAGGACGGCCGCATCATGCTGCGCGTGCAGGGCAAGGAACTCGACCTGCGCGTGAGCACGGTGCCGACCGCGCACGGCGAGAGCGTGGTGATGCGACTGCTCGATCGCGAAACCGTGGTGTTCGACTTCAAGCGCCTGGGCTTCACCGACGCCTTCCTGCCGCAGTTCCAGAAGGTGCTCGACCAGCCGCACGGCATCTTGCTGGTGACCGGCCCGACCGGCTCGGGCAAGACCACCACGCTGTACACCGCGCTGAGCAAGCTCAACACCACCGACGTCAAGATCATCACGGTGGAGGACCCGGTCGAGTACCAGATCGAGGGCATCAACCAGATCCAGGCCAAGCCGCAGATCGGCCTGGATTTCGCCCATGCCCTGCGCAGCATCGTCCGCCAGGACCCCGACATCATCATGATCGGCGAAATGCGCGACCTGGAGACGTGCCGCATCGCGATCCAGTCCGCTCTGACCGGTCACCTGGTGCTGTCGACGCTGCACACCAACAACGCCGCCGGCGGCATCACCCGCCTGCTCGACATGGGCGTGGAGGACTACCTGCTGACGTCCACGATCAACGGCATCCTCGGCCAGCGCCTGGTGCGCAAGCTGGAGCTGACTCACGCCGAGAAGTACCTGGCGTCGCCGGAGGAAATCGAGAAATTCCACCTGCGCCGCCACCAGCCCACCGGCGACATCTACCTGTACCACCCGCGCCCGTCGGCGATCGCGCCGAACGGTTACCTCGGCCGCACCACCATCGTCGAATTCCTGGTGATGAACGACGAGTTGCGCCGCGCCGTGATGCGCCATGCCGGCGTGGGCGAGATCGAACAGATCGCCCGCCAGTCCGGCATGCGCACGATGTACGAAGACGGCATCATCAAGGCGCTGGCAGGGGAAACGACGATAGAGGAAGTGCTGCGGGTGACCGAGGATGCCTGACTGGGTCCTCCGCGCCCCAGCTACCCGTCATTCCCGCGAAGGCGGGAACCGACCAATCCGTCATTCCCGCGAAGGCGGGAACCGACCAATCCGTCATTCCGGCGAAGGCGGGAACCGACCAATCCGTCATTCCCGCGAAGGCGGGAACCGACCAATCCGTCATTCCCGCGAAGGCGGGAACCGACCAATCCGTCATTCCCGCGAAGGCGGGAACCCAGTGACTTGGACGTGCAATGCCTATGGACAGGCAACCAGCCGTATACATCCTTGCGAGCCGTCGCAATGGCACCCTGTACATCGGCGTCACCAGTGACCTCGTTGCGCGGATCTGGCAGCACCGGCAGCATCTGGTCGCAGGCTTTTCGTGCGCACATGGAACGACATGCCTGGTGTGGTACGAACAGCACGAAACCATGGACAACGCGATCACGCGAGAGAAGCGGCTCAAGAAATGGAATCGCGCCTGGAAAATCCGCTTGATTGAACAGATGAACCCGTACTGGAATGATCTGTGGCGAGACATATGCGGCTGAGGAGCGAAGTCACTGGGTTCCCGCCTTCGCGGGAATGACGGATTGGCCCGCCTTCGCGGGAATGACGGATTGGCCCGCCTTCGCGGGAATGACGGATTGGCCCGCCTTCGCGGGAATGACGGATTGGCCCCCTGCGCGGGAATGACGAGTAACGATGCCCCTCTACCACTACAAAGCCCTCAACCCTCGCGGTGAACTGCTCGACGGCCAGATGGAGGCCGCCAGCAATGCCGAGGTGGTGGCGCGCCTGCAGGAACAGGGGCATCTGCCGGTCGAGGCGAAGCTGGCCAGCGAGGCGTCCGGCGCTTCGTTCTGGCGGGGGCTGTTCAAGCCCAGGCCGTTTGCCGGTGCGCGCCTGGTGCAGTTCACCCAGCAACTGGCCACTCTGCTCGGCGCCGGGCAACCGCTCGACCGCGCCCTGACCATCCTGCTGGAATTGCCCGAGGACGAACTCGCGCGACGCACGATCGGCGATGTCCGCGATGCGGTGCGCGGTGGCAGTTCGCTGTCGTCGGCGCTGGAGCGCCAGCACGGCACGTTCTCGCGCCTGTACGTCAACATGGTCCGCGCCGGCGAGGCCGGTGGCAGCCTGCACGAAACGCTGTCGCGGCTGGCCGATTACATGGAACGTTCGCGCGCGCTGCAGGGCCGCGTGATCAATGCGCTGATCTATCCGGCGATCCTGCTGGTGATGGTCGGCCTGAGCCTGCTGTTCCTGCTGGGTTACGTCGTGCCGCAGTTCGCGGCGATGTACGAGAGCCTCGACGCCGCGCTGCCGCTGTTCACCCGGATCATCCTGGGCATCGGCCTGTTCGTGCGCGACTGGTGGATCGTGCTGCTGGTGGTGCCGGCGCTGGCGCTGTGGTGGTTTGACCGCAAGCGCCGCGATCCGGTGTTCCGCGAGGCCTTCGATCGCTGGTTGCTGCAGCGCCGGTTCGCCGGCGCACTGGTGGCCAAGGTCGAGACCGCGCGGCTGGCGCGGACGCTGGGCACGCTGGTGCGCAATGGCGTGCCGCTGATGGCCGCGCTCGGTATCGGCCGCAACGTGCTCGGCAACCGCGTGCTCGCGGCCGATGTCGCGGCTGCGGCCGAGGAGGTCAAGAACGGCGTGGCGCTGTCGACCGCGCTCGGTCGCGGCAAGCGTTTCCCGCGGCTGGCGTTGCAGATGATCCAGGTCGGCGAGGAGTCGGGCACGCTCGACGCGATGCTGGTCAAGACCGCCGAGACGTTCGAGCAGGAAACCGCGCTGGCGCTGGACCGGATGCTGGCGGCGCTGGTGCCGCTGGTGACGGTGGTGCTGGCCTCGGTCGTCGGCACGGTGGTGCTGGCGGTGCTGACGCCGTTGTATGACCTGACCAACGCCATCGGCTGATCCGGACCGGCGCAGGAATGGGGAACTGAATGTACCCGCGCGCAGTCAGCCCACTGGCAACCGATTTCGGGTAAACATCCCGTTTTGAACGTCGCCTTCCGGACGTACCCTGTTCCGTACCGTCTTCGTCACCGCTTTCCGACAAGGATCCCCCACATGCGTAACCGTCGCTCGTTGACCCGCTCCCCGTCTGCTGCCCGCCAGCGCGGCATGAGCCTGATCGAGATCATCATCGTGATCGTGCTCATCGGCGCGGTGCTGGCATTCGTCGGCAGCCGTGTGCTCGGCGGCAAGGACCGCGGCGACTACAACATCGCCAAGGCCCAGGTGCAGACGATGGCGGGCAAGGTCGACGCGTTCCAGATGGACACCGGCCGCCTGCCGACCTCGCTCGAGGAGCTCGTGACCCAGCCGACCGACGTCAACGGCTGGCTCGGCCCGTATGCGAAGCCGGCCGAACTGAAGGACCCGTGGGGCCACCCGATCGAATATCGCGCCCCGGGCGAAGGCGGCCCGTTCGACCTGGTCATCCTCGGCAAGGATGGCAAGGTCGGCGGCACCAGCGTCGACGCCGACATCAAGTACGAGTAAGCCATCACGCCACTGCCACCAGGTTCGAGTCGGATGCAGCATCCCGCCCGCGGCGCATCGTTGCTGGAGATGCTGCTGGTGATCGCGCTGATCGCCGCGATCAGCGTGCTGGCGACGGCGGCGCTGGGCGGTGGCATCCAGGGCATGCAGTTGCGCTCGGCGGCCAAATCGGTGGCCGCGCAGCTGCGCTACACGCGCACGCAGGCCATCGCCACCGGCAGGAAACAGAGCTTCACCCTCGACCCGGCCGCGCACACCTGGACCGCACCCAATGGCCGCAAGGGCGAGATCGCTCCCGCCCTGCGCATCACCTTCACCGGCGCCCGTGAATTGCAGCCGCGGCGCGGCGAAGGCGCGATCGTCTTTTTCTCCGACGGCGCCAGCAGCGGGGGCCGGGTCCAGCTCAGCGCCCGCGACGCTGCGTGGAACATCGACGTGGCGTGGCTGACCGGCGAAGTGCGCCTGCGCAGGGCGACGGGAGCGCCGCAATGAGGGCGATGACGCGCCAGCGCGGCTATACGCTGCTCGAGGTCATCGTCGCCTTCGCCCTGTTGGCGTTGGCGCTGACGTTGTTGCTGGGCATTCTTTCGGGCGCGGCGCGCCAGGTTCGCGGCTCCAGCGATGGCGCGCGCGCGGCGCTGTACGCGCAGTCGCTGATGGCGGAGGTCGGCACCGGTGAAGCCCTCGTCGCCGGCCAGCGTACCGGTGACTTCGAGGACGGCCGCTATCGCTGGCAACTGCGCATCGCGCCGTGGCGCGACCGCGCGCTTGCGGCGGCACGGCAGCAGGTCGATCCCAATACCGCCGCGCTGTTCGAGGTCACCCTGGCCGTCCAGTGGGGCGATGCCGGGCCGGCCCAGCGCCTTCAGTTGCGTTCGTTGCGGATGGTCACCGGAGACAGCGAAGGGGCGTCGCCATGAGTCCCGGCGCCGTCCGTCGCATGCGTGGCTTCACCCTGATCGAAGTGCTGCTGGCGACGGTGCTGCTGGTGGCCGGCCTGGCGCTGGCGTTCACCACCCTCGGCGCGGCCAACCGCACGGCCATCCGCGGCGAGGCGATGGCCGATCGCAGCGAACACATGCGCGCCGTCGCCGGTTTCCTGCGCAGTCGCCTGACCGCCACGCGACCGGTGTCGTTCGCCTTCGACGAAAGCAGCGGCACGGCGATCCGCTTCGTCGGCGAGCCCGACCGCCTGCGTTTCGTCGCCGACCTGCCGGACTACCTGGGCCGTGGTGGCCCGTACCTGCACGACCTGACGATCGAGGACGACGGGGGCGACACGCGGATCTCGCTCGCGCTGGGCATGGTGCTGGCCGGCCAGGTGGTCGAAGAGCAGCCGCCGCGCCCGCCGGAATTGCTGGTTGATGGATTGCGCGAAGCGCATTTCCGCTACCGCGCATTGAACGAAGACGGGCGCCTGGGCGACTGGCAGGACACGTGGGAGGCCAGCCAGCGCCTCCCCTTGCTGGTCGAGGTGACCCTGGTCGACCGCGACGGCCGCGCCTGGCCGCCGCTGGTGGTGTCGCTGCCGCTGTCGGCGCAGCTCGACGCCTCTGGACTGCCGGTGCAGCAGCTATGACCACGCTGCGGCCAGGCAACCCGATGCGGGGAACCGCACGAGGAGCCGCACGAGGAGCCGCACGAGGAGCCGCACGAGGAGCCGCACGAGGCACTGCCCTGATCCTGGTCCTGTGGCTGATCGTGCTGCTGACCTCGGTGATCGGCGCCTTTGCCTTGATGGCGCGAATCGAGAGCCTGCAGGGCAAGGTGCTGGTGCGCGGGCTGGTCGCCTCCGGTGCCGCCCGCGCCGGCATGGAGTATTCATTGACCCGGGTCGGCCTCAGCGATCCGCGGCTGAAATGGCGTCCGGACGGACGCACCTATCGCTGGCGCTACGGCGACGCCGACGTCGAAGTGCAAATGACCGACGAGAGCGGCAAGGTCGATCTCAACCAGGCCGACGCGCAGTTGCTGGCGATGCTGATCCAGGGCGCCGGCGGCGGCGAGGATGGGAGCAGGATGGACCAGACGCAGGCGGCGCGCCTGGCCGGGGCGATCGTCGACTGGCGCGACAGCGACCCGCTGACGCAGCCCAGCGGTGGCGGCGAGGACGCCGACTACGCTGCGGCCGGGCTGCCGTACGGGGCCAAGGACGCCGAATTCGAAAGCGTGGCCGAGCTCGAGCAGGTCATCGGATTCACCCCGCGGTTGTACGCGCGGCTGGAACCGTATCTCACCGTCTACAGCGGCCGCGACCGTCCGGACGCGACCTACGCGGCAGGGCCGGTGCTCGATGCCATGGGCCTGAGCGGCGACGAACTGGTCGCGCAGCGGCAGCGGCCCGATGCGAACGGGCTGGCACCGGGAGTGCCGCAAGGGTTGCCGCAGGACATCGCCGGCGTGGCCGGAGGCGGCACCGGCACCTATAGTATCGACAGCCGTGCACGGCTCGCCGATGGTCGCGAGTCGGTGTTGCGGGTCGTTGTCCGCGTCGGGGGTGGGGCTTTGCCCGGCATGGCCTACACTCCGCTGCGCTGGGAGGAGGGAGCTTCACCACGATGAATGCAGGCAGCCAGACACGGCAGGGAGCCGACTGGGCGCAGGACCGGCTGCGGCGCATGGGCGCGCGGCTGGCCCCTGGCGCGGGTGGGTTTCTGGGCTGGTGGGGGCACAACCTCGCCGCCTGGCTGCCCTTGCGCGTGCGCCGCGTGCTTGGCTTCGACCGCGGCCGGCTGCTGCTGCAACTGCATGAGCAGTCCCTGCAACTGCGCCTGCAGCAGGGCGGTCAACTGCACGAACTCGGATCGATTCCGGCCGTGGCCCTGGATGCGGTCGTCGACCCGTTGGCGCCGTTGCTGCCGCCGCGGCTGGCCGACCTGCCGCGCTGGCTGTTGCTGCCCGCCTCGGCCGGGCTGCGCCGCCGTCTCGCACTTCCTGCCGCCGCCGCCGAACGACTGCGCGACGTGGTCGGGTTCGAGATCGACCGGCAGACGCCGTTCACCGCCGACGCGGTCGCCTTCGATGCGCGCGTGCTCGGCCGCCGCGACAGCGACGGCATGCTCGACACCGAGCTGGTGGTCGTGCCGCGGCAGGGGCTGGATCCGCAACTGGCGGCGCTCGGTCCGCTGGCGCAGAGCCTTGCCGGCATCGATGTCGCCGGCGGCGCCGGCGTTCCGCTGGGCGTCAACCTGTTGCCACCGGCGGCGCGTCGCCACCACGGCGACCCGTTCCGGTTCTGGAACCTGGCTTTGGTCGCGATCGCGGTGCTCGCCGTCGCCGCAACCATGTGGCAGCTGCTGGGCAATCGCCGCGCCGCCGCCGACGACCTCGAACAGACCATCGCCCGACACGCCGCTGCCGCGCGCGCCGCGGCGACGCAGCGACAGACGCTGATCGAACTGACCGAAGGCCAGGCGTTCCTCGACCGCACCCGCGCCGAACGGCCGACCACCCTGGAAGTGATCGACGAGCTGACCCGGCGCCTGCCCGACAGCACCTACCTGGAAAAGCTCGCGATCGAGGACAGCACGCTCACCATGATCGGCCTCAGCCGCGAGGCGCCGTCGCTGATCCAGCGCCTGCAGGGCTCGCCGCTGTGGCGCGCGCCGGCGCTGACCGGTGCGCTGATCCCCGATCCGGCCAGCGGACGCGACCGTTTCACGCTGACCGCCGAACTCGGACCGGCGGCGCCGCCGCAACCGGCCGCGCGCCCACGCGAGGAGGCAGACAATGGCCAGTAACGCCGCCTCGGCCGTGCAAACCGCGCAGCGCCGCATCGATCGGGATCGCTGGCTGGCGCTGGGCCTGTTCCTGGCGGCGCTGGCGCTGGCCTACCTGGTCCTGGTGCATCCGTGGTGGACCGTGCCCATGCTCGATGCCGGTGAACGCCTGCAAACGCTGCAGGAGCGCGAACTTCGCCAGCGCATGCAATTGCAGCAGGCGCCCCTGGTGAGCAAGCGCCTGCAGCAGCTGCAGACGCAACAGGCGAGCCTGCCCGGCTTCCTGCCCGAAAGCAGCGCCGAACTGGCCACCGCCAACCTGGTGCAGCGACTGGAAGCGGTCGTCGCCCAGGCCAGCCCCGGCAATCGCAGCTGCGCGATCAGCAACCGTTCGCCGCTGAGCGAGCCGCGGCGCGAGCGCTATGCGCGCGTGGTGGTGCAGGTGCGCATGCGCTGCGGCAATCCGGAACTGGCCGCCGTGCTGCATGCGCTTGAAAGCGGCGCGCCGCGGCTGTTCGTCGGCAACCTCAACATCCTGTCCTCGCGCGGTTATTTCCTGCCAGGCAACACCCAGCCCGGCGGCGATGGCGGACTGGATGTCAGCTTCGACCTGTCCGGCTACCTGCGCCCCGGCGCCGCACCGGCGGAGGTGAAGCGTGCGCCTTGACGATGCCGGCCCGCGCACCTGGTTGCTCGCCGCCGTGGCCGGCTGGGCCGTGCTGGCCTGGTTGCTGGCCCTGGCCGGCATGGGCCGGCATGCACCGGAACTGGACGCCGACCCGAGCCTGCTGCGGCCGTTGCCGAGCGCGCGTGCGCAAGCCGCCGAGCGGCTGGGGCCGCTGGCGCAGTACGCGCCGATCGGTGCGCGTCCGTTATTCAGCCAGGACCGCCTGCCCAAGCCGTTCTTCCTGCAGGGAAAGGGCGAAGGCGACGGCAAGGACAACGCCTTCGACTATCTGCTGACCAGCGTGCTGATCACGCCCAACCTGCACATGGCGATCCTGCAGCCGGCCGATGGCAGCGAATCGGTCCGGGTCAAGCTCGGCGACGTGCCCGAGTCGCACCCGTCGTGGCGCCTGACCGCACTCAACGCGCGCAGCGCGGTCTTCGAAGGCCCGGATGGGCGACGCGAGATGACACTGCGCGTGTTCGATGGCCAGGGCGGTCAACCGCCGACACAACTCAACGCCGGGCTACCGCCGCAGGGGCTGCCGGCCGGAATTTCGGCGGCGCCGCAGCCCAGGCCGCAGTCGGGCCGCGCACCGACCGTTCCACCCCGTGCGGGAACGGCGCAACCCAACGCATCCTCAGCGCCGCCCGCGCTGCAGGCGGCCTCGGGTGCGCAGCAGCAATCGGGCGCGGCAGACGAGGATGCGCCGGTGACTCCCGAGGCGCAGATGGAAGCGATCCGCAAGCGGATCGAAGCGCGACGTGCGCAGATGCGGCAGCAGCAGGCCGCGCAACCCCCGGCCAAGACGCCTTAGAGTGAACGAATGAAGCCCAGCGCCCGGAAGCTCGCCGCCCGCCAATTCGCCACCCAGGCGATCGTCACCACCACCATCGCCAGCCTGCTGGCGGCCTGCGCAAGCGCGCCGGTGCCGAACGTGCGACGCGATGGCCGGCCCGCCCCGGTGCAGCAGGAGACGGCCACGACGGCCGGCACGACGACGCAGCCGCTGCCCGATCCGGCCACCGGTGGTGATGCCCGTCCGCAGATCCGTCGCGGCACGGGCCAGGTGATCAACAAGAGCGCCGGATCGGCGCCGCCGCCGAACCTGGGAGCCACCAGCGGCTCGGCCACCTTCAACTTCGAAGGCGAATCGCTGCACGCGGTGGTCAAGGCGATCCTCGGCGACATGCTCGGCCAGAACTACGTCATCGCCCCGGGCGTGCAGGGCACCGTGACCCTGGCCACGCCCAAGCCGGTCAGCCCGGCCGAGGCGCTGAACCTGCTCGAGATGGTGCTGGGCTGGAACAACGCGCGCCTGGTCTACAGCGGCGGCCGTTACAACGTGGTCGCCGCCGACCAGGCCCTGGCCGGCAACGTCGCCGCGCGCACCGGCGGGGCGGCCAACGCGCGAGGTTTCGAGGTGCGCACGGTGCCGCTCAAGTACGTCTCGGCGACCGAGATGGAAAAGATCCTCAAGCCCTACGCGCGACCGAACGCGATCGTCAACGTCGACAATTCCCGCAACGTCATAACCGTTGGCGGCAGCCGCGCAGAGCTCGAGAACTACCTGCGCACGATCGAGGTGTTCGACGTCGACTGGCTGGCCGGCATGTCGGTGGGCGTGTTCCCGCTGCAATCGGGCAAGGCCAGCAAGGTCGTGGCCGATCTGGAGAAGGTGTTCGGCGAGCAGAGCAAGTCGCCGGTGGCGGGCATGTTCCGTTTCATGCCGCTGGAAGGCGCCAATGCGGTGCTGGTGATCACGTCCCAGGCGAACTATCTCGACGACATCCAGCAGTGGCTCGACCGGATCGATAACGCCGGCGGCAGCGTCCAGCTGTATTCCTACGAGCTGAAGTACATCAAGGCCAAGGACCTCGCCGACCGCCTGAGCGACGTGTTCGGCAACGGCCGCAGCGGCAACGGCGGCGGCGGCAACGGCGCACCGTCGCTGATGCCGGGCCTGGAACCGGTCGAGCTCAAGGACGGCGACTACGGCAGTACGGCGACGCTGGGCGGTGGCGACACCGGCAGCTCCGGCGGCAGCGGTGGTGGTGGCCTGGGCGAAGGCTCGCTTTCGCTCAATGCCCGCCAGAGCGGCAACGCCGGCCTTACCCTCGAAGTCGACGGCGACCGCGTCGGCGTATCGGCGATCGAGGAAACCAACTCGCTGATCGTGCGCAGCAGCCCGTCGGCGTGGAAGTCGATCCGCGACGTGATCGAGCGCCTCGACGTGATGCCGATGCAGGTGCACATCGAGGCGCAAGTGGTGGAAGTGCAGCTGCAGGGCGAACTGCGCTACGGCGTGAGCTGGTTCCTGGAAAAGGCGGCGACCGACAACGGCTTTCCGGACGTGACCGAGCGCGGTACCGGCATCCCGCCGAAGTGGAGCACGCTGGGCGCGAGCATTGGTGGCGTCGGCGGCAACGGCCTGGTCTGGTCGCTGTTCAAGAATGACGCCGCGGCCGTGATCAGCGCGCTCGACAGCATCACCGACCTGCAACTGCTGCAGACGCCCTCGGTGATGGTGCGCAACAACGCCGAGGCCACGCTCAATGTCGGCAGCCGCATCCCGATCTCGTCGGTGACGGTCAATTCCGGCGTCAACACCGACAACACCTACAGCCAGGTCCAGTACCTCGACACCGGCACCATCCTCAAGGTGCGCCCGCGCGTGGCCAAGGATGGCGTGGTGTTCCTGGACATCGTCCAGGAAGTCAGCACGCCCGGCAGTCCCGATACGGCAGATCCGAACGGCAACGTGCGCATCGACACGCGCCGGCTCAAGACCGAGGCCGCGGTGCAGAGCGGCGACACGGTGATGCTCGCTGGCCTGATCAACGATGGCGTCACGCGCGGCGCCTCCGGCTTGCCGGGGTTGAGCCGGATTCCGGTCATCGGTGCGCTGTTTGGCACGCAGACTTCGCAGAAGACGCGCAACGAAGTGATCATCCTGCTGACGCCGACCATCGTCCAGAACCCGCAGGAGGCCCGCGACCTGACCGACGAGTACGGCCGCCGCTTCCGCGCGATGGAACCGTTGCAGAACAAACCGCGCCGGCCGGGACAGCAGTGACGCCAGCGTCTGGCGCGGCACCCATCGTGGTGGTGCCGGTGGGCAGCGACGACGAGGCGCTCGATGGCTGCCTGGCCGCGCTCGATGCCGCCACCGCGCCGGGCACGCACGTGTGGCTGGCCGACGATGCCCAGGCCGGTCCGCGCGGCTACGCCATCATCGAGCGCTGGATTGCGCGCACCGCGCTGAAGGCCGACTACACGCGGCGCCAGCGCAGCGTTGGCGAGGTCGCGCATCTCGACGAAGTGCTGGCCGCATGCGGCGATGCCGATGTCGCCGTGCTGGCGGCCGATGCGACGCCTTCGCCGGGTTGGCTGCTGCGATTGTCCACCGGGCTCGCCAGCGACGGCGCCATCGCCACCGCGACGCCCTGGAGCAACGCCGGCGAAGCCGCATCGTGGCCGCGCATCGGCGAGATCGACGCCATTCCGCATGACCTCGATCGCCTGTCGCGCGCGGCTGCCGGCATGCCGGCACTGCATCCGGAACTGCCTGCCGCCGTGACCCATGCGGTGCTGATCCGCGGCAGTGCGCGCCGCCGCGTCGGCGGTCTGGATGCCAGCAGCTACGGCTCGTGGTACGCGGCCCTGATCGACCTGTCGTTGCGACTGGCCGGCCTGGGCTGGCGCAACGTGCTGTGCGACACCGCCTTCGTCGGCCGCCGCGGCGAAGGCGTGCCGTTCGACGGCGACATGGACGCACTGGCGGCGCGCTGGCCCGACTGGCATCGGCGACTGGCAAACTTCCTCATGCAGGACCCGTTGCGACCCTCGCGCACGCAACTGGCCCTGCTGCTCGACAGCATCGGCCCGCCGGAACCGCAACGTGATCTCTTCGCCTGATTCTCCCGCCCCTGCAGTCGCTGTTGCCGACGGCATCGCCGTCGTCGTGGTGACCTACCGCAGCGGCGAGACCATCGACGACTGCCTGCAGCGCCTGCGCGGCGCCGACGGCGTGACTGCCATCCGCGTGGTCGACAACCAGTCCGACGACGACACGCTCGAGATCGTCCAGCGCCACGCCATGGCCGATACGCGCGTGCGCTTCATCGCCAATCCCGACAACCCCGGCTTCGCGGTCGCCTGCAACCAGGGCGCACGCGATGCCAACGGCGACGCTTCATGGCTGGCGTTCGTCAACCCCGATTGCCTGGTCGAGCCGGACACGCTGGCGCGCCTGCGCACGCTGGCGGCCGGCCAGGGCGACATCCTGCTCGGCGCCGACCTGGTCGACGAGCAGGGCCTGCGTGACGGCGCCGCGCGCCGGCGCGACCCCGATTTCTCCGCGATGCTGGCGGGCGCGCTCGGCGGCACGCCGGCGGCGAAACTGGAGTTGTCGATCGACGACGCGCAGGCGTTGCAACCGGTCGAGGCGATCTCGGGCGCCCTGATGCTCATGCCGCGCGCGCTGTTCGTGCGAATCGGCGGCTTCGACGAAGGCTATCGCCTGCATGCCGAAGACCTGGACCTGTGCCGTCGCGCGCGCGAGGCCGGCGCGCGCATCGCCGTCGCCAACCACATCCGCGTGCTGCACGTGCGCGGCGTCTCGAGCCGCTCGCGGCCGCTGTTCGTCGAGTGGCACAAGCACCGCGGCCTGTGGCGCTACTTCCGCAAGTTCGAGGCGCCAAGGCGAAGCCTGTGGCTGCGCCTGGGCGTGTTCGCCGCGATCTGGCTGCGCTTTCCGCTGGCCTACACGCGTGCCCGCCTGAAGCACCTGCCGTAGCGATTCGACGCGGCCTCAGGCCATCGCAAAGCGCAGCACGAACAGCACCGCCACCACCCACACCGCCGAGTGCACTTCGCGCGCGCGTCCGGTTGCCAGCTTCAGCACCGCATAGGCGATGAAGCCGAACGCCAGGCCATTGGCGATCGAGTAGGTGAACGGCATCGCCAGCGTGCACAGCGCCGCCGGGACCGACTCGGTGAGGTCGTCCCAATGCACGTCGCCCAGTTCGCGCAGCATCAGTCCGGCGACGAACAGCAGCGCCGGCGCCGTCGCATACGGCGGCACCATCGAGGCCAGCGGCGAGAACAGCAGGGCGAGCAGGAACAACGCAGCGACCACCAGCGCGGTCAGGCCCGTGCGCCCGCCGGCCTGCACGCCCGACGCGCTCTCGATGTAGGCCGTGGTGCTGCTGGTGCCGAGTAGCGAACCGGCCAGGATCGCCGTGCTGTCGGCAAACAGGGCGCGGCCGAAACGCTTCTGCTGCGCCGGCGAGGCATCGTCGGTCGGCAGCAGGCCGGCGCGGCGCGCCACGCCCATCAGCGTACCGGTGGCGTCGAACACCTCCACCAGCACGAACACGATCACCACGTGCAGCATCGCCGACCACGACAGGCCTGCGCCGCCGCCGAGGGCGCCGGCGATGTCGAGCTGCATCAGCGTTGGCGCCAGGCTGGGTGGCATGTCGATGACGCCGTGGTACTCGACCAGGCCAAGCAGCAGCGCCGAGGCGGTCACCGCCAGCACGCCGATCAGGATCGCGCCGCGCACGCGCCAGGCTTCCAGCACCGCGATCAGCAGGAAGCCCGCGACGGCGAGCAGCGGCTCGGGCTCGCGCAGGTCGCCGAGCGACACCAGCGTGTCCGCGTCGCCCACGATCACGCCGGATTTCTGCAGGGCAATGATGGCCAGGAACAGGCCGATGCCCGCGGTGATCGCGCTGCGCAGGGAATGCGGTATCCCGGCGATCAGCCAGGCGCGCGCGCCGGTGATGGTGAGCAGCAGGAAGACGATGCCGGAAATGAACACCGCACCCAGCGCCTGCTGCCAGCTGTAGCCCATGGCGCCGACCACGGTGAAGGCAAAGAAGGCGTTCAGCCCCATGCCCGGCGCCATGCCGACCGGGTAGTTGGCGGCGAAGGCCATCACCAGCGTGCCGATCGCCGCGGCCAGGCAAGTGGCGACGAACACCGCGCCGACGTCCATGCCGGCGTCGCCGAGGATGCTGGGATTGACGAAGACGATGTAGGACATCGTCAGGAACGTGGTCAGCCCGGCCACCAGTTCGGTGCGGACATCGCTGCCGTGCTCGCGGAGCTTGAAGAGAGATTCGAGGGCGCGGCTGGGCATGGCGGTTCCTAGGGTGCCATTGCCTGGTGTCGACGCAGTGTCGCGGCGATGGCGGGGTTCAACGGTGGCGGTTGATCTCGTCGCGCAGCTCGCGCGCCGCGGCTGCCGCGGCTTCGGCAAAGTCGTCGCCGGAGGAGGCGTACAGGATCGCCCGCGAGCTGCTGACCATCAGGCCGGTGCCGTCGGCAGACTTCGCATGGGTGACCACCGCCTCGACGTCGCCACCCTGTGCGCCGACACCGGGCACCAGAAACGGCACGTCACCGACGATCGCGCGCACTTCGCGCAGCTGCGCCGGCCAGGTCGCGCCGACCACCAGCGCGCAGTTGCCGTTGCCGTTCCACTCGCGCGCCACCTTCTCGGCGACGTGCTGGTAGAGCGGTCGGCCGTCGGCGACGACCAGGTCCTGCAGGTCGCCGGCGCCCGGATTGGAAGTGCGGCACAGGATCACCACGCCGCGGTCGGCACGGTCGAGGAACGGCTGCAACGAATCGCGGCCGAGGTAGGGATTGGCGGTGACGGCATCGGCGGCGTAGCGGTCGAACGCTTCGCTGGCGTAATGCTGGGCGGTGCTGCCGATGTCGCCGCGCTTGCTGTCGAGGATCACCGGGATGCCCGGATGCGCGGCATGGATGTGCGCGACCAGCCGCTGCAGCGCATCTTCGGCGCCAAGCGCGGCGAAGTGGGCGATCTGCGGCTTGAAGGCGCAGGCGTACTGCGCGGTGGCGTCGACGATGTCGCGGCAGAAGTTGAAGACCGCGTCAGGATCGGCGGCGAAACGCGCCGGGAACTTCGCCGGCTCCGGGTCGAGGCCGACGCAGACGAGGGAGTTGGCCTGGGTCCAGCGTTGTTTCAGGGCCGCGATGAAGGTCACGTGTGTCTCCACTTTCATCCGGCTTTCGCCGGGATGACGATCTGGCAAAGCCGCGCCCGCAGAGCGGGCGCGGGCCAGATCGTCACTTCAGGGCCTTGAACCTCAGGCGGTGCGGCTGCGCGCCTTCGGCGCCCAGGCGACGCTTCTTGTCTTCCTCGTACTCGCGGTAGTTGCCCTGGAAGAACTCCACGTGCGAGTCGCCTTCGAAGGCGAGGATGTGCGTGGCGATGCGGTCCAGGAACCAGCGGTCATGGGAGATCACGAACGTGTTGCCCGGGAACTCGAGCAGTGCGTCTTCGAGCGCGCGCAACGTTTCGATGTCGAGGTCGTTGGACGGTTCGTCGAGCAGCAGCACGTTGCCGCCCTGCAGCAGGGTCTTGGCCATGTGCAGGCGACCGCGCTCACCACCCGACAGCGTGCCGACCAGCTTCTGCTGGTCCTGGCCCTTGAAGTTGAAGCGGCCGATGTAGGCGCGCGACTGGATCTCGACACCGTTGATGTTGAGGATGTCGAGGCCGCCAGAGACTTCCTGGAAGACGTTGTGGTTGCCTTCCAGCTTGTCGCGGCTCTGGTCGACATAGGCCAGCTTCACCGTCGAACCCATGGTGATCTCGCCGGAGTCCGGCTTTTCCTGGCCGGTGATCATCTTGAACAGCGTCGACTTGCCGGCGCCGTTCGGGCCGATGATGCCGACGATCGCGCCGGCCGGCACGAGGAAGCTGAGGTTGTCGATCAGCAGGCGGTCGCCGAACTTCTTGCTGACGTTCTTGAACTCGACCACCGCGTTGCCCAGGCGCTCGCCCGGCGGGATGAAGATCTCGTTGGTCTCGTTGCGGCGCTGGTAGTCCACCGACTGCAGCTCATCGAGGCGGGCAAGACGCGCCTTGCCCTTGGAGCGGCCGCCCTTGGCGTTCTGGCGGGCCCACTCGAGTTCCTTGTGGATCGCCTTCTGGCGCGCCTTTTCCTGGCCTTCTTCCTGCTTGAGGCGCTCTTCCTTCTGCATCAGCCAGTCGGTGTAGTTGCCCTTCCACGGAATGCCGCGGCCGCGGTCGAGCTCGAGGATCCACTCGGCGGCGTTGTCGAGGAAGTAACGGTCGTGTGTGACGGCCACCACGGTGCCGGTATAGCGCGCGAGGAACTGCTCCAGCCATTCCACCGACTCGGCGTCGAGGTGGTTGGTCGGTTCGTCGAGCAGCAGCATGTCCGGCTTCTGCAGCAGCAGCTGGCACAGCGCGACGCGGCGCTTCTCGCCACCCGACAGCTTGCCCACGACCGCTTCCCACGGCGGCAGGCGCAGTGCATCGGCGGCCACTTCGAGCTGCTGCTCGAGCATGTGCGCGTCGCCGGTGGCGAGGATCGCCTCCAGGCGCTGCTGCTCGGCGGCGAGCTTGTCGAAATCGGCGCCTTCTTCGGCGTAGGCGGCGTAGACGGCGTCGAGCGCGGCCTGCGCGCTGAGCACGTCACCGACGCCGACTTCCACGGCCTGGCGCACGGTGTGGGTGGGATCGAGCTGCGGCTCCTGGGCGAGGTAGCCGACCTTGATGCCCGGCTGCGGGCGCGCTTCGCCGACGAAATCGGTGTCGACGCCGGCCATGATCTTGAGCACCGTCGACTTGCCCGCGCCGTTGAGACCGAGCAGGCCGATCTTCGCGCCGGGGAAGAAGGACAACGAGATGTCCTTGATGATCTGGCGCTTCGGCGGAACGGTCTTGCTGACACCGTTCATGGTGTAGATGTATTGCGACATGGGCACTCCGGAACGCAGGACGCGCCGAGCCGGGCCGGGAGGCCTGGGGCAGGGCGGGGAAGCGGTGATTATACGGGGTCGGGGCCCGCTGCCGCCTGGCCACCGTCATCCGGCGAACGCGGGGATCCAGTGACGGAGCCCCAGCCAGCGAGCCGTGGCCAACGGTCAGGTCGCGGTCCCGGGTCCCGGCAATCGCCGGGGCGACGGGCCTCAGATCCAGACGATGAACGCCACCGCGGCCAGCACCGCCAGGTACTTCAGCCCGTAATACAGGTTCTTGTTGCGCTCCCGCAGGCCCTTGGCCTTCAGGCGCAGGACGTAGAAGTACTTGAACAGGCGGTTGATGCCCCCGGTCTTGTCGCCTTCCATGTTCGGCGAGGCGCCGGCGGCGATCAGGTTGCGGGCGATGACACGGTTCAGCGCCTGCGCCCAGCGGTACTTCATCGGCCGCTCGACATCGCAGAACAGGATGATCCGGTTGACCTGGGTGTCGTTGCGGGCGCTGTGGATGAAGGTCTCGTCGAACATCGTCCACTGGCCGTCGCGCCAGCTGTAGCGGTTGCCGTCGACCTCGATGAAGCAGCCGTCGTCGTTGGGCGTCTCCAGCCCCAGGTGCAGGCGCAGCGAGCCGGCGAAGGGGTCGCGGTGCGGGCGCAGCTCTCCGCCGGGCGGCAGTTCGGTGAACATCGCCGCCTTGACGCTGGGGATCTGCCGCAGCAGGGCCGTGGTCTGCGGGCACAGCTGCGCCGCCGAGGGGTGGGCGTCGTCGTACCACTTCAGGTAGAAGCGCTTCCAGCCGCGGCGGAAGAACGAGTTGAAGCCGACGTCGTTGTAGCCCTCGGCCGCCTTGATGTGCTGCAGCTCGCGCAGCCTGCGGGCTTCCTCGCGGATCACCTGCCAGTTGGCGCGCAGGGGCTCGAGCTCGGGGAAGTGGTCGCCCGGCTCATGGATGAACGCGGTGGTCGGCACGCGCGAGAACGCGTACATCAGCACGTTGATCGGGGCCATGAACGTGGAATGGTCCAGCAGCTGCCGGCCCAGGCGGTGCCGTACCTTGCCGCGGAAGTGCACGTACACCGCGCTGGCAAGGAACAGGAAGACAAAAACCCATTTCACGATCGCAGGCCCTGTGGGTGGGGAATGGGCCGTCCGGGCTCGCCGGGCGGCGCGTTGCTGGCCGCATTTTAAGGCCTGGGCTACCATCCGGGGGCTGACTGCGCCACCCCATCGGCCCTGAATGCCCGGCCGCCGGGATCCCCTGGCCCTCCCAACCCCCACCGTTCGAGGTTCCGCGAATGTTCCCCAGCTCTGCCCGTATCGCCGGTTACGACGATGAACTGGCCCAGGCCATCGCCAACGAGGCCCGCCGCCAGGAAGACCACGTCGAGCTGATCGCCTCGGAGAACTACGCCAGCCCGCGCGTGATGGAGGCCCAGGGCAGCGTCCTGACCAACAAGTACGCCGAAGGCTACCCGGGCAAGCGCTACTACGGCGGCTGCGAATACGTCGACGTGGCCGAGCAGCTCGCCATCGACCGCCTCAAGCAGCTCTTCAATGCCGGCTCCACGGAAGGTATGTATGCCAACGTCCAGCCGCATTCGGGCTCGCAGGCCAACCAGGCCGTGTATTTCGCCCTGCTCAATCCGGGCGACACGATCCTGGGCATGTCGCTGGCCCATGGCGGCCACCTCACCCACGGCGCCAAGGTCAACGCCAGCGGCAAGCTTTTCAACGCCGTCCAGTACGGCGTCGATGCCCAGGGCATGATCGATTACGACGAAGTCGAAAAGCTCGCCATCGAGCACAAGCCGAAGATGGTCGTCGCCGGTTTCTCGGCCTACTCGCAGCACATCGACTGGGCGCGCTTCCGCGCCATCGCCGACAAGGTCGGTGCGTTCCTGTTCGTCGACATGGCCCACGTCGCCGGCCTCGTCGCCGCTGGCGTCTATCCGGACCCGTTGCCGCATGCGCACGTGGTCACCTCGACCACGCACAAGACCCTGCGCGGCCCGCGCGGCGGCATCATCGTCGCAAAGAATGCGTCCGAGGACCTGGTCAAGAAGCTGCAGAGCATCGTCTTCCCGGGCATCCAGGGCGGTCCGCTGATGCACGTGATCGCGGCCAAGGCCGTGGCCTTCAAGGAAGCGCTGGAGCCGGAGTTCAAGGCCTACCAGCAGCAGGTGGTCAAGAACGCGCAGGCGATGGCCGAAACCATCATCAAGCGCGGCTACAAGATCGTTTCCGGCGGCACCCAGAACCACCTGATGTTGATCGACATGATCGGCAAGGGCGTCACCGGCAAGGACGCGGAGGCCGCGCTCGGCAAGGCCCACATCACGGTCAACAAGAATGCCGTGCCGAACGACCCGCAAAAGCCCTTCGTCACCTCGGGCCTGCGCATCGGCACCCCGGCTGTCACCACCCGCGGCTACAAGGAAGCCGACTGCGTCGAACTGGCCAACTGGATCTGCGACGTGCTCGATGCACCGGGCGACGAGAAGGTCATTGCTGCGGTTCGCGAGAAGGTCACCGAGCAGTGCCGCAAGTACCCGGTTTACGGCTGAGGATGACCACGCCGGCGGCCAGTGTGACGCTGCGGCAGCGCGGAATGGGGCAATAGCGCATGCATTGCCCCTTCTGCCAGCACAACGACACGCGCGTGATCGATTCGCGCGTGTCCGATGACGGCGCCACGATTCGCCGGCGTCGCGTCTGCGAGGCCTGCGGCGAGCGTTTCTCGACGCTGGAAACCATCGAGCTGAAATTGCCGCTGGTGATCAAGAGCGACGGCCGCCGCGAGGCGTTCGATGCGCGCAAGCTGCGCGCAAGTTTCGATCGCGCGCTGCAGAAGCGGCCCGTGGCCGAAGAACAGATCGAAGCGGCCGTGCGCGCGGTCGTGCACCAGCTGCGCATGACGGCCGAACGCGAACTGCAGTCGCGGCGCGTCGGTGAATTCGTCATGGCCGAGATGCGCAAGCTCGACCACGTCGCCTACGTACGATTCGCGTCGGTCTACCGCGCGTTCCAGGACGTGGCCGATTTCCGCGAGGAGCTCGACCGTCTCGAAAGCGACAGCTCCGCCGAAGGCCAGCTGCCGCTGCTCGAAGGCGAGCCCGAGCCGGCTCCGCGCACCAGGAAACGCTGATGGCCTTCACCGCCACCGACCACGCGATGATGGCCCAGGCCCTGCGCCTGGCCGAGCGCGGCGCCTACACCACCAAGCCCAATCCGATGGTGGGCTGCGTGATCGCACATGGCGAGGAAGTCGTCGGCGAAGGCTGGCACCAGCGCGCCGGCGAGCCGCACGCCGAAGTCTTCGCGCTGCGTGCTGCTGGCGAGCGCGCCCGCGGCGCGACCGCCTACGTCACGCTTGAACCCTGCGCCCACACCGGACGCACCGGCCCGTGCGCGGATGCCCTGATCGCTGCAGGCGTCACGCGCGTGGTCGCGGCGATGCGCGATCCGTTTCCCCAGGTTGACGGCGCCGGTTTCGAGAAGCTGCAAGCGGCCGGAATCCAGGTCGAGTCCGGTCTGATGGAAGTGCAGGCGCGCGCGCTCAACCGCGGCTTCCTGTCGCGAGTGGAGCGCGGCCGCCCCTGGCTGCGGGTGAAGCTCGCGACCAGCCTCGACGGTCGCAGCGCGCTGGCCAGCGGCGAGTCGAAGTGGATCAGCGGCGAAGCCTCGCGCCTGGACGTGCAGCACTGGCGCGCACGCGCCGGGGCCATCGTGACCGGCGCCGGCACCGTGCTCGCCGACGATCCCGCGTTGACCGTGCGCATGGAGGACGACACGCCGTTCGTGGCGCCGCTGCGCGTCGTGCTCGATCCCGGCCTGGCCACGGTCGCGCGCGGCCGCGTGCGCGAAGGCGACGCGCCCACGCTCTACATCCACGCGCCCGATGCCAAGCCGCCGCGCGGAATCCAGGCGCAGCTGGCAGCCGTCACCGTGCGCGAAGGCCGCTTTGACCTCGATGCCGTGCTGCGCCTGCTTGCAGAGCGCGGCGTCAACGAGATCCAGCTCGAGGCCGGCGCCACGCTTGCCGGTGCGTTCCTCGCCGCGGGTCTGGTCGACGAAGTGCTTTTGTACGTCGCACCGGTGCTCCTCGGCGAGCGTGCGCGGCCGCTGTTTGACGGGCTCGCCATCGACTCGATGTCACAGAAGCTCAACATGGCCATCGTCGAGTCGCGCTACATTGGCCAGGACGTGCGGTTGCTGTTGCGGCCGCAACCGGCAGCCGCAGGGACGGCACCTGGCGGATAGCACACACGCGGTGCAGCACTGGAGGCAGTCATGACCACGGACCCGGCAGCGACACCGTTCAAGGATCATTTCTCCGGCATCGCCGATGCCTATGCGCAGGCCCGCCCGGAGTACCCGGACGCGCTCTTCGACGCGATCGCCGCGGTGGTTCCCGCCAGCGCCCATGTCTGGGAACCCGGCTGCGGCAGTGGCCAGGCCACGCGCGGACTGGCGGCACGCTTCGCCCACGTGCATGCCACCGAGCCGAGCGCGAAGCAGCTGGCCCAGCACTGGGCCCATAACGAAAAGAGCAACGTCAGCCTCGCCGTCGAACCCGGCGAACGCACCGCACTGGCCGACGCCAGCGTGCAACTGGTGGCGGTTGCGCAGGCGCTGCACTGGTTCGACCGCGAGCCGTTCTTCCGCGAGTGCGAGCGTGTGCTCACGCCGGGCGGTGTTCTTGCCGCCTGGGGCTATGGCGACTTCATCGCGCCCGAGGGCATGGTCGATGCCGTTGCGGCGTTCCGTGCCCGCATCGAACCCTACTGGCCCCCCGAGCGCGCCCAGATCGATGCCCGCTACGCCGGCTACGACTGGCCGTTCCCGGCGCTGCCGGCGCCGGCAATGTGGCTGGAGGCGGAGTGGGACCTGGGCCATTTCCTGCGCTACCTGTCGAGCATGTCGGCGGTCGCGCGCTGCACCGCAGACACCGGCGAAGACCCCGTCGGCCGTTACGGGCCGGCCCTGGCGGCAGACTGGGGCGGGGAGGGCGATACCCGCCTGATCCAGTGGCCGCTGTTCCTGCACCTGCGCCGCAAGCCCTGAATCCCAGCCGGGTCGGTGGAACACTGCGTCCGCCGGCCCGCCCGAAAGCGGCCCCGGACCCGGATGCTAGAATCGCCGCGCCAATCCAGCGGCACCACAACACGACGTCTTCAGGGCGGGGTGGAATTCCCCACCGGCGGTAGGTGCAGGCCAGCCCAGGCCAGTCTGCACGAGCCCGCGAGCGCCTCCGGCCACGCCGGAGGGTCAGCAGATCCGGTCAGATGCCGGAGCCGACGGTACAGCGGGGCCAGCGATGGCGCCGCCACAGTCCGGATGAAAGAAGACAGCTGCACACGGCCTCGCGGCCGTGCGCCTGCCTCATGCCTTGAGGCGTTTTTCGCTCACTTCTGCGGGAAACGTTTCATGTCCATCGTCATCAGGTTCACCAGGTCCTTCGCCTTTGCCGGCCGCGTTGTCGCGTCCGCGGAGGCGCGCTGATGTTCACCGGCATCATCGAAGGGGTAGGCCGCCTGGCCACCACCGAGAACCGCGGCGGCGACGTCCGCCTGACCGTCGACGTCGGCACGCTCGCGTTCGACGCGGTCAAGCTGGGCGAAAGCATCGCGGTCAATGGCGTGTGCCTGACCGTGGTCGAGTTCGATGCGACCCGCTTCGCCGCCGATGCGTCCAACGAGACCCTGTCGCTGACCACGCTTGGCGCCCTCGTGCCCGGTTCGGTGTTGAACCTGGAGCGGGCGATGCGCCCGACCGATCGCCTTGGCGGTCATATGGTCAGCGGCCATGTCGACGGCCTCGGCAGCGTCGCCTCGGTCACCGGGGACGCGCGCGCGCAACGCTGGCGCTTCAATGCCCCGGCGGCGCTGCTGCGCTACATCGCCAAGAAGGGATCGATCTGCGTGGACGGCGTCAGCCTGACCGTCAACGAGGTCGATGCCCACGGCTTCGAAGTCGCGCTGATCCCGCACACGGTCGCCAACACGGCATTCGTGCAGACCGGCGTTGGCGACGCGGTCAATCTCGAGATCGACCTGGTGGCGCGCTATGTCGAGCGCCTGCTCGCCGGCCGCAACGACTGACCGGAAAACAGATCCCGGCGTTCGCCGGGATGGCGTTGACAAGTTTGATCCCGGCGTTCGCCGGGATGGCGTTGACAAGTTTGATCCCGGCGTTCGCCGGGATGACGTTGACAAGAATTGAACCGGCCCAGCCCGGATGACGTGCAACAGGAAACCCCATGCCTTTCAGCCCCATCCCCGAACTGCTCGAAGAGATCCGCAACGGCCGCATGGTCGTCATCGTCGATGACGAGGACCGCGAGAACGAAGGCGACCTGATCATGGCCGCCGAACTGGTGCGCCCGCAGGACATCAACTTCATGGTCACCCACGCGCGTGGCCTGGTGTGCCTGTCGCTCACGCGCGAACGCTGCCGCCAGCTCGGCCTGCCGCCGATGGTCCGCGACAATACCTCGCAGCACCACACCAACTTCACCGTCAGCATCGAGGCGGCCGAAGGCGTCACCACCGGCATCTCGGCCTACGACCGTGCCCACACCATCCGCACCGCGGTGCGCCCGGATGCGGCGCCGAGCGATCTCTCCCAGCCCGGCCATATCTTCCCGCTGCAGGCCCAGCCCGGCGGCGTGCTCAACCGCGCCGGCCATACCGAAGCGGCCGCCGACCTGGCGCTGCTGGCGGGCATGGAGCCGGCCGGCGTGCTGGTGGAGATCCTCAACCCCGACGGCGGCATGGCGCGGCGGCCGCAGCTGGAGCAGTTTGCCGCCGAGCACGGCCTGAAGATCGGCTCGATCGAGGAGCTGATCCGCTACCGCCTGGAAACCGAGCACACCGTCGAGCGCATCGACGAGCGCGAGATCGAGACCGAGCACGGCCCGTTCCAGTTGTTCACCTACCGCGACCGCCTCAGCCACGGCCTGCACTTCGCCCTGCGTCGCGGCGAGCCCGACCCCTCGTCGCCGACGCTGGTGCGCGTGCACATGCTCAACCCGCTCGCCGACGCCCTGCACTGGCGACGCCCGGACTTTGGACCGGCCGTGGGTGACGTGCTCAGGGCCATCGCCAGTGAAGGCCGCGGCGCGCTGGTGCTGCTGGCCGACGGAGCCGACGCCGAGGCGATGCTGGCGCGCGTGCGGGCGCCGTTGCATGCCGACAACGAAGCGACCCCGGCGACAACGCCCCCGGGCCACGCGCTGGCCGAATGGCGCAGGAACGGCGCCGGTGGCCAGATCCTGGCCGACCTCGGCCTGGGCAAGCTGCGCGTGCTGGGCACCCCGCGCCGTCAGATCGGCCTGGCCGGCTACGGCCTGGAAGTGGTCGAGTACGTCGAGTTGCCGCACTGACGACGTGCGCCTCCCCCTGCCTGCAGGGGGAGCATCCCCTTAACGCGCTAAAATGCCCGCCCACTCCGGACAATCCCCCATGCCCCATTACGAAGGCGACCTGCGCAGCCCCGAGGGCGCGCGCTTCGCGATCATTGCCAGCCGCTGGAACCCGCGCATCACCGATACGCTGGTGGCCGGCGCGCGCAAGACGTTCACCGACAACGGCGTGGCCGAAATGGCGGTCGACGTGATCCGCGTCCCGGGCGCCTGGGAGATCCCGCTCGTGGCCGCGCGCCTGGGCGCCGCCGGGCAGCATGCCGCCGTGGTCGCGCTGGGTTGCGTCGTGCGCGGCGACACGCGTCATTACGAACAGGTCGCCGACGGATGCTCGGACGGCCTGATGCGGGTCTCGCTGGACTACGGCCTGCCCGTGGCCAACGGCGTGCTCGCGGTCGAGCGCCACGAAGATGCCGAGGCCCGCGCAGGCGGCAGTCACGGCAACAAGGGCGAAGAGGCGGCCTTGGCCGCATTGGAAATGAGTCACCTGCTGGGGCAACTGCCATGAACCGCCGTCGCAACGATGGAATCGATCCCGTAGCCCGTTCGCGTGCGCGCCGTCGCGCCCTGCAGGCCGTGTATGCCTGGCAGATGTCGGGCGCCACCGCGCCGGACGTGATCTCGCAGTTCGCCCACGAGCAGGCGCACGAAGTGGCCGACCTGGAATACTTCGAGGACCTGGTGCGCGGCGTCGACCAGCACTGCAACGACCTCGACGAAGCATTGCAGCCGTTCCTCGACCGCGAGATCGACCAGGTCGATGCGATCGAACGCGCCGCCCTGCGCATCGCCGCCTACGAGCTGCGCCTGCGTCCGGACGTGCCGTACCGCGTGGTGATCAACGAGGCGATCGAGTCGGTCAAGCGCTTCGGCGCGGAGCACGGCCACACCTACGTCAATGGCGTGCTCGACCATGCCGCCGCCGCCTGGCGCGCGACCGAAGTGCAGGCGCCGCGCGGCAAGTGATGCACCTCTCCCGTTTGCGGGAGAGCGGCAGTTGTTACGCTCCCTCTCCCGCTGGCGGGAGAGGGCAGGGGCGAGGCAGGGACGAGGACAAGGCCGTGAAAGAGTTCGACCTGATCGCCCGCATCCAGTCCCGCGCCGCCCACCGCGACGACGTCATCCTCGGCATCGGCGACGATGCCGCGGTGCTGCAGGTGCCGCCGGCCATGCAACTGGTCGTGGCCACCGACACGCTCAACGCCGGCGTGCATTTCCCGCCCGAAACCGCAGCGGCCGACGTCGGCTGGAAGGCGCTCGCGGTCAATCTCTCCGATCTTGCGGCGATGGGCGCGGAGCCGGCGTGGTGCACGCTGTCGTTGTCGTTGCCCGATAGCGACGAAACCTGGCTCGACGGTTTCCTCGACGGTTTCCTCGACCTTGCCTCGCAGCACCGCATCGCCCTCGTCGGTGGCGACACCACCCGCGGCCCGCTCTCGATCAGCGTGACCGTGCACGGGTTCGTCGAACCCGGCCGCGCGTTGCGACGTGATGCGGCGCGCATCGGCGACGACGTCTGGGTCAGCGGTTGCCTCGGCGACGCCGCGGCGGCGCTTGAACAGTGGCGCGAGGGTGCAGAAGCCGACATGCACCTGCGCACACGGCTCGACCGGCCGACACCGCGCGTCGAACTGGGGCGGGCGCTGCTGGGCATCGCGCACGCCTGCATCGACCTGTCCGACGGCCTGCTGGCCGACCTGGGCCATGTCTGCCGGACCAGCGGCGCCGGCGCCGACGTCGACCTGGATTCATTGCCCGCATCCGATGCGCTGCAGGCCTTCGCCAGCGGCCAAGCGCGCCGGCTGCTGCAGGTGGCCGGCGGGGACGATTACGAACTGTGTTTCACCGCGCCGTCAGAACGGCTCGATGAGGTCCAGCGCGCCGCCGACAGCGCGGGTGTGCCGGTGAGCTGGGTAGGGCGCATCACCGCGAACCCGGGCGTGCATGTGTTCGACGCGGACGCGATCGAGTGGCTGCCGCCGCGCAAGGGCTACGAACACTTCGGCTAGGCCGGCCACCTACTCGTCCGGCAGCAACTTGCCCGGATTCAATATCCCGTCCGGATCGAACGCCCGCTTCACCGCCCGCATCATCGCCAGCGTCGGCGCATCGATTGCCTGCGGCATGAACTCGCGCTTGGCCAGCCCGATGCCATGCTCGCCCGACAAGGTGCCGCCGAGCGACAGCGTCAGCGCGAACACCCGCGCCATCGCCGCATGCGCACGCGCGTTCTGTGCGGCATCGGCGGGGTCGTAGAGCAGGTTGACGTGCAGGTTGCCATTGCCGGCGTGGCCGAAGCAGACGATCGGCAGTTCGAACTCGCGCGACAGCACCTGCACGCCATCGACCAGCTGCGGAATGCGTGACACCGGCACCACCACGTCTTCGTTGATCTTGCCCGGCGCCAGCGTGCGCAACGACGGCGACAGCGCCTTGCGCGCAGCCCACAGCTTCTCGCGCGCGGCCTCGTCGGCGGCGTCGTCGATCGAGATCAGGCCATCGCCTGCAGCCGCGCGCATCAGCGCTTCGATGTCGTGCGGCAACGTCTGCTCGTCGCCGTCGGCCTCGACCATCAGCAGCGCACCGGCATCGTGCGGAAGGTCGGCGCCGCCGACGTCGCGCGCCAGGCGCACGGCATCGGCATCCATGAACTCCAGCATCGATGGCGTTACCGGCTGCGCCATCAGGCGCGCCACCGCCTGTGCCGCGCTGGACACGTCGCGGTAGATCGCGCGCAGCGCACGCCGGGTCTTCGGCATTGGCGTCAGGCGCAGGCTGGCCTCGACGATCAGGGCCAGTGTTCCCTCGCTGCCGACCAGCAGGCGTTGCAGGTCGTACCCGGTCGCGCCCTTGGTGGTCGCGGTGCCGCAATGGATCAATTCGCCGGTGCCGGTCACCGCGGTCAGCGCCAGCACGTTGTCGCGGCTGGCGCCGTATTTCACCGCGCGCGGGCCACCGGCATTGCAGGCGAGGTTGCCGCCGATGCTGCTGTAGCCGGCGCTGGTCGGATCGGGTGGCCAGAACAGCCCATGCGGCTTCAGTGCCGCCTGCAGGTCGCCATTGAGCACGCCGGGTTCGACGACCGCGCAACGATCGCCAGGGCGGATGTCGACGATGCGGTTCATCCGTTCGAACGAGACCACCACGCCGCCGGCGACGGGCACGGCCGCGCCGGTGGTGTTGGTGCCGCGCCCGCGCGCGACCACGGGCACGCCATGGGCGCGGCACGAGCGCACCAGCGCCACGACCTGCTCGCGCGTGGTCGGCAACGCCACCGCATCGGGCAGCGACTGGCGGCGGGAGTTGTCGTAGGCATACGCCAGGCGCTCACTGGCGTCGGTGCGCCAGCCATCGCCGAGCAGCGCGGCGAGTTCGGCGTGAAGTTCGGACACGGGTGTGTTCATCGCTGCGCAGGATAACGCGTCGTCCCGGCAGCGGCTTCCCCGGTTCTCCAGCGGTTCACGGCGCCGGGGCTTCAGTGCTTGGGCTTGGGCTTGCCCCTGCCGCCCGCCTCGATCAACGCGAGCTCGGCCGGGAGGTGCTGCTGCAGTTGCCTGAGCAGGTCGCGCGCGGCGGCGCTGTTGTTGGGCTTGCCGTCGAGCCAGAGCGCGCCCACTTCGGTGGCAAGACCTTTGCGTTCGCTGCTGGCCAGCAGCGCGCGGGTGAGGACGATGAAGCGTTCACCGCGGTAGCGCACCGTGTAGATGCCGAGCATCTGCGCGCGCATCTCGTAGTTGACGCCGTCGAGGCGGATCAGGATCTGGCCGACGGCGTTCCAGGTGTCGTTCATGCCGGCGGCGACGGTGAACTCGCCGCGGCCTGCGTCCACTTCGCGGTCTGCTTCCGATTGCGTCGGCGGCGCCGGCGTCTCCACCTTCGATGGCGAGCCGCCGCAGCCTGCGACGATCACCACCGCGGTGACAACGGCCATCCTCATCGCGCCCCTCCTGGCCGCGGGCTACGCGCCCTTCATTTGCCCTTTTCCGCTGTATCGGTCGGTACTTCCTTCCAACTGCTGTCCGGATCGAACTGCTTCATCGCTTCGGCAGTTTTCTCGCTGTCGGGACCCATGTCCTTCTCGAACACCTCACCTTCGTGGCTGATCATGAAGCTCATCACGCCGGTGTCGGCGTACCTGGCCGGCCATGCGATCACGGCGAATCCGCGGCTCATGCTGTCGCCGATCAGATAGTCGTACTGGCCGCCCGGCGCCGACGGGCCCTGCGCAGTCAGGATGCGGTACTTGTATCCGTGCCATTCGCCATCGGGCGTGTCGTCGCCGAACAACGGCCCCAGCGGGCTGTCGTCGATGCCGTTCTCTTCGGGCCAGTACAGGCCGTCGTGCATGTCGTCGCTGCTGAGGAACTTCTGCGCGTACTCGAGCACACCGTCGCCGTCGCGATCGACCGCGGCATAGTCCATCTGCGCATCGTGATAGGCGAGCACGGCCTGGACCGCATCGAGTTCGTTGCGACCGATCCGGCGCGCGCGGATTTCCGGTTCGCCGGCCTTGACGTTGAAGGCCCAGCCGGCCGGCTTCTTTTCCAGTGGCACCGGCAGGGTCCAGGTGTCCTTGCCCACCGCCAGGATCGCGCGGCCGGCGGCCGGTGTCTGGAACGAATGCTTCTCGCGATAGCGGGTGAGGAACGCATCGACGTCGCTGCGCTCGACACTGCCGCGCGGCACATAGATCAGCCAGTCGGGCCCGAGGATGGCGCCCAGCCGCGCTTCGTCGACCTTGTCGGTACCCAGCGCATCGACCAGCGCCTGCGCGGCGGCCTCCTGGGTCGGGAACGACTCCTGCGCGGCTGCCGCCGAAGCCAGCAGCGCCAGGCATGTCATTGCGAGAAAGCGAACGGCGATGGTCATCTTCGTCTCCTCTCAACGACGACGAGCGCCGCCGCCCGAACGAGGCGGGCGCGACGGACGCGACATCTGGCGGCCGCCACCGCGCGCGCTGGACGGCCGCTGCGATGCCGAATAGCTGCCATGGCCGCGACTGGACGATGCCCGCGTCTGCCCGGGATTGCCGGCGCCGGCGAAGGCATTGTTGGGTCCGCTGCGGTTGCCCTGGTATTGCTGGCGGGTGCCTTGCCGGGCCTGGGCATTGCGTTGCGAGTCGGCGCGGTTCTGCGCCCCCTGGCGGGCGCTCGCGGCGTCGCGTCCGCCGGCCTGCTGACGGTTCATCTGTTGCGAAGCCTGGCCGGCACGGTCACGGGCTTCGCGATTGCTTGCGGCGGGCGAGTCGAAGCCATGCTGCGACATCGACTGGCGCGCGCGTTCGCGGTCGGCGGCGCGGGCCGGGTCATGGCCGCGGAAGTTGTCGCGTTGCCCGGCGCCGTCCTTCTGCCGGCCGAACTGCTCGCGGCTGGCGCGGTCGCGGTAAGGCACGCCGTCGCGGTTGGCCGCGTTGTGGCGCCAGGTGTTGTCGCCGCGGTTGATCTGGCGGTTGCTGTTGATGTTGTTGTAGCGGTCGACGTTGATGTCGATGTCGCCATGGCCCCAGTTGAAATCGCCCCACAACGCGGCGGTGATCGCCACGCCGGTGCCGAAGGCCAGTCCCGCCCACAGCGCGCCACCGGGGTAGTAATACGGCGACGGCGGATAGTAGTAGGGCGGGTAGGAGGGGTAGGGCCAGGTGCCGTAGACCGTGGTCGAGTTGTAGGCCGGCACATACACCACCTGCGGGTCGGCCGGTTCGATGATGATCGTCGACGACGCCGGCGCCACGGTGGTCGTGGATCCGGCCGCAGGTTCGGAGCTGACTTTCAGTTGCTCGGTCGACTTCAGGTTGCCCGCTGCCTGCGCCTGCCGGCGCAGCCGCTGCACCGAGTCCATCACCGCATCAGGCTGTGCCAGGAACGCATCGCCCATCCGCTGCACCCAGGCTGGGTCCTTGCCCAGCAGGTCCAGTACCTGCGGGAAGGCGACCAGCGATTGCACGCTCGGGTCCCAGGCCTGGCTGCCGACCTGGCGCACCGCATCATCGCCCTTGGCATCGGGATGCGCCTTGGTCCACTTGACCGCGTCGGCTACGTCGCCGGGATAGGTCGAGGCCATCAGCACCTGCGCGAGCAGCGAATCGGGATACAGCGCGAGCGGCGCCATCATCTGGTCGAGCTGCTCTGCACTGAATGCATCCGCCGGTGCCGACGCTGCAGCCTGCGCGGCAACGGGTTCGGTCGCCTGCGGTGCCGCTGCAGCCGTCACTGCGAACAGCAATGCGGCCAGCGGCAAGTGACGTGCGGAAATGCGCATTGGGATTCTCCAATCGCAAGACGTCCGGCTTCGCGACCGTCCAGGCGAACGGCGCAGGGGCGCTTCGGGCGCATCATAGGCTTCGGCAAAACGCCGGCGTTCACGCCGCCCACACGCCTTGGCAGCCGGGAGACCGGCCATGGCGTGCCGTGAAGACGCTCGTTCAGAGTTCCTTGATGTCGCGTGCCATTTCGGTCAGGTCGTCGCCGAACTGATGCCCTCGATCATCGAAAGCCCGAACGACTGCCTGCGGCAGGTGCCGCTTGTACAGCCGTTGATGCGCGAATGGAACGACGTCGTCGATGAGGAAAAAGCCAACAGCAATGCTGCCGGCCCGGCGAAGATCAGCGACGGCAATCGTGCAGGGCTGGTCGGATGGCGGCGCAGTTCGACCCTCTGGGCGGACGCCATATCGCACTCCTGGCAATCGGGGCTACGAGACCAAGCCTATGCGGGGCCTATGCGGGCGATGTCGTCCGGGCGTCAGCCCTCGGGCACCCAGACGAAGCTGTCGCCCTGCGCCTTGAAGTGCCCCAGGCCCGGAAAGGGGAAATGCACTGCGTAGATGCGCAGGTTGCCGTCGGCGGCGCGTTGCAGCAGGGCGCGCCGGCTGGCCTGCGCCATCGCTGCATCCTGGTCGTACTGCACCGTCCATTCCGGTCGCTGCACCGAGATCACGAAGTGATGCGCGACATCGCCGATGTAGAGAAGGCGCTCGTCGCCCGAGCGGATTTCGTAGGCGCTGTGACCCGGCGTATGTCCGGCGGCAGCCACGGCGGTGACCACGCCGGGCACGATCTCGGCGCCGGGCTGGAAGGCAACCACCTTGGGCGTCATCGCCGCCACAAGCGAAGCCGCATCCTGGTCCTTCTTCAACGAGTCCCATTCGGGAGCCGAGAGGTGGATGGCAGCGTTGGGGAAGGCCAGCTTGCCGTCGGGTGCGAGCAGGCCACCGGTGTGGTCCTGGTGCTGGTGGGACAGGAAGATGTCGGTGACCTGGGACGGCTCGACGCCGGCAGCGTGCAGAGAAGCCGGCAGGAGCCCGGCACGCGCCCAGGACACATTGCCGGCGCCGGTATCAAACAACAGGATTCGCGCGCCGCTGTGCACCAGCAGAGGCTGGATGCCCAGGTGCAGCGTATCGGTCGGCTGGCCGGCCGCGGCCAGCAACGCGGCGACATCGCCCGCAGCCTGGCCGAGCGCGAAGGTCTTGCCGTCGTTGGCGACATCGATGACGCCATCCTTGAGTGCGACGGCATCGAGCGACCCGATCGTGAAGCGGAAGACATCCGGATTCTCCCCCGGCTGGGTTGCTGCGGCCGGGGCGGGAGGCGTGGGCGCGGCAGCGCTGGCAGTTTCGGTCGCGGCCGGGTCCGGTTTCGAGCATCCGGCGAGCAACAGGACGCTGGCGAGTGCGGCGGCGAGGATGGCTGGCTGGGTACGTGTCATGCGGCTGCCTGCGAGTGCGTGGGAGGGGGCGCGACTTTTCGTGGAGCCTATGCGCGTCGGCAGGGACTCACAAGCAGGGCGGCGAGGTCGCGCAATCCTGAATCGTTCAAGCAGCTGGTAGCGCTCGCAGCCGCCGCGGCAAATCGGATAGGATCGCCCGCTGGGCCGGGGCAGCCGCTTGCCGCCGGCCGCAGGTTGGTGTGGCCAGCCATCGCGGCAGTGGTCAGGGGACAAATGGACGTATCCGAAACCCGGGACAGCTTGGGACGGTGGCGGGTGCCCGCCATCGCCGCGGGCATCATGTTGATCGTTGTCGTCCCGTTCCTGTTCCTGCAGGACCTGTCCCGCGACAACCTCGACGCGGCCGATGCCGTCGCGCACACCCACCAGGTGGAATCGGCCGTGACCGGCCTGGCGCTGACCGTGCGCGAGGTGGAGTCGGCGTCCATGGTGGTGGTGCTCGGTGGCGACTTGCCGATGGCCCGGCAGCGCATTGCCCAAGGGCGCGCGCAGATACCCGGGCAGTTGCTGGAACTGACCGCGCTGACCGCCGACAATCCGCGCCAGCAGCTGCTCATAGGCCGGCTGGGCGAGCTGATCGAACGCCGCCTGGAAGTGATCGACCAGTTGCTCAAGACCCGGGCCGCAGATGCCGGGCCGGTCGTGACGCCATTGGTGACGCGTTTCCCTATTCGCAGCATCATTCGCGAGATGCTCGCCAACGAGCAGGTGCTGCTCGACAAGCGCATCAGGAATGCCGAGCGTCAGCGTGCCTGGGCGCGCTGGCTGGGCTGGGGTTCGATGCTGGTGCAGGTGCTGCTGCTGGCCCTGGTGACGTGGTTGCTCGGACGCCAGGTGTCGAAGCGATTGTCTGCCGAACGGCAGTCGCGCCTGTCCAGTGCGCGCGCCCTGGCCGTGCTGCAGACGGTCCGCGAACCCATCGCGTTGATCGATGCGCAACAGCGCGTGGTCATGCACAACGCCGCATTCGAACAGCTCTACGGCCGGACAGCCGACGGCCAGCAGCTGGCGACCAATGCCGCCTGGGTGGATCCCATCCTGCAGCAGCGCCTGGGCGACGTGCTTTCGCGCGGACGCGAGCTGTGGGATTTCGAACAGGTGCAGACCACGGCCGATGGCGTCGAGCGCACCGTATTGATCAATGCCAGCCGGATGTCATTGCCCGACCGCGACGACGAAGTCGCGCTGTTGACCGTCAGCGACGTATCCGCGCAGAAGGCAACGCAGCGGAAGATCAACGAGCTCAATCGCCAGCTCGAAGGCAAGGTCGACCAGGTTTCGGAGGTCAATCGCGAGCTGGAGGCGTTCAGCTACTCGGTATCGCACGACCTGCGCGCGCCATTGCGCCACGTGGCCGGCTTCTCGGACAAGCTGACCCGCCACCTTGGCGAAGGCGCCGACGAAAAGAGCCTGCACTACCTGGGCATCATCAGCAATTCGGCCAAGCGCATGTCGCACCTGATCGACGACCTGCTGGTGTATTCGCGCCTGGGTCGCAGCGCACTGCGCCTGCTGCCGGTCGACATGCAATCGATGGTCGCCGAGACACGGGCGATGCTCGACGCGAACCTGTCGGCCGACGGCAGCCCGCAGCAGGTTTCCTGGAAGATCCAGCCGCTGCCGATCGTCGTCGCCGACGAGAACATGATGCGGCAGGTCTGGCTCAACCTGCTCGGCAACGCAGTCAAGTACAGCAGCAACCGCGAACGCAGCCAGGTCGAGGTATCGCACCAGCGCCTGGACGATGGCAGCCACGAGTTCTGCGTGCGCGACAACGGCGCCGGCTTCGACATGGCCTACGCCGGCAAGCTGTTCGGCGTGTTCCAGCGACTGCACAAGGCCAGCGACTTCCCCGGCACCGGGATCGGCCTGGCCAGTGTCAAGCGCGTACTGGCAAGGCACGGTGGCAGCATCAGTGCCGAGTCCGAGCCCGACCAGGGCGCCACTTTCCGGTTCACCCTGCCGGCCGCGCTCGATGCGCCGCCGTCCACTACCAGGCTCATGCAATGACCGAATTCCGCACCATCCTGCTTGCAGAAGACAGCCACGCCGACGCCGAGATGGCGATCGACGCGTTGCGCGATGCCAACCTGGTCAACCCCATCGTCCACGTCGAGGACGGGGTCGAGGCGATGGACTACCTGCACCGGCGCGGTCGTTTTGCCGACCGTCCCGAAGGCCATCCGGCCGTGCTGCTGCTGGACATCAAGATGCCGCGCATGGACGGACTCGAAGTCCTGCAGCAGATCCGCGGCGACGCCAAGCTCAAGAACACGCCGGTGGTGATCCTGTCGTCTTCCCGCGAGGAGAGCGACCTGGCCGCCGGCTGGAACCTGGGCGTCAATGCCTATGTGGTCAAGCCGGTCGATGGCGACCAGTTCTTCCAGGCCGTGAAGGTCCTTGGCAAGTTCTGGGCGGTGATCAACGAACCGCCTGTGATCGACTGACATGGGATCGGCCGCGGATCCCAACGCCGATGCATTGCGCATCGTCCTGGTGGAGGACGATGCCGACGACGCCGAACTGGTGTCGCTGCAGTTGGCCGACGCCGGAATCCGTGCGCAGTTCCTGCACGTGCAATCGGCGTCGGAGTTGCGCGCAGCGATGAGTGCTGGCGCGGACCTGGTCGTCTCGGACGTATCGATGCCGGCATTCAGCGGATTCGAGGCCTTGGCCATCGCGCGCGAATTCGATCCGGAAATCCCGTTCCTGCTTGTGTCGGGCGCGATTGAAGACGAGGTGGCCATGCGCGCCGCCAAGTCGAAGGTGCAGGCTTATCTGCTCAAGCAGGACCTGACCGGCCTGCTTCATGCGGTGCAAGAGGCTTGCGGCGGGCTCCCGCCGACGCGTCACGCTGCCTCCCGGAAGTCGTTGAGTCCGCACTGATAAGCTGGACTTCCGGCCGACAGCGTTGGTGATCGACGCCATGAACCCCGTATCAATCGTGCTGCTCGGCCTGGCCATGTCCACCGATGCCTTCGCGGCGGCGCTGGGCAAGGGCGCCGGCATGCTCCGGCCGCGCTGGCCCGAAGCGCTGCGCATAGGCGTGATATTTGGCGTGGTCGAAGGCATCACCCCGGTCATTGGCTGGCTGTTGGGTTCCGCCGCCTCGCGCTACATCGAAGCCTGGGACCACTGGATCGCCTTCGGCATGCTGGGGGTGCTGGGGCTGCACATGATCTACAAGGCCGCCACCGACCAGGACGCGGCCGAAGCGGCGGCCACCGGCCGCTTGGGCGGGATCTGGTCAGTTGCCCTGACCGGACTGGCCACCAGCATCGATGCCATGGCCGTCGGTGTGGGCCTGGCCTTTGTCGACGTGAACATCCTCGTCGTCGCCGTCGTCATCGGGCTTTGCACGCTGACGATGGTCACGCTCGGGATCATGGCCGGCCGCGCGCTGGGCATGCTGATCGGCAAGCGCGCCGAAATGGCCGGTGGCGTCATCCTGATCCTGGTCGGCGCGACGATCCTCTACGAGCACCTGCACGCGGCAACGGCGTGAACGATCGCACGGCGTGACACCAACAGCGCCGGATGCCGCCGTGCCGCTCAGCAGTCGTCGGCGCGGAATGCATCGCGCAGCCAGTGGAAGGTGGGCGCCGCCGGGTCGCCTTCGGCCTCGACCACATCGAAACGACACGCGCCGTCGGCGTAGCGCCGGTTCCTGGCCAGGAACACCATCGCGGCACGGATAAGCTTTCGGCGCTTGTGCACGTCCACCGAACCGGCACCGCCGCCGAAGCGGGCGTTGCGGCGGAATGGCACTTCGACGAACACCAGCGTGGCGCCGTCGAGCATGACCAGATCGAGTTCGCCGATGCGGTAGTTCGCATTGGCGGCCACTTCGCGCAGCCCGGCATCGATCAGGTAATCGCGCGCGGCGGCTTCCACCGCCGCGCCTCTTGCGCGCTTGTCAGCGCTGGGCGGCATCGGCCAGCGGGGTGGAGACGCCGGCGCTGAACGTCGACCACGCCGGCGTGCGCAGGACGTTGCCGAAGCCGTCCAGGCGCAGCGTGCCGGTGGCGCCGTCGATGCGGCCGTCGGCCGTCGTTGCCAGGCGCTGCAGGTAGGCGGTGATCTGCCAGGCGTCGTAGCCGAATGCGAACAGGCGTGCGGCCGGCCCCTTGGCGCTCGACAACTGCGCGCCGACGTTGCTTGCCGGTGGCAGGCCGGGCACGCCGCGCGTGCTCCAGACATCGCTCGGGAAGACGATGCCGTCGAGGATGCGGTCTTCTTCCGGCTTGCCGGTGCCCGACAACACCTGCGACGTCGCCACGCGCGGCTTGCCAGCGAGGCCGGCCAGGGCCAGCTTCGGCATCAGCGTGCGTGCATTGCTGCCCTTGATCGCCAGGAACACGGCATCGACGCCGCCGGCCTTCCGCGCATACGGACCAAGATCGGCGATGCCTTCGCTGACCACGTCGGTCACCTCGCCGCCGCGTTCGACCAGGCGATCGCGCAGGCTGGCGACGGCACGCTGCTGCGTCTCGTCGCTGCCGCCGATCACCAGCACCTTGCGCGCACCGCGACCCAGCAGGTATTCGGCCGCGGCGATGCCCTCGTCTTCCGGCGACAGCGAGAAGCCGGCGTTGCCGTTCGGCGGCGAGACATCACCGCGGTTGAGCGCGAGCACCGGCACCGGCAACGAGGCCTTGCCGAACAGCGCGTTGACTTCGTCGCGGCCGAGCGGACCGACCACGAAGTCGTTGCCTTCGGCCGCGGCCAGGTCGTAGGCCGCCAGCGCGCCACCGGTGGTGCCGGCGGTGTCGTAGAAGCTGATGTCGGGGCGGCGGCGGGTTTCGCCGTAATAGCCGGCGAGGAAGCCATCGCGCACCGGCGTGGCCGGGACGGCCAGGCTGCCCGACATCGGCAGCAGCACGGCCAGCTTCACCGGCGGGCGGTAACCGTCGCTGTCGGCCGGCGGGCGGCTGGCGGCATCGAAATGCCAGCCGCTGCGGTCGAACGGACGCGGCAGCGGCAGGCCGCGGCGCATCAGCGCCTGGCCAACATAGTTGTAGAGCGGATCGCCGGCCGCCAGGGCCGCCGCTTCGCGGGCGAGGGTGGGGTTGTCGAGCTGTGCCAGCAGGTGCTCGATCTGGCGATCGTTGGCGCTGCGCGCCGGGCCGACCAGGGAAGCACCGCTGCGGGCAAGTTCGCCGGCCTGCATGATGGTGGCGTTGCGGCTGGCCTGCGATGTCGTGCCGGTTTGGGTGACCGTGGCGCAACCGCCGAGCAGGGCGGTGCTCATTGCCGCGGCGAAGATCCATTTCATCGCCCATCGATTCGAAGCTAGGCTCATCGGCATGCGTTCGCCGCGACGCGGCGTTCCTGAGGGACCGGTTAGGATTCTACCCGGCCCCACCGCAGACGCACGATGCCTACGTCCCAAGCAGCAAATCTCCCACCTCCGGGAATCCTCCATGTCGTCGCCACGCCGATCGGCAACCTCGGTGATCTGTCGGCGCGCGCGCTGGAGACCCTCAAGACGGTGAGCGCGATCTGCGCCGAGGACACCCGCCACACCCGCCAGCTGCTGTCGCACTTTGGCCTGGAGCGTCCGCTGCTGGCCTTGCACCAGCACAACGAGGACGCGCAGGCGGCGCAGTTGGTGGCGCGCCTGCGTGCCGGCGAGTCGCTGGCGCTGGTGTCGGATGCGGGAACGCCGCTGGTGAGCGATCCCGGCTTCCGCCTGGTTCGCGCCGCGCGCGCGGCCGGGATCCGGGTGTCGCCGGTCCCGGGCGCCTGTGCCGCGATCGCCGCGCTCAGCGTCGCCGGTGTGCCGAGCGATCGTTTCGTGTTCGAGGGATTCCTGCCGGCCAAGGGTTCGGCCCGTCGCGAGCGGCTGTCGCGGCTGGTGAGCGAGCCGCGCACGCTCATCTTTTACGAGTCGGCGCACCGTATCGAGGAGTCGCTGGAAGACCTCGCCACGGCGTTCGGGGAGGCGCGCGTGGCGGTGGTCGGTCGCGAGCTGACCAAGTTGTTCGAGACGGTGCTCGACGGAACGCTGGGCGAGTTGAAGGCGCGCGTTGCGGCCGATCCGAACCAGCGCAAGGGTGAGTTCGTCGTGATCGTGGAAGGCGCCGGTGACGACGCCGACGCCAGCATCGCCGAGGGCCGACGCCTGTACGCCAAGCTCAGCGAGCACCTCAAGCCTTCCCAGGCAGCAAAACTGGCAGCCGAGCTGAGCGGCGCGCCGCGCAAGGCCTTGTACAACTCCGACGAAGGCTGAGCCCTCGGCGAGGGCTGCGCAGAGCGCTTCTCCGCTGGGGCGCCGTCCGCCGGGTCGGGGATTGCGCAGCCCCTTGATCAGCCATCCATGGCTGATGCGGGGCGCGGGACATCCATGTCCCGCTGCTGCGCAATCCCCGACCCGCCGGACGACGCTTCGGCAATTCACTTCCCGGTCTTCGTTGTGCGCGTAGTCGGGAGTGGGGCGCGCAGCGGGCAGTCGCGCATGCCACGCAACAGCCCCCTTTAGTAAAGGGGGTGCCGCGGCAGCGGCAGGGAATTGGAGGTGAACTGAGTCGGGGCCCAAGGTTTGCGCAGCAAACTTTGGGGTTTATTCAACGCGAAGCGGTAGAATAAACACGGCGGAGTCGGCCAGGCAGTCGCGTCATCCTTTCGGGGGTGCCGAGGAAAGTCCGGGCTCCACAGGGCACGGTGCCAGGTAACGCCTGGGCGGCGCAAGCCGACGGAAAGTGCAACAGAGAGCAGACCGCCGAACGGCGTCGCAAGACGTGCGTGGTAAGGGTGAAACGGTGCGGTAAGAGCGCACCGCGAGTCTGGCAACAGACCGGCACGGCAAACCCCACCGGGAGCAAGACCAAATAGGGAGGCAATGCCGCGGCCCGCGGTGTCTCCGGGTAGGTTGCTTGAGCGTAGCGGCGACGCTGCGCCTAGAGGAATGACTGTCCACGACAGAACCCGGCTTACAGGCCGGCTCCGCCGCCTGCTCTTTGGCGCTTTGCGCTCAAAGAGCCCCAAGTTGCTGTCGCAACTCGGGCCCCAGGCTTTTTGCCTCCAATTCCCTGCCGCTGCCGCGGCGTCCCCTTTACTAAAGGGGGCTCGTTCGCTCGGGTGCGTTCCCGCCAGTGGTGGGCGGGCGGCTTTTCCCGTCGGGGCAAGGGCGGGGTAGATGGGCGGCTTTTGAGCTTGCCGGTCCGGGGCCTGAGGGGTCGATAGACATCTCATATTCATTCTGGATATGTGATCGCTATCGCAAATGGGCCGTTGGTGCTGCGCAGCAGCATCGGCAAAGGGCTCGGGGTCGGGTTTGCCTGAGGTGGCGCCTGAACCCCTTCCAGTCTCAAAAAATGAGACTAAACAACGGCTAGTGGATAAGTCTTGAATAAGACTGTGAAGTTCGCTGCAAGCCCTTGATGGAACAGGTGAAATTGTCTCTGGAAACTTGTTGACAACCCTGTGAGGCGTGCCTAAGGTGGGCATCTGAGGGAAAACCGGGTTTTTTGTGGTTTTTCAGTGACCAAGCCGCCCGCTTAGAGGTGGCCCCAACCAGGTGCTGAATGTTCCAGGGTGAGACCGCCATCACGATTGACGACAAGGGCCGGCTGGCGGTGCCCACCGTCTACCGTGACGCCGTCGCGCGTGAATGCGGCAACCGCATGGTCCTCACCTACAACCCGTTCGAGTCGGGTTCGCTGTACCTCTACCCGCAGGCCATCTGGGAACGCGTCCGCGACCAGGTCAATGCCCTGCCCAAGGCCAAGAAGGTCAACCGCAGCATGCAGCTCAAGCTGGTCGGCGCGGCGACCTTCGTCGAGCTCGACGGCAATGGCCGCATCAGCATCCCCGCCAGCCACCGTGCCGCCGTCGGCATCGAGAAGAAGGCCGTGTTGCTGGGCATGGGCGACAAGTTCGAACTGTGGAGCGAGCAAGCGCACCACGCACAGATCCGTCAGACCATTTCTGACGACGATCTGAGCGAGGAGCTGCTCGACCTGCAGCTGTGACGGTGGGTGGCATGGGGCGCGGCGCGCTTTCCGGCCACCTTCCCGTGATGTACGCGCAGGCGCTGGACGGCCTGAACGTGCGCGGGAACGGAACGTACCTGGATGGCACGTTCGGGCGCGGCGGCCATGCGCGTGGCGTGCTGGAACAACTCGGCCCCGGAGGCCGGCTGCTGGTCATGGACAAGGATCCCGAAGCGATTGCCGTTGCCGAACGAGAGTTCGCCGCGGACCCGCGCGTGGCGATCTTCCGTGGCAGCTTCGCCGAACTGGCGCAGTGGAACGAGACCGCCGGCGGCCTCGACGGCATCCTGTTCGACCTGGGTGTGTCGTCGCCGCAGCTCGACGTCGCCGAACGCGGTTTCAGCTTCGGCAAGGACGGCCCGCTCGACATGCGCATGGACCCCGACAGCGGGTTGAGCGCGGCGCAGTGGCTGGCCCAGGCCGACGATCGCGAAATCGCCGACGTGCTGTGGACCTACGGCGAAGAGCGCATGAGCCGCAAGATCGCCCGCACCATCGTTGCCCGCCGCGGCGAGCAGCCGCTGCTGCGCACCGCCCAGCTGGCCGACCTGATCGCCTCGGTGATGCCGCGCGGCGACAGCAAGATCCATCCGGCCACGCGCAGCTTCCAGGCGATCCGCATCTTCATCAACCGCGAGCTGGCCGATCTCGAGATCGGTCTCGACGCGGCGCTTGCCCGGCTCAAGCCAGGCGGCCGCCTGGCGGTGATCAGCTTCCATTCGCTGGAAGACCGCATCGTCAAGCAGTTCATCCTTCGCCACAGCAAGGCGCCGCCGGCCAATCGCCGCATGCCGGTGGAGGTGGCGTTCACGCCGGTGCTGCTTGCGATCGGTTCGGCGCAGAAGGCGTTCGACGAGGAAACCTCGGTCAATCCGCGCGCCCGCAGTGCGGTGCTGCGCGTGGCCGAGAAGCTGCCGGTTCTCGGCCCAGTGCACGGCAAGGAGGCGGCATGAGCATCGCCCGCCTTTTGCTGAGCGTGCTGGTGGTGGCCAACGTCGTTTCGGCGCTGGCGGTGGTGGAGGCGCGTCATCAGCACCGCCAGCTGTTCGTCCAGCTAAGCCGCCTGGAGCGCGCCCGCGACGAGCTCAACATCGAGTTCGGCCGCTTGCAGCTCGAGCAGGCCACCTGGGCCGAAAGCAACCGCATCGACCAGGTCGCGCGTGATCGCCTCGGCATGAAGTTCCCCGAAGGCGCCGAAACCGTGGTGATCCGCCCATGACCGGCCGCAATTCCAGGCCCGCCGGCCGCACCAGCCTGCTTGAGCGGGTGCTGGCGCTGCGCGAGAAGTTCGGTGGCGAGCGCGACAATCGCGTCGCCGGCAAGGGCCGCGGCCGCGCATCGTTCAACCTGCGCAACCGCCTGCTGATCGTCGGCACGGCGCTGGGCGTGTGCTCGCTGGCGCTGGTCGCGCGCGCGCTCGACCTGCAGGTCATCAGCAATGACTTCTACCGCCAGCAGGGCGATGCCCGCTCGCTGCGCGAGATCCCGATCCCCACCTCGCGCGGCATGATCACCGATCGCAACGGCGAGCCGCTGGCGGTGTCGACGCCGGTCGAGTCGATCTGGGCCAATCCGCAGGAACTGCTGGCAAATCCCGCTCGCATTCCGCAACTGGCCAAGACGCTGGGCGTGTCGTCCGATGCGCTGACGCGCAAGCTCAGCCAGCGCGCCGACAAGGAATTCGTCTACCTCAAGCGCCGGATCAACCCGGACGAAGCGCACCGGATCCTGGCCTACAAGATCCCGGGCGTGTTCTCGCAGCGCGAGTTCCGTCGCTTCTATCCGCAGGGCGAGGCGATGTCGCACGTCCTGGGCTTCACCAACATCGACGACCTGGGCCAGGAAGGACTGGAGCTGGCATTTGACGACTGGCTGCGCGGCAAGCCCGGCTCCAAGCGCGTGATCCGCGACGGCGCCGGTCGCATCGTCGAAAGCGTCGACCTGGTCAAGCAGGCCGAGCCGGGCCACGACCTGACCCTGACCATCGACCGCCGCATCCAGTACCTGGCGTTCCGCGAGCTGCGTGGCACGCTGCAGCGCACCGGCGCCAGCAGCGGCTCGGTGGTGGTGCTCGACATCGCCACCGGCGAAGTGCTGGCGATGGCCAACCTGCCGACCTACAACCCCAATGCGCTGAGCGTGGGCAACCCCGACACGCATCGCAACCGCGCCGTCACCGACGTGATCGAGCCCGGCTCGACGATGAAGCCGCTGACCGTCGCCGCCGCACTGGAGGCGGGCGTGATCACCGCGCACTCCACCTTCGACACCAACCCGGGCTGGATGCCGAACGGTCGCTTCCGCACCACCGATCACCGCAACTACGGCGTGCTCGACACCACCGGCGTGATCACCAAGAGCTCCAACGTCGGCGCCGCCAAGATCGTGGCGCGGATCCCGAGCCAGAACTACTACGACTTCCTGCACCGCTTCGGCTACGGCCGCAAGACCCACAGTGGCTTCCCGGGCGAGTCTTCGGGCGTGCTGGCGCCGCCGTCGCGCTGGAGCGGCACCACCAAGCAGACCATGTCCTACGGCTACGGTCTGTCGGCGACGCCGCTGCAGATCGCCCAGGCGTATGCGGCACTGGGCAATGGCGGCCGCCTGATCACGCCGACCTTCGTCAAGGGCGGCGAACAGAACGAACCGGTGCAGGTGCTCGATCCGGCGATCTCCGGCCAGATCATGCGCATGATGCAGACCGTGACCGAGCCCGGCGGCACCGCCACGCAGGCAGCGATCCTGGGCTACCACGTCGCCGGCAAGACCGGCACCGCGCGCAAGTTCAACGAGACCGGCGGCTACTCGCGCCGCTACGTGTCGTTCTTCGCCGGCGTGGTCCCGGTCAACAACCCGCGCTTCTCGATGGTGGTGGTGGTCAACGATCCCGATCCGGCCAAGGGCTACTACGGCGGCTTCGTCTCCGGCCCGGTGTTCAAGAACGTCATGGAAGGTGCGCTGCGCCTGATGGACGTGGCGCCAGACGATATCGACACGTGGATGGCGGCGCAGGCCGAAGCCGAAGCCAAGCGCGCCAAGGCCAACGGCGGCAAGCCGTCCGGTGCGGTGCTGCCGGCGCCGGTGCAGGTCGCGGCCGCACCGCTGTCCACCGGCGTGGTCGCAACCCCCGGAGGTGGCCGATGAGCCGCCTCATGCCGTTGTCGGAGCTGCTGCCCGATGTCGCCGGCATCGCGCCGGAGCTGCAGATCAGTGGGCTGGTGCTCGATTCGCGCGCGGTCAAACCCGGTTACGCATTCGTCGCCATTGCCGGCTTCGGTGCGCACGGGCTGCGCTTCGTGGACCAGGCGCGCGCCGCCGGCGCCAGTGCGATCCTGTTCGAGCCGCCGGCACCCGATGACCTGCCGGCACCGGCCGACGCCATCGCCGTGCCTGGCCTGCGTTCGCGCCTGGGCCAAATGGGCGATGCCTTCCACGGCCGCGCCACCGCTGCCATGGATGTCGTCGGCGTCACCGGCACCAACGGCAAGACCTCGACCGTGCAGCTGCTCACGCAGGCCTGGCACCTGCGCGGCATCCGCAGCGGCAGCGTCGGCACGCTGGGCGCCGGCCTCTACGGCGAAGTGGTGCCGACCGGCTTCACCACCCCGCTGGTGCTGCAGACGCACGAGCTGCTGGCGCAGATGCGCGACCAGGGCGCTTCTGCCATTGCCATGGAAGCCAGTTCGCACGCGCTCGACCAGGGCCGCGTGGACGGCGTGCATTTCGATGTCGCGGTGTTCACCAACCTCACTCGCGATCATCTCGACTACCACGGCGACATGGCGACCTACGGCGCAGCCAAGGCGCGCCTGTTCGCGTGGCCGGGCCTGTCGGCGGCGGTGGTCAACCTCGATGACGAGTTCGGCCGCGAGCTGCTCTCGACCGTACCGGCCGGCGTGCGCGCCATCGGCCTGAGCTCGCGCGGCGAGCGCGATGCGACGCTGCAGGCGCAGTCGCTGCGTTTCGACAATGCCGGCATCGGCTTCGAGCTGGTGCACGAAGGCGAGGCATGGCCGGTCAACTCGTCGCTGCTGGGCCGCTTCAATGTCGACAACCTGCTCGCGGTGGCCGGCACGCTGCTGGCGCTGGGCGAGCAGCCGGACCGGATCGCGCAGGTTCTGTCGCAACTGCAGCCGATCCACGGCCGCATGAACCGCCTCGGTGGCGATGGCGAGCTGCCGCTGGTGGTGATCGACTACGCGCACACGCCCGATGCGCTCGAGCAGGCACTGTCGTCGCTGCGCGCCCACGTACAGGCGCGGCTGCTGTGCGTGTTCGGTTGCGGCGGCGATCGCGACCGCGGCAAGCGTCCGCAGATGGCGGCGATCGCCGAGCGCCATGCCGACGTCGTGATCGTCACCGACGACAACCCGCGCTTCGAGAACGGCGACGTCATCGTCGACGACATCATGGCCGGCTTCGCCAATCCGGCGCTGGTCAGCGTGCAGCGCGACCGCGCCGCCGCGATCGCACGCGCGGTCGGAATGGCCGGCCAGAACGATATCGTGCTGGTGGCCGGCAAGGGACACGAGCCCTACCAGGACATCCAGGGCGTGCAATACCCCTTCGACGACACCCAGGTCGCGCGCGCGGCGCTGGAGGCGCGGGCATGAAGCCGCTGCATCTGTCGCAGATCGCACGCATGACCGGCGGCCGCCTGCACGGCGAAGACGCCGTGGTGACCACGGTGGCAACCGATACGCGCGCGCTACCGCAGGGCGGGGACGTGCTGTTCATCGCGCTCAAGGGAGAGCGCTTCGATGCGCACGATCACGTCGCCTCGCTGCCGGCGGACAAGGTCGCCGCCGTGCTGGTGTCGCGCCAGCTGGATGTGGCGATTGCGCAGATCGTCGTTGCCGACACCCAGCGCGCACTCGCCGACCTCGCAGCGGCCGTGCAGCGCGCGCGTGTGGAATCGGGCAACGCCGGCAAGACCGTCGCGATCACCGGCAGCAACGGCAAGACCAGCGTAAAGGCGCTCACGCTCGCGATCCTGGAGCGCGTTGGCCCGACCTACGCCACGCCGGGCAATCGCAACAACGAGATCGGCCTGCCGCTGGCGGTGCTCGACGCGCCCGAAGGCATGCAGTTCGCAATCTACGAAATGGGCGCCGGCCAGCCAGGCGACATCGCCTACCTGACTGCCGTGGTCCGCCCCGACGTTTCGGTGATCAACAACATCGCGCCTGGCCACCTCGAGCGCATGGGCAGCCTGCTTGGCGTGGCCGACACCAAGGCCGCGATTTACGACGCGCTGCCGGCCGAAGGCGTGGCGGTGATCAACGCCGATGATGCGTTCGCGCCGTACTTCGCCGAGCGCGCCCATGGTCGCCGCCTGGTCCGTTTCGGTCTCGATGCCAGCGCCGACATCACCGCGCGCGACGTCCAGGCGCAAGTCGAAGGCTCGCGCTTCACCCTGGTCACGCCGCAGGGCGAAGCGGCGATCGCGCTGGCGCTGCCGGGCCGCCACAACGTCCGCAACGCACTGGCCGCGGCGGCGCTCGCGCTGGGCGTGGGGGCAACGCTGCAGGCCGTGGCCGACGGCCTCAATGCCGCCAGGTCGGTGCCGGGCCGCCTGATCACGTACCGCCTGGCCAACGGTGCAGTGCTGATCGACGACAGCTACAACGCCAACCCGGGCTCGCTCGCGGCCGCCATCGACACGCTGTCGGAGGGTGGCGGTGAAGCCTGGCTGGTGCTGGGCGACATGCGCGAACTCGGCGCCGATGCCGAAGCGATGCATGCCGAGGCCGGTCGCCGCGCCAAGGGCGCCCGCATCAGCCGCATGTTCACGCTGGGCCCGCACAGCGCTGCGGCAGCGGCGGCGTTCGGTGAAGGCGCCACGCATTTCGAAACACATGACGCGCTGGCCAGCGCCCTGCGCGCGGAACTGCGCGACGGCGTTCGCGTGCTGGTGAAGGGCTCGCGTGGCAGCGCGATGGACCGGATCGTCGCCGCGCTGGTCGACGCCGCGCCGCGCTCGGACAAGAAGGGGAATCCTGATGCTGCTTGAACTCACTCGCTGGCTCGAACAACTGCAGAGTCTGTTCGGACTGTTCAGTTACCTGACCTTCCGCGGCATCCTCAGCGCGCTGACCGCGCTGGCGCTGTCGCTGTGGTGGGGGCCGGCGGTGATCCGACGCCTGGGCCAGCTCAAGGGCGGCCAGCCGATTCGCAAGGACGGCCCGCAGTCGCACTTCTCCAAAGCCGGCACGCCGACCATGGGTGGCGCGCTGATCCTGCTCACGGTGATGGCGTCGGTGCTGCTGTGGGGCGACCTGCGCAACAAGTACGTGTGGACGGTGCTGCTGGTCATGCTCGCCTTCGGCGCGATCGGCTGGTACGACGACTGGATCAAGATCGTCCGCCGCGACCCCAATGGCCTGAAGTCGCGCTGGAAGTACCTGGCGCAGTCGGTGTTCGGTCTGGCCGCCGGCCTGTACCTCTATCTGTATGCCGACGTTCCGGCGGCCACCACGTTCTACGTGCCGTTCTTCAAGTCGATCGCGCTGCCGCTGGCGGGCATCGGCTTCGTCGCCATCGCCTACTTCTGGATCGTCGGCTTCTCCAACGCGGTCAACCTCACCGACGGTCTCGACGGTCTGGCGATCATGCCGACCGTGCTGGTCGCCTGCGCGCTGGGCATCTTCGCCTACGCCTCCGGCCACGCCGAGTTCTCCAAGTACCTGCAGATCCCGCCGGTGCCGGGCGCCGGCGAGCTGGTGATCATCTGCGCGGCCATCGCCGGCGCGGGCCTGGGCTTCCTCTGGTTCAACACCTATCCGGCCATGGTGTTCATGGGCGACATCGGCGCGCTGGCGCTGGGCGCCGTGCTCGGCACGATCGCCGTCATCGTCCGCCAGGAACTGGTGCTGGTGATCATGGGCGGCATCTTCGTGATCGAGACGCTGTCGGTGATGATCCAGGTGGGCTCGTTCAAGCTCACCGGCAAGCGCGTGTTCCGGATGGCGCCGATCCACCACCACTTCGAGCTCAAGGGCTGGCCGGAGCCGCGCGTGATCGTGCGCTTCTGGATCATCTCGGTGGTGCTGGTCCTGGTCGGCCTGGCGACGCTGAAGGTGCGCTGATGACCGACCTTTCGACCGCTCGCCAGGCAACGCGCCTCGACGCCATCGGCGGCCACTTCGATCCGTGGCTGCTGGGCATCTCGTGCGCGCTTGCCTGTGTCGGCGTGGTCATGGTCGGCTCGGCATCGATTGGCGTCGCCGACGGCCACGACGTCGGACCGTTCTACTTCCTCAGCCGCCACGTCGTGTTCCTGGCCCTGGGCCTGGTCATGGCGGTGTGGGTGATGCGCACGGAGCTCAAGACCATCGAGCAGCACAACCAGTGGTTGCTGCTGGTCTGCTTCGTGCTGCTGATCGCGGTGTTCGTGCCCGGCATCGGCAAGAACGTCAACGGCGCGCGGCGCTGGTTGAACCTGGGCGTGTCGAACTTCCAGGCGGTCGAAGCGGTCAAGCTGCTCTACATCGTCTGGCTGGCCAGCTACCTCAAGCGCTACAGCGAGGAAGTGACGGCAACCTGGGGCGCGATGCTCAAGCCGATCGGCGTCGCCGTCGGCCTGGTCGTGCTGTTACTGCTGCAGCCCGACTTCGGTTCGTCGTCGCTGATCCTGGCGGTCACCGCCGGCATGCTCGTGCTCGGCGGCGTCAACATGCCGCGCATGTTCGGCCCGGTGCTGATCGGCCTGCCGGTGCTGGCGATCGTCGCGATTGCCGAACCCTACCGCGTGACCCGACTGACCTCGTTCCTCGACCCGTGGCAGGACCCGTTCAAGACCGGTTACCAGCTGACCAACGCCTTGATGGCGGTCGGCCGCGGCGAATGGATCGGCGTCGGCCTGGGCGCGTCGGTGCAGAAGCTGTCGTACCTGCCCGAAGCGCACACCGACTTCATCCTTGCGGTGATTGGCGAAGAATTCGGCTTCCTCGGCGTGTGCACCGTGGTCGCGCTCTACGCCGGCCTGGCTGGCCGCGCGTTCTGGCTGGGCCTGAAGTGCGTCGAGATGCGCCGCCACTTTGCCGGCTACTGCGCGTTCGGCATCGCGCTGTGGATGAGCCTGCAGAGCTTCGTCTCGATCGGCGTCAATCTCGGCCTGCTGCCGACCAAGGGCCTGACCCTGCCGATGATTTCCTACGGCGGCTCCAGCGTGATCATGACCTGCGCCGCGCTGGGCCTGCTGCTGCGCGTGTCCTACGAACTCGATCGCGCCCAGCGCCAGGTTGCCCGCGTGCGCAACGAAGCCACGCCGTCGCCGTCGCCGTCCTCGTCCTCGTCCTCGTCGCCGTCGCCGTCGCCGACGTCGATGCCTGCCTCGCAGTCCAAGCGCAGCGGCGACGTGCGCGGCACCAGCCGCCTGCGCCAGCGCGTCGAACCCACCCTGGGGAGGATCGCTTGAAGATTGCCGCGACCGATTCCGACCTGCACCCGGTGATGATCCTCGCCGGCGGCACCGGTGGTCACATCTTCCCGGGCCTTGCGGTAGCGCACGAGCTCAAGGAGCGCGGCGTGCCCGTGCTGTGGCTCGGCGCCGAGGGCGGCATGGAAACGCGCCTGGTGCCGCAACACGACATCGCCATCGATACGATCGCGGTCAGTGGCATGCGCGGCAAGGGCATCGGCACGCTGCTGGCCACGCCGTTCCGCCTGATCGGCGCAGTGCGCGCCGCGCTGCAGACGCTGCGCGAGCGCCAGCCGCGTGCAGTGGTCAGCTTCGGTGGTTACGCTGCAGGCCCCGGTGGCATCGCCGCTCGCATCGCCGGCGTGCCGCTGCTCGTGCACGAACAGAACCGCGCACCGGGCCTGACCAATCGCGTGCTGGCGCGCTTCGCACGCCACGTGCTGACCGGCTTCCCGGGCACGTTCCCGAGCCTCAAGGAAGAAGTGGTCGGCAATCCGGTTCGTGGCGAGATCGCCGCGGTGGTGCCGCCCAGTGTCCGCTTCGCCCAGCGCACCGGTCCGATCCGGCTGCTCGTTCTCGGTGGCAGCCAGGGCGCGCGTGCGTTGAACCTGGCGATGCCCAAGGCCGTGGCCGGACTGCGCGGGCGCCTGGCCTGCGAAGTGCGCCACCAGAGCGGCGAAAAGATGCGCGAGGAGGCCGAACAGGCCTACGCCATGGCCGGCGTCACGGCTTCGGTGGAACCGTTCATCGCCGACATGGCCGCCGCCTACGCCTGGGCGGACCTGGTGATCTGCCGCGCGGGCGCCCTGACGCTGGCCGAGTTGTGTGCGGTGGGTGTCGGCAGCGTGCTGGTGCCGTTCCCGCAGGCAGTCGACGACCACCAGACCAAGAACGCGCAGTACCTGGTCGACCGCGGCGCCGCGCACCTGGTGCCGCAGGGCGTCGGCAACGACCTGGGCGACCGCATCTCGGCAACGATCGAGATCCTCGGCGAGCGTGGTGTGCTGCTGCAGCTGGGGCACAGTGCGCGCTCGATCGCCAGGCCCGATGCCGCACAGCGCGTCGCCGATGCCGTCATGGAGGTGGTGCCGTGATGGCCAACTTCTCGTTCCCGATTCCCCATTCCCGATTCCCGCTCCACGGAAACACGCCATGAGTACCGCCCTGCGCCGCCGCCTGCAGCACACCGGCGACCTCGCCAAAGCCTTCCCGCGCGTGCACTTCGTCGGCATCGGCGGCGTCGGCATGAGCGGCATTGCCGAGGTGATGTGCACGCTGGGCTACCAGGTCTCCGGCTCGGACAACGCAGACAACGCCGTCACCCGGCGGCTGTCGGCGCTCGGCATCAACGTGCAGCGCGGCCACGCCGCGGCGAACGTGCTCGGCGCCGACTGCGTCGTGGTCTCCAGCGCCATCCGCGCCGAGAACCCCGAGCTGATGGAAGCGCGTGCACAGCGCATCCCGGTGGTGCCGCGCGCGGAGATGCTGGCCGAGCTGATGCGCTTCAAGCGCGGCATCGCGGTGGCCGGCACCCACGGCAAGACCACCACCACCTCGCTGGCTGCAAGCGTGCTCGCAGAGGGCGGCATCGATCCGACCTTCGTCATCGGTGGCCAGCTGCTTGCCGCCGGCGCGAACGCACGCCTGGGCACCGGCGACTGGCTGGTGGCCGAGGCCGACGAGAGCGATGGCAGCTTCCTGCGCCTGAACCCGCAGATCGCCATCGTCACCAACATCGACGCCGACCACCTGGAGAACTACGGCGGCGACTTCGCCAACGTCCAGGCCGCGTTCGAGGAATTCATGCACCGCCTGCCGTTCTACGGCCTGGCGGTGCTGTGCATCGACGATCCGGAAGTGGCGGCGCTGGCGAAGAAGACGCCGCGCCACGTCATGACCTACGGCTTCAGCGACGTCGCCGACGTGCGCGCAGAGGACGTCGAGCAGGACGGTCCGAACATGCGCTTCACCCTGTGCCTGCCCGACGCGACGCGAACCCAGGTGACGCTGGCGCTGCCGGGCCGGCACAACGTGCAGAACGCGCTGGCAGCCGCTTCGGTGGCCTGGCAGCTCGGCGTCAGCGCCGAAGCCATCGCGCGCGCACTGAAGGCCTTCGCCGGCGTCGGTCGCCGCTTCAACCTGCTCGCCAGCCCGACCACGGCCCGGGGCGCGAAAGTGCAACTGGTCGACGACTACGGCCATCACCCGAAGGAACTGGAAGCGGTGTTCGCCGCCGCTCGCGGTGGCTGGAGCGACAAGCGCCTGGTCGTGGCCTTCCAGCCGCACCGCTACAGCCGCACGCGCGACCTGTTCGACGAATTCGCCGCGGTGCTGTCGAGCGTCGACGTGCTGGTGCTGACCGAAGTCTATCCGGCCGGCGAAGCGCCGATTGCCGGTGCCGACGCCAAGTCGCTGGCGCGTGCGATCCGCGCGCGCGGCCGCATCGATCCGATCGTGGTCAGCGGCGCGGCCGACCTCGCCAGCGTGCTGCCCGACGTCCTCAACGACGGCGACCTGCTGCTGATGATGGGCGCTGGCGACATCGGCTCCGCCGCGCAGCAGATCGCGGCCCACGGCTTCAACGGCGGCAACCACAACGGCGGCAACCACAACGGCAACGGAGAGCGGAAGTGAGCGCGCAGTTCCCGATCGGCCCGACCCAGGTCAGCGATCCCGCGGTGTTCGGGCGCGTGGCCGTGCTCATGGGCGGCACCAGCGCCGAGCGTGAAGTCTCGCTCGACTCCGGACGCAACGTGCTCGAGGCGCTGCGCTCGCGCGGCATCGACGCGTTCGCGGTCGACGGCATCCCGGCCCTGGTCGACGCGATCCGCGCCGGCAGCGTCGATCGCGTGTTCAACATCCTCCACGGCAACAAGGGCGGCGGCGAAGACGGCGTCCTGCAGGGCCTGTGCGAAGCCCTCGGCGTGCCCTACACCGGCTCCAACGTGCTCGGCTCGGCGCTGACCATGGACAAGATCCGCACCAAGCAGGTGTGGCTGAGCGAAGGCCTGCCGACGCCGCGCTATGCGCGCCTGGCCCCCGGCGCCGATGTGCATGCGGCTGCGCGCGAACTGGGCCTGCCGGTGTTCATCAAGCCGTCGAGCGAAGGCTCCAGCGTCGGTGTATCGCGCGTGCTCGCCGACTCCGATCTCGACGCAGCCGTCGCCCATGCCGCCCGTTACCCGGGCGAGCTGCTGATGGAACAGCTGATCGATGGCGAGGAACTGACCGTCCCGATGCTGCTCGTCGGCGGCAGGCACGTGGCGCTGCCGTCGATCCGCATCGTTCCCAAGGGCGAGTGGTACGACTACCACGCCAAGTACGTTGCCGACGACACGCAGTACCTGTGCCCGGGACTGGAAGGCGCCGAGGAAGGCACCATCCGCCGCCTCGCGCAGGAGGCCTTTGTGTCCGCCGGCTGCCACGGCTGGGGCCGCGTCGACTTCATGCGCGACCGCAGCACCGGCGCGCTTCATCTGCTCGAAGTGAACACCGCGCCGGGCATGACCAGCCACTCGCTGGTGCCCAAGGCCGCGCGCCAGGTTGGCATCGAGTTCGATGAACTGTGCTGGCGCGTGCTCGAGTCGAGCCTGGCCCCGGTTGCGGGAGGTGCGTCGGCGTGAACGCCATGCTTCGCCTTGTTGGCTGGATCCTCGCGCTGGCGCTGGTCGTGCTGCCGATCGTGGCCGTGCTCAACGGCTGGATCGGAGCCAGCCAGTGGCCGCTGCAGAAGCTGCGCGCGACCGGCCAGTTCGAGCGTGTCGACGAAGCGTTGCTGCGCCGGACCGTCATGCCCTACGCGCAGCGCGGCTTCTTCGCCGTCGATCTCGCCGGCGCGCAGGACGCAGTGGCGAAGCTGCCGTGGGTCGAGCATGCACAGGTGCGCAAGCGTTGGCCGGACGTGCTGGAAGTGATCGTGGTCGAACACCGCCCGTTCGCCCGCTGGGACAAGGACCTGCTGCTGTCGCAGCAGGGCAAGCTGTTCCCGGCCAAGGGCGTCGAGGTTCCGCCGGGATTGCCGCAGCTCGGGGGCCCGCACGCGCGCGTAGCCGAAGTCGTGGAGCTGTACAACGAATCGCGCGCGCAGTTCGCGCCGATCGGCCTGGAAGTGAAGGAAGTCGCGCTCGACCCGCGCGGCAGCTGGACGCTGGGTCTGGACAACGGCGCACAGATCGTGGTCGGACGCAGCGAAGCACGCGCGCGCATCGGCCGCTTCGTGCGCCTGATGCCGCAGCTGATGGCGCAGCAGGCGCAGGTGCTCAAGCGCGCCGACCTTCGTTACACCAATGGTTTTGCACTGACGTGGGCGCCGGTCCCGGCGCCGGCGGCCGTGCCGCAACAACCGCAAGGACAGTCATGAATCGTAAGGGCGACAAGTCGCTGATCGTGGGACTCGACATCGGCACCTCCAAGGTGGTGGCGCTGGTGGGCGAGTACTCGCCGGGCAACCCGATCGAGGTGATCGGCATCGGCTCGCATGAATCGCGCGGCCTCAAGCGCGGCGTGGTCGTCGACATCGAGTCGACGGTGCAGTCGATCCAGCGTGCGATCGAGGAAGCCGAGCTGATGGCCGGCTGCGAGATCCGCTCGGTCTACGCCTCGATCTCCGGCAACCACGTGCAGTGCCGCAACTCGCAGGGCATCGCCCCGATCCGCGACGGCGAGGTCACCTACGGCGACCTCGACCGGGTGCTGGACGCGGCCAAGGCCGTCGCCATCCCCGCCGACCAGAAGATCCTGCACGCGATCCCGCGCGACTACGTGCTCGACGACTCGCAGGACGGCATCCGCAACCCGGTCGGCATGACCGGCGTGCGCCTGGAGGTGCATGCGCACCTGGTGGTGTGCGCGCAGTCGGCCGCGGCCAACATCAGCAAGTGCGTGCAGCGCTGTGGCCTGCAGATCGACGACCTCGTCCTGAGCGTGCTCGCCTCCAGCCAGGCGGTGCTGACCTCCGACGAGCGCGAGCTCGGCGTGGTCCTGGTCGACATCGGCGCCGGCACCACCGACATCGCGGTGTTCGTCGGCGGCGCGATCGCGCACAGCGCGAGCCTGCCGATCGCCGGCGACAAGGTCACCGAGGACATCGCCCACATGCTGCGCACGCCGACACCGGAAGCGGAGCAGATCAAGGTGCGCTACGCCTGCGCGCTGGCGCAGATGGCGACCGCCGAGGAATCGATCCAGGTGCCCAGCGTCGGCGACCGCCCGCCGCGACGCATGCCGCGCGCTTCGCTGGCGCAGGCGGTGCAGGCGCGCTACGAGGAAATCTTCGAAATGATCCAGGCCGAACTGCGTCGCAGCGGCTTCGAGCACCACGTCCGCGCCGGCATGGTCCTGACCGGCGGCGCGGCCAAGATGGAAGGCGTGGTCGAACTGGCCGAGGAGATGCTGCAGATGCCTGTGCGCGTTGGCATCCCGCAGCACGTGACCGGGCTGGGCGAAGTGGTGGGCAATCCGGTCCATGCCACCGGCGTGGGTCTTTTGTTGATGGGCAGCCAGATCGAGCACCCGCGTCGCCCGGTGATCTCCACCGGTCGCGCCGGCAGCTTCTTCAGCAAGCTCAAGAACTGGTATCGCGGCGAGTTCTGACGATGGTCAGAACCGTTGCGGCAAGTAGCACGGAATCGACGCGGCGCATGCCGCAGCCGGTTCCCGGTCCGGGCAGGGAGTCCGGGCCACGAGGGCAGGCGAGGCGAAGGCGAAGAGCGGCAGGCAGCACCAGTTTTTCGAAAGCAACACGACACATAACTAGCAACACATAACGAGGACGACGACATGGCACATTTCGAACTGGTTGAAAAAATGGCCCCGAACGCGGTGATCAAGGTTGTTGGCGTGGGCGGTGGCGGCGGCAACGCCGTTGCGCACATGGTCAGCGGCAATGTCGATGGCGTGGAGTTCATCACCGCCAACACCGACGCGCAGGCGATCAAGAACTGCGGTGCCAAGCTGCAGCTGCAGTTGGGCAGCAACGTGACCAAGGGTCTGGGTGCAGGCGCCAATCCCGAAGTCGGCCGCCAGGCCGCGCTTGAGGACCGCGAGCGCATCATGGATGCACTGACCGGCGCCGACATGGTGTTCATCACCGCCGGCATGGGCGGTGGCACCGGTACCGGCGCCGCGCCGGTGGTGGCGCAGCTGGCCAAGGAGATGGGCATCCTGACCGTCGCCGTGGTCACCAAGCCGTTCCCGTTCGAGGGTCGCCGCCGCATGCAGGTCGCGCTCAAGGGCATCGAGGAACTGAGCCACCACTGCGACTCGCTGATCACCATCCCAAACGAGAAGCTGATCACCGTGCTGGGCCGCAACGCCACGATGATCCAGGCCTTCCGTGCCGCCAACGACGTGCTGCTCGGCGCCGTGCAGGGCATCGCCGACCTGATCGTCCGCCCGGGCCTGATCAACGTCGACTTCGCCGACGTGCGCACCGTGATGAGCGAGATGGGCCTGGCGATGATGGGCACCGGCTCGGCACGCGGCGACGACCGTGCGCAGGCCGCCGCCGAATCGGCGATCCAGAACCCGCTGCTCGACGACGTCAATCTGTCCGGCGCCAACGGCATCCTGGTCAACATCACCGCCGGTCCGGATTTCACGATGGCCGAGTTCGACGAAGTCGGTCGCACCATCGAGAACTTCGCCTCGGAAGACGCCACCGTCGTCATCGGCACCGTGCTCGACCCGGACATGCAGGACGAGGTCAAGGTCACCGTGGTCGCCACCGGCCTCAACCGCGCCGTCTCGCGCCAGTCGGTCCGCGGCAACGAGAAGGAAGCCCTGCGCGCCCCGATCACCCTGGTGCGCAACGCCACCACCGGCCAGCCGGAGTTCGGCGCCATGGAAGACATGGCCGCCCCGGTCCGTCCGAGCTTCGGCAACAGCCTGCGCGGCAGCACCAGCGCCCGCACGGCCGAGCCGTCGTCCTCGCCGGCCGTGGCCGACTTCGGCAGCGACAGCAGCTACCTGGACATCCCGGCGTTCCTGCGCCGCCAGGCCGACTGATGTAGATGACCTCCCCTGCTCGCAGGGGAGGGCAAGGCAGCAGGGCCTCCGCCTGGCGACAGAAGGAGGGCAAGACCGTCGTCGTCCCCTAGTGCCTCCTTGGGCCTTCCAGGAGGGGCTTTAGGCCGGTCGGCCCCGCAAATGCGGGCCGACCGGCCATCTTGCCCGGCCGGCAAGTCGGGACAGTGACGAATTTCCGTTAAGGTTCAGCCACGCCGGTGGTATTCTTGCGCGCCGTTCAGGCGAGAACGATTTGCATCTGCCTGCCTGAGGCCCTACATATCCCGGACGTGCAAGGCTGAGCTCGTCCAGACGTGACCAGTCCCACGCAACAGGTCTGCCCCCGACAGGTTTTTTCCAGATGCTGCGTCAGCGCACCCTCAAGAACGTGATCCGCGCCACCGGCGTGGGCCTGCACAGCGGCGAGAAGGTCTTTCTCACCCTGCGCCCGGCCCCGGTCGATACCGGCATCGTGTTCCGCCGCGTCGATCTCGACCCGGTGGTGGAAGTGCCTGCCAGCGCCGAGCTGGTCACCGAGACCACCCTGTGCACGGGCCTGAGCTGCGGGCCGGCCAAGATCCAGACGGTCGAACACCTGCTGTCGGCTTTGGCAGGGCTGGGCATCGACAACATCTACGTGGAGCTGTCGGCGGCCGAAGTGCCGATCATGGACGGCTCATCGGGTCCGTTCGTGTTCCTGCTGCAGTCGGCCGGCATCGCCGAACAGGAAGCGCCCAAGCGCTTCATCCGCATCAAGCATCCGGTGGAAGTGCGCGAAGGCGACAAGGTCGCGCGCTTCGAGCCCTACGACGGCTTCCGCCTCGACTTCACCGTGCAGTTCGACCACCCGGCGATCCCGGCGTCGCAGTCGCGGGCCGTGGTCGAGTTCTCGACCGCCAACTACATCCAGGAAGTCAGCCGCGCCCGCACCTTCGGCTTCATGCGCGACCTGGAGTACATGCGCGAGCGCAACCTGGGCCTGGGCGGCTCGATGGACAACGCCATCGTCCTCGACGAGTTCCGTGTCCTCAACGACGACGGCCTGCGCTACGCCGACGAATTCGTCCGCCACAAGATCCTCGACGCGGTCGGCGACCTGTACCTGGCCGGGCACCCGGTCATCGGCACCTATGTCGGCTTCAAGTCCGGGCACGCGCTCAACAACAAGCTGGTCCGGGCCTTGCTGGCCGAACGTTCAGCCTGGGAAGAAGTGACGTTCAATCAGACCGACGCGGCTCCGGCCCCGGTCGCCTATGGCGTCCCCGCCACCGCCTGATACCCGCGCGTACCGATTACGCGGCTATCGGGGCTGGATCCTGGCGCAACCGTTTACATGAATTGGGTGGGCGTCACAGACGTGAACATCACGTGACGCTTTAACAATTATTTAACGGAAACCTATCAATTTGTTTCTAACCCTTTAACAATTTCAAGGGGTTAGGCCTTTAGCATGCCCCGACCGCAGCCAATCGATGGGCCCCGGCAACAAGTTTGCCAAGGTCGATCAGGTTCGGCGGTGTTCCCTCAGGAGTCGGAAGAATCCGGTTCTTTCAGGAGTACCAGAGCGGCCTGCAGTGCTAGCAGTGCAGTCGCTGAGATGGGTTTGGCTTTCCGATCCGATTGTGGGGAGGCAGTCGTCGGAGTTGTCGTTTTGACGATCAGTTCAGCCGCATCCAGCCCGACGGAACGGGCCGCGTCGAGCAGTTCCGGGGCAGCGAGCCGCAACTTGGCACGCCACACCGGGGCGTCGACGACAAACACGAGCCTGCCTCGTTCGTAATTGGCCAGCCGCGCATGCGCGGCCAAAGACGGCGGCAGGTGTGGGCGTAACCGTAGGTCCAGTTGTTCGAGCCACAAGGCACGACGAATTGGACCGCCAGCGGGCTCGGCCAGCAGCGCGTCAAGCGCGGCCAGCGGAGTCGAAGAGCCGCCTTTTCGGGGCTTGTGCTTGGAATCAGACATAAGACATGACCTATCCATCCATCGTAAACAAATCCCGCGCCCAGCTGTCGCATTGGTTGCAGCAGGCCGGATATTGGGGAGCGCAGCGACCCGCCCTGGCCATCGCGTTGCTGCTTGGCGGCGGCGCGGCGATCGGCGCAGGCGCCGGCATTGCCGACAACGCCCTGCTGCGCGGCAAGTCCGAAAACCAGGAAGCGCTGATCGCGGCCACCCGCCGTGATGCCCAGCGCGAGATCAATGCCCTGGCCGCCCGCATGGGCGAGCTTCAGGCCGAGGCCAACCGCCTCAACGCCCTCGGTGAGCGCCTGACCCGCATCGGCCAGCTCCAGGACGGCGAGTTCGATTTCGACAAGCCGGTCGGCGTCGGTGGTGTCGGCCCGGTGCGTGACATGACCAAGGCCGAGCTCGACGAAGGCATGGCGACCCTGGGCCAGCAGTTCCAGGCCTCGGGCGAGCAGCTCTCGGTACTTGAGTCGCTGTTGTTCAACCGCCAGCTCGACATGAACGCGGTCCCGGGCCGCGAGCCGATCGCCGGCAGCTACATCACCTCCGGCTTCGGCGGCCGCGCCGACCCGTTCAACGGCGGGCACGCCAACCACAAGGGCCTGGACTTCAAGGCCAACGTCGGTGACCCGGTGCTGGCCGTGGCCGACGGCGTGGTCAGCTACTCGGGCGTGCGCTCGGGCTACGGCAACGTGATCGAGGTCGATCACGGCAATGGCTACGTCACCCGCTACGCCCACAACTCGCGCCTGACCCACAAGGTCGGCGAGCTGGTCCGTGCCGGCCAGGAGATCGCCAAGGCCGGTTCGACGGGCCGCTCCACCGGTGCGCACGTGCACTTCGAAGTCTGGGAAAACGGCCGCGTGGTCAATCCGCGCAATTTCCTCAGCCAGCAGTCGCCGCTGAAGGTCCAGATCAAGGGTTGATGCCGCTTACTCCCTCTCCCGCCTGCGGGAGAGGGCCGGGGTGAGGGCAGGCGAGCGCCTTGCAAGCACCGACCCTCGCCCCCACGGTACAATCGGACTGGCCACAGTTCAGGCTCGATGCGATCGGGGCGCACGGCGCCCCGATTTCATTTCCAGCCGACCTCCTTCCGGGGAACTTGCTGGCGGACATGCACTCTCAGTGCGTCCCGCTCGCTGGTTCCCCTGTTCCGCTTTCCGGACCCGTACATGCTCAACAGCCTGCTTACCCGCGTTTTCGGTAGTCGCAACGATCGTCTGCTGCGCCAGCTGCAACGCTCCGTCCTCAAGATCAACGCCCTCGAGCCGCAGATGGAGAAGCTCAGCGATGCTGAGCTGCAGGCCAAGACCGCCGAGTTCCAGAAGCGCTTCGCCGACGGCGAGACGCTCGACAAGCTGCTGCCGGAGGCGTTCGCCGTCTGCCGCGAGGCCTCGCGCCGCGTCCTGGGCATGCGCCATTACGACGTCCAGCTGATCGGCGGCATGGTCCTGCACCTGGGCAAGATCGCCGAGATGCGCACCGGCGAAGGCAAGACCCTGGTGGCAACGCTGCCGGTCTACCTCAACGCCCTGGAAGGCAAGGGCGTGCACGTGGTCACCGTCAACGACTACCTGGCCCGCCGCGACTCGGCGTGGATGGGTCGCGTGTACAACTGGCTCGGCCTGACGGTCGGCGTGGTCTACCCGGGCATGCCGCACAGCGACAAGCACGCTGCGTATGCCGCCGATATCACCTACGGCACCAACAACGAATTCGGCTTCGACTACCTGCGCGACAACATGGCGCTGTCGAAAGAAGACCGTTTCCAGCGCGGCCTCAACTACGCGATCGTCGACGAAGTCGACTCGATCCTGATCGACGAGGCGCGCACGCCGCTGATCATTTCCGGCCCGGCCGACGAATCGCCGGAGCTGTACATCAAGGTCAACCGCCTCGTCCCGAACCTGATCCGCCAGGCCACGGAAGAAGGCGAGGGCGACTACTGGGTCGACGAGAAGAGCAAGCAGGTGCACCTGTCCGAGACCGGCCAGGAACATGCCGAGGCGCTGCTGCGCCAGGCCGGCATCCTGCAGGGCGAAGACGACTCGCTGTACGGCGCGCAGAACCTCGGCGTCGTCCACCACCTCAATGCCGCCATGCGCGCGCACGCCATCTACCAGCGCGACGTCGATTACATCGTCCGCGACGGCGAAGTGGTGATCGTCGACGAGTTCACCGGCCGCACCCTGGCCGGCCGTCGCTGGTCCGACGGCCTGCACCAGGCGGTCGAGGCGAAGGAAGGCGTGCCGGTCCAGCGCGAGAACCAGACGCTGGCGAGCATCACCTTCCAGAACCTGTTCCGCATGTACAACAAGCTGTCCGGCATGACCGGCACGGCCGACACCGAGGCGTACGAGTTCCAGAGCATCTACGGCCTGGAAGTGATCGTGATCCCGACGCACCAGCCGGTGCAGCGAAAGGATCACCCGGATGCGGTGTTCCTCAACCGCGCCGGCAAGTACCGCGCGGTGGTCAACGAGATCAAGGACGCCAACGCCCGCAAGCAGCCGGTGCTGGTCGGCACCACGTCCATCGAAGTGTCGGAAATGCTCAGCGAGCAGCTGAGTGCGGCCGGCATCGCGCATGAGGTGCTCAACGCCAAGCAGCACGAGCGCGAAGCGCAGATCGTCGCGCAGGCCGGTCGCCCGGGCGCGATCACCATCGCCACCAACATGGCCGGTCGCGGTACCGACATCGTGCTCGGCGGTTCGCTCGAGAACGAAGTGGCGCTGCTGGAAGCCAGCACTGGCGGCGAGCTGGATGAAGTCACCAAGGCCCGCCTGAAGTCCGAATGGCAGGCGCGTCACGAGGCAGTCAAGGCTTCCGGCGGCCTGCACATCGTCGGCACCGAGCGCCATGAGAGCCGCCGCATCGACAACCAGCTGCGCGGCCGCGCCGGTCGCCAGGGCGATCCGGGTTCGAGCCGTTTCTACCTGTCGCTCGAAGACAACCTGATGCGCATCTTCGCCGCCGACTGGGTGCAGCGCGTGATGGCGCGCATGGGCCTGAAGGAAGACGACATCATCGAAAGCCCGCTGGTGACCAAGCAGATCGCCAACGCGCAGCGCAAGGTCGAGGCCCACAACTTCGACATCCGCAAGAACCTGCTCGACTTCGACGACGTCAACAACGACCAGCGCAAGGTGATCTACTCCCAGCGCGACGAGTTGCTGGAAGCCGAGACCGTCGAGGAGAACATCGAAGGGCTGCGCAGCGATGTCGTTGCCGACACCGTCGCCCGCTTCGTGCCGCTCAACTCGATCGACGAACAGTGGGACCTGCCGGGCCTGGAGTCGACGCTGGAGCAGGAGTTCGGCGTGGCCATGCCGCTGGTGGCGATGGCGAAGGAAAGCGACGCGCTCGACTCGGAGACCATCGAGGAGCGCGTGCAGCAGGCCGTGCACGGCCACTTCAGCGAGCGCGAAACCCAGCTCGGCGCCGAGACCATGCGCCTGCTGGAAAAGCACATCATGCTCAACGTGCTCGACCAGAACTGGAAGGAGCACCTGGCGCGCATGGATTACCTGCGCCAGGGCATCCACCTGCGCGGCTACGCGCAGAAGCAGCCCAAGCAGGAATACAAGAAAGAAGCGTTCGAGCTGTTCAGCGAGATGCTGGAGAAGGTCAAGCGCGAAGTCGTCACCCTGCTGGCGCGCGTGCGCATCCGCAGCGAGGACGAAGTGGTTGCCCTGGAAGCGCAGGAACGCGCCGCTGCCGAGGCGCAGTCCCGGCAGATGCAGTTCCAGCACGCCGACGTCGGCGGCTACGGTGCCGACGAGGAAGCGCAGCAGGCGCTCGCCCAGGCCGGCGGCAACGATGCGTTCGCCAATGTCGGCCGCAACGATCCGTGCCCGTGCGGCAGCGGCAAGAAGTACAAGCACTGCCATGGGCAGATCGCCTGACCATCGGCCGCTCCGTCTCAAAGCCCTTCTCCCGCTCGCGGGAGAGGGGTCGGGGTGAGGGCAGGGCGCCCATGGCGCCGACCCCATGACCGCCCAGCCTCCACCAGCAACCTCCCCGCACCCCGACGGGCACGGCGCGCGAGCGCCCACCCGTTTCGTCGAAGTCATGGCCGGCGTCATCCGCGATGCCCGCGGCCGCGTCCTCCTGGCGCGTCGTACCGAAGGCCGTGACCTCGCCGGCCTGTGGGAATTCCCGGGCGGCAAGCACGAACCCGGCGAGTCGGCGGAAGCGGCACTCGCGCGCGAACTGCACGAAGAGCTCGGCATCGATGTGGAAGTGGGCGCGCGCCTGATCAGCGTCCCGCAGATATATCCCGACAAACGCCTGCGCCTGGATGTGCGCACGATCGCCAGCTGGCGCGGCAGTGCCCGCGGCCGCGAAGGGCAGGCGCTGGTATGGGTGCCGCCGCACAAACTCAGCAGCTACGCGATGCCACCGGCGGATCGGCCCGTGGTGGCCGCACTGCTGCAGCCGGCGCTGTACCTGGTGACGCCGGTGCCGGACGACGATGCGCAGTGGCTGACGCAGCTGGAAACCGCGCTTGCCTCAGGCTTTCGCCGCGTCCAGTTGCGCGCACCGGGCATCGACGCGGCGCGCTGGCGAACGCTCGTGGCGAAGGCGGTGCAGCGCTGCCGCCAGGCGGGCGCCGAGGTCCTGATCAACAGCGACGCCGACATCGCGCTCGAACTGGGCATCGGTCTGCACCTGCCGACGTCACTCCTGCACCGGCAGTCGCAGCGGCCGCTGCCGCCAGAACTGCCACTGGCGGCGTCCTGCCACGGACTGGATGACGTCATCGCCGCCCAGACCCTGGGCTGCGATTTCGCCGTGGTGGGCAACGTCAAGCCGACCCTGAGTCACCCCGGCCTGGCCGGCATCGGTTGGGAAGGCTTCGCGGCGATGCGCGAGCGGGTGTCGCTGCCAATCTACGGGATCGGCGGCCTCGGCCCGGACGACCTGGCAGACGCGAGGGCGCACGGCGCCCAGGGCATCGCTGCCATACGCAGCCTCTGGCCGGTCTGACGCGCTAGGCCCCGGCGAGGGCGCGGTACCGGCGATCGAGCGCCGCAATCGGTTCGTCAAGGGCATCGAGCGCCGCATCGTTGATCAGCACGTCGTCGGCGACCGCGAGTCGCGCCGCCCGCGTCGCCTGGGCTGCGATCATCCGGTCGGCCAGGGCGGCGTCGACGCCGTCGCGCGCCATCAAGCGCGCGCGCTGCGCCGCGACCGGAACATCGACCACCAGGATCCGCGCCAGCCACGGATAGGCGTCACGGCCACCGCCTTCGGCGAGCAAGGGAATCGCCGCGATCGCGTATGGGCCGCTGGCGGCCTGGCAGGCCGAATGGAGTGCTATGCGCACACGCGGGTGGATGATCGACTCCAGGCGCCGGCGAGCGGCCTCATCGCCGAATACCCGTTGCCGCATGGCGGCACGGTCCAGGCCGCCATCGGCGCCCAGCACGCCGCTTCCGAATGCCTCGACGACCTCGGCCAGGCCGTCGGACCCGGGCGCTACCGCGGCGCGCGCGGCCACGTCGGCATCGGCAACGACAATCCCGAGTTCCTCGAAACGGCGCGTGACCACGCTCTTGCCGGAGGCAACGCCGCCAGTGACGCCGATGATGAAGTCGCTCATGCGCGGATCATATAAGCCCCTCCGCCACTGTGCGGGCGAGGGGCAGGGATGAAGACGTGCGGCCTCAGTGGAAGCCGGAGACCCGCATGTAGGTCCCGACGATCTGGTCGCCCCAGAAGAAGGCGATCCAGCCGGCGACGGCCAGGTAGGGCCCGAACGGGATTTCCGTGGAGCGGTCGCGACCCTTCATCGCCAGCCAGATCGAGCCGATGATCGCGCCGACCAGCGATGACAGCAGGATCGTCGGCAGGATGCCCTTGAGGCCCGTCCAGGCGCCGATCGCGGCCAGCAGCTTGAAGTCGCCGTGGCCCATGCCTTCCTTGCCGGTGAGCTGCTTGAACAGCCACCACACCGTCCACAGGCTCAAATAGCCCGCAACGGCGCCGAGCAGGGCAGGTTTGGCCGGGAAATACAGGTTGTCGGACGCGGCTATCAACCCCAGCCACATCAGCGGCAGGGTCAACTGGTCAGGCAACAACTTCGTCCGCAGGTCGATGCCGGACAGCACGATCAGGAAACAGGTGAATACGATCGCGCCAAAACCCTTCCAGCCAAAGCCGAAGCGCCAGACGCAGGCGACGACCAGCAGCATCGTCAGCAGCTCGACCAGCGGGTACTGCGGCGAGATCGGCGCCTTGCAGCTGCGGCAGCGACCGCGCAGCGCCAGGTAGCTGAACACCGGGATGTTCTCGTACCAGGACAGCTGGTGCTTGCAGTGCGGGCAGTGCGATCGCTCGATCACGATGCCTGGTGGCGGCGGATCGTAGGTCTCCGGCTCGCCCAGCATTTCGCGGCTGTCGCGCCGCCACTGCCACTCCAGCCGCTTGGGCAGCCGGAGGATCACCACGTTGATGAAGCTGCCGACCAACAGGCCGAGCCCGGCCGCCAGCGGGAAACCGATGGCGGGGTTCTGATCTAGGAATGCCATGCGTCGGATTGTCGCCTAAGAAATCCCTGTGTGCCGATCAGCCGACCGTGGAGGCCAGCTTGAAGATCGGCAGGTACATGGCGATCACCATGCCACCGACGATCACGCCCAGGAACACCATGATCAGCGGCTCCAGCAGGCTGGCCAGCGCGTCGACGGCGTTGTTGACCTCCTGCTCGTAGAACTCGGCGACCTTGAACAACATCGTGTCCAGGGCGCCGGCTTCTTCACCGATGGCGGTCATCTGGACGACCATGTGCGGGAACAGGTTGACCTGCTTCATCGCCACGTTGACCGGGTAACCGACCGCGACGTCATCGCGGATGTTGCGCACGGCGTCCTCGTACAGGACGTTGCCGGTGGCGCCGGCGACGGTGTCGAGCGCCTCCACCAGCGGCACGCCGGCCTTGAAGGTCACGGCCAGGGTGCGCGAGAAACGGGCGATGGCGGAGTTGTGCATGATCTGGCCGATCACGGGCAACTTCAGGATCAATCGATCAAGGAGACGCGAGAACGCGACGGATCGGTTCTTGGCCATAATGAAGGCCGCTATCGCGCCGATGACGCCAATCAGGATCACGAACCACCAGGCCACCATGAAGCGGCTCAGGGCGACGATCAGCTTGGTGAAGGCCGGCAGGTCCGCGCCGAAGCCCTTGAAGACCTCCTCGAACTGCGGCACGACGAACACCAGCAGGATCGAGCTGACGATCAGGGCCACCGCGATGACCATGGCCGGGTAGAACATGGCCTTCTTGATCTTGCCCTTGAGGGCTTCGAGGTTTTCCTTGTAGGTGGCGACGGTGTCGAGCACGACCTCCAGCACACCGGCCGACTCACCGGCCTTGACCAGGTTGCGGTAGAGCTCGTCGAACTGGACCGGGTGCTTGCTCAGCGCCTCATGCAGCGAAGAGCCGCTCTCGATGTCGGCGCGGACCGAGTTGACCAGCGTCGCCATGCGCGGGTTCTTGTTGCCGTTGGCGATGATCTCCATCGCGCCGACGATCGGCACGCCGGACTTCATCATCGTCGCGATCTGGCGGCTGAACACCGCGATGTCGAGCGGGGTGATGCGCTTGCCGGCGGCGCCGAACAACGGCTTGCCCTTGGGCTTGACCACCTTGGGCTGGATGCCCTGCTTGCGCAGTTCGGCGCGCAGGGCATTGGCGTTCTTTGCCTGCGTTTCGCCCTTCATCACCTTGCCGCGCTTGTCGGTGCCCTGCCAGGTGAAGACAGGCAAGGCGTCGGCGCGACGCACGGTAGTGGGCTTGGTGGCAGTGCGGGTCGCGGACATGGCTTAGTCCTTTGTTACGCGGTTGATTTCGGCGAGGCTGGTAACGCCGTTCTTGACTTTCAGCATCGCCGACTGGCGAAGGTCGTCGATGCCCGATCTCTGTGCTGCATCGGCGATCTGCATGGCGTTGCCGCCGGCAAGGACGATCGCCTGGATCTCATCGCTCATCGGCATGACCTGGTAGATGCCGGTGCGGCCCTTGTAGCCTTCGGTGCAGTCGGCGCAGCCGACGGCCTCGTAGATCTTCAGGCCTTCGGCGATCTCTTCGGGCTTGAAGCCCTCGGCCAGCAGGGCATGCTCGGGCAGGTGCACTTCGCGCTTGCAGTCGTGCAGGCGGCGGGCCAGGCGCTGGGCGATGACCAGGGTCACCGACGAGGTGATGTTGAACGGCGCCACGCCCATGTTCATCAGGCGCGCGATGGTCTGCGGCGCGTCGTTGGTGTGCAGCGTGGACAGCACCATGTGGCCGGTCTGTGCGGCCTTGATGGCGATCTCGGCCGTTTCCAGGTCGCGGATTTCGCCGACCATGATCACGTCCGGGTCCTGGCGCAGGAAGCTGCGCAGCGCGGCGGCGAAGGTCATGCCGCGCTTGACGTTCATCTGCACCTGGTTGATGCCCGGCACGCGGATTTCGACCGGGTCCTCGACCGTGGAGATGTTGCGCTGCTCCTCGTTGAGGATGTTCAGGCCGGTGTACAGCGACACCGTCTTGCCCGAGCCGGTCGGGCCGGTCACCAGGACCATGCCGTAGGGCTTGGCCAGGGCCTTCTCGTAGAGGTCCCGCTGGTGGTCCTCGTAACCGAGCTTGTCGATGCCCAGCTTGGCCGCGCTGCCGTCGAGGATACGCATCACCACCTTCTCGCCGAACAGGGTCGGGAGCGTGCTGACGCGGAAGTCGACCTGCTTGGTCTTGGAGATGTTGAGCTTGATGCGGCCGTCCTGCGGCACGCGCTTCTCGGCGATGTCGAGCTGCGCCATCACCTTGATGCGGGCGGCGATGCGGGCCTGCAGGCTGGTGGGCACCTTGGCGACCTGCTTGAGCAGGCCGTCGATGCGCAGGCGCACGCGGTATTCGGTTTCGTAGGGCTCGAAATGGATGTCCGAGGCGCCCTTGCGGATCGCGTCCACCAGCACCTTGTTGACGAATTTGACCACCGGGGTGTCGTCGGTCTTGACGTCCACGCCGCTTTCGTTGGCCAGGTCGGCGTCGCCGCCGGACACGTCCAGCGAATCCAGGCCTTCCGAGTCGCCGACCGTGTCGGCCAGTGCGTCGCTGGCTTCCAGCCAGGTGTCGATGCAGCGCTTGATCCGGTCCTCGTCGACCAGGATCGGCTCGATCGCCAGGTTGGTCTGGAACTTGATCTCGTCCAGGGCCTGGTTGTTGGTCGGATCGGCGATGCCGATGAAAAGCCGGTTGCCGCGCTTGAACAGCGGCAGCACCGAATGCTTGCGGACCAGGGCTTCGCTGACGATCTTGATGGCGGATTGCTTGGGATCGAACGCCGAGGCATCGAGCAGCGGCACGCCAAACTCGATCGAGTTGGCGGCGGCCAGCTGCGCCGGCGTCACCAGCCGCTTCTCCGCCAAGTAGGTGGCGATGGGCTGCCTCTGGCTGGTGGCGGTGGCCAGCGCCTGGCGGGCAGCCGTGTCCTCCAGGACCCCGTCCAGCACGAGGCGCCGGGCAATGCCGGTGATCCCCACCAGGTTGGCAGTGGCAACGGTGCTCATGGAGCCCCCTGTAATTCCCCGACCGGACTGTACCGCAATCCTGTTGCCTGGGGAGCGGACGGTGCGCACGTTTGTGCAGTCCCGCGGCCGCAGCCCCATTTAGAAAACGGGGACGTCTGCACCTTCCTGGGGGAAGCCCCATCGCCTACTCTGTGCAGGCAACTGGGGGAGGGGGATGCGCGTTTCCGTAGTACTACCTGCAAAGAACGAAGCCGAGGGCCTGGCCAGGACACTGCCTGCCCTGCGCGAGCAATGGCCCCAGGCCGAGCTGATCGTGGTCGATGACGGTTCCAGCGACGCCACCGCCGCGGTCGCGGCCGGGCACGGCGCCCGCGTGCTGTCATCCCCGTACTCGATGGGCAACGGCGCGGCCATCAAGCGCGGCGCGCGGGCGGCCACGGGCGACGTGATCGTGTTCATGGATGCCGATGGCCAGCACAGCGCGGCCCATATCGGCCTGCTGCTCGAGAAGCTCGACGAGGGCTACGACATGGTGGTCGGGGCCCGCGACGGCTCGGGTCAGGCCAATTTCCATCGTGGGCTGGCCAACAGCTTCTACAACCGCCTGGCCAGCTGGATGACCGGGCACGAGATCCTCGACCTGACGTCCGGCTTCCGTGCCGTGCGCGCCGACAAGTTCCGCGAGTTCCTGCACCTGTTACCCAATGGCTTCAGTTATCCGACCACCAGCACGATGGCGTTCTTCCGCAGCGCCTATCCAGTGGCCTACGTGCCGATTCCCGTCGCCAAGCGCGTGGGCAACGGCAGCCATATCCGGCCGATCAAGGATGGCATCCGCTTTCTGTTGATCATCTTCAAGATTGCGACGCTGTATTCGCCGCTGAAGCTGTTTGCGCCGACCGCCGCGGCATTCTTCGCGCTTGGCGTCGGCTATTACGCGTACACATACGCGACGATGGGGCGCTTCACCAACATGAGCACACTGTTGTTCAGTGCGACGGTGATCATTTTCCTCATCGGCCTGGTTTCAGAGCAGATCACGGCGCTGACCTATCGGCGGTTCGAATGAGCTTCATGCACAAGTCCATCAAGTTGGCCGCTGACCTGGCCCTCAATGGGGCTGCGCCAGCATTCAGCGAGCCGTTGCACGTTGGGCGGCCACACTTGGGCGACCGCGGCGAGCTCCTGCGCTACACCACCGAAATCTACGAGCGCAATTGGCTCACGAACAACGGCCCGCTTGTCCAGGAGCTCGAGCAGAAGATCGCCGGCCGCCTGGGCGTCAAGCATTGCGTCGCCATGTGCAACGGAACGGTCGCGCTGGAAATCGCGATACGCGCCCTTGGACTGCACGGCGAAGTCATCGTCCCGTCCTACACGTTTGTCGCCACCGCCCACGCGCTGCACTGGCAGGCCATCACGCCGGTGTTCGCCGACATCGACCCCGCCACGCACAACATCGACCCGGAAGCGGTCCGGCGGATGATTACGCCCCGCACCACCGGAATCGTCGGCGTGCACCTGTGGGGCCGGCCCGCTCCAGTCGAGGCCCTGCAGGCGCTGGCGGACGAGCACGGGCTGCAGCTCATGTTCGACGCCGCCCATGCCTTCGATTGCAGCCACGGCGGTCGCAAGATCGGCAACTTCGGTCGCTGCGAAGTCTTCAGTTTCCATGCCACGAAGGTATTCAACTCCTTCGAGGGTGGCGCGGTGCTGACCAACGAAGACGAACTCGCCGATGCGATGCGCCTGATGCGCAACTTCGGCTTCGCTGGCTACGACAACGTGGTCTACCCCGGCACGAACGGAAAGATGGTGGAGATCAGCGCCGCGATGGGCCTGGTCAATCTGCGCGCCATGGAGTCTTTCGTCGCCAAGAACCGGGAGAACTACGAAGCCTATTCGAAGGCTCTCGCAGGCGTCCCGGGCATCAGTCTCCTGCAGTACGACGAGGCCCAGGACCCGAACTATCACTATGTGGTCATCGAAGTCGACCCGGAGCGGGTCGGGCTGCGCGACCGGATCGTCCAGACGCTGCATGCCGAGAACGTCCTGGCGCGCAAGTACTTCTGGCCTGGCTGCCATCGAATGAAGCCCTATCGTGATCTGTTCCCGCACGCCGGCCTGGTGCTGCCGAACACGGAGACCGTCGCGGCAAGCGTGATCGTCCTGCCTTCCGGAAGCGGCGTGGATGCCGGTGCCGTGCAGCAGATCGGCGCCATGATCCGTGTCTGCTGCGAAACGTCATGACGGCGCGTCGTGCGTTGGTTGTCTGTGACAACCTCCTGCTCGCCACCGCCCTGCAGGCACTGATTGCCAGGGACGGCCTCCAAGACCGGGTGGACTTGTCGTGCACGCCTGGCGCTCCAGTTCCGGTGACGATGCTTCCCGGAATGATGCGGGTCGACATGCGCCGGGACGCGGCGCGCATTGTCGAACGCTATCAGCTGGTGATCTCGGCACACTGCAAGCAGCTTTTTCCCGCGGATGTCCACGGGGTGGTTGAGTGCATCAACATCCATCCGGGGTTCAACCCCGACACACGCGGCTGGTATCCACAGGTCTGGGCGATTGCGCAGGGTCACCGGGTCGGATTCACCGTGCACCGGATCGACGACAAGCTCGATCACGGCATGATCGTGCACCGCCAGGAAATCCACGCCGAGGCCTGGGATACCTCCGGCAGTCTTTACCACAGGATCGTCGAAGCCGAGATCAGCTGGCTCAACGAAAACCTCGTGGCCCTGCTGGCCGGCAACTACACAGCGATTGCGCCGGAAGGGGAGGGCAACCTGTTCCTCAAGAAGGATTTCGACGCCCTGTGCCGCATCGACATGGAGCAAGTCGGAACATTCGCCCAGTTCTACGACCGCATGAGGGCACTGACGTTCGAGGGTTACAGGAACGCGTACTTCATTGATCCCGGCTCCGGAAAGAAAGTATTCCTGGAGCTGCGCGTCCAGCAAGCGGATTAGCCGTGGACCCGTCAAGTCCGGAGCGACCCCGGCCCGCACGGGGTGTGAAGCACACCGCCCTCGTTGCGACCGCGTGGAGCGGCGCGGAGATAACGACGCGATACGGGCTGCAGTTCCTGCTGCTCGCAGTGCTCGCCCGGTTGTTGTCCCCTGCGGATTTCGGAATGGTGGCCATGTTGGCGCTGTTCTCTGGCCTGGCGGGTGTGATCGTGGAAGGCGGGTTCTCGACCGCGTTGATCCAGCGGCAGGACGTGTCCCACGAGGATGAGTCGACCGTCTACTGGTTGAGCGTCGCAGCCGGGGCGTTGGCAGGCGGCGTCCTGGCGATCTGTGGTCCCGCCATCGCCCGGTTCTTCCAGGAGCCCAGGCTGGCCGGGCTGTCGGCAATCGCCGGTCTCACTGTCTTCATCGGATCCTGTGGCGCCGTCCACGTTGCCATTCTCAGCAAGCGCCTGCGGTTCAGTGCCCTGATGAAGGTGGGTGTCGTCTCGACACTGGTGTCCGGAGGCGTGGCCGTCGCGCTGGCGGCAGCCGGGTTCGGAGTCTGGTCGCTCGCCATCCAGTCGTTGGCCATGACCACCTGCAGCACGGCGCTGCTGTGGCTCTGGAGCGGCTGGCGGCCGCGCCTGGTGTTCAGCGCGCACTCGGTCCGGAGTCTGTTCCGGTTCGGCAGCTACGTGCTTGTTTCGAACCTGATGGACGTCGGCTACACCCGCGCCTACGCCGCGCTCATCGGACGGTTCCAGGGCATGCGCGATGTGGGTTTCTACAACCAGGCCGACAATCTCAAGCAGGTTCCGGCGGGGATGCTGTCCAGTGTGTTCGCGCGGGTCGCGTTCCCGATGTTCTCGGCGGCGGCGCATGACAAGCAGCAGTTGCGCCGCGGCATGCAGCTGGCGATTCGCGGCCTGATGCTGGTGAACGTGCCTGTGATGCTCGGGCTGATGGTGGTGGCCGAACCGTTCGTGATGGCGGTGTTCGGGCACAAATGGCTGCCGATGGTGCCGGTGCTGCGGGTGCTGTGCCTGGCCGGGGTCCTGTGGCCGATGCACGTCGTCAACGTAAACGTGCTGATGGCGCTGGGGCAGTCGCGGACGCTGTTCCGCGCCGAAGTCGTGAAGAAGTCCATTGGCTTGCTGCTGCTGGTTGCAGGCGCCATGCACGGTGTCCTCGGCATTGCCTGGAGCCAGGTCGCTTTCAGCGTCGTTTCGCTGTTGGTTAATGCCTGGACGGTAGGGCGGCTGGTCGACTATGGCATCCGTGATCAGGTCCGGGAGTTCGCACCGTCCTTCGTGCCAGGCGCACTGATGGCTCTGGCGGTGGCGCTGATGCTCGACGCGTGGCAATCGGGCGCCGTACTGGAACTGGCGGTGGCGGTATTGGCGGGAGCCGCTTTGTACGCGGTAATCGCCTGGATGCTGCGGCTGCACGCAATCGTCGACATGCTTGCGCTGCTTCGCCTCGCAACGCAGGCGCGATCGACCGGGGAAGCGCGCCGATGAGCGTCGCTGTCTTACCCACGGTCAGCGTGTTGATCCCGGCGTACAACCATGAGCCTTACCTGGCCCGCACCATCGAAAGCGTGTTGTCGCAACGCATCGACTTCCCGATCGAGATCCTGATTGGCGAGGACTGCTCGAAGGACGCGACCGCGGAAGTCGCCGCGCGGTTCCAGCGCGAGCATCCCGACTCCGTCCGCCTCATCCAGGAGCCGGTGAACGTGGGCATGCACCGGAACTACCGGCGCCTGATCCGTGCGGCGCGAGGTGGCCTGATTGCCTTCTGCGAAGGCGACGACTATTGGCGCGACGCCAGCAAGCTGCAGCAACAAGTCGAGTTCATGCAGCTCCACCCGGAATGCGGCGCGGTACACACCGAGTTCTCGCATCTGATCTGGTTGATGGGGGGCTGGCGGGAGCTGCCGCGTTTCCAGGAGGCGCTTCGCACAGACGTGCCCAGCGGCGAGATCTTCGAACGTCTGCTCGCCGGGAACTTCATCCAGACCTGCACCTTGTGTGTACGCACATCGCTGGCGAGGCAGTACCTCGATGCCGGCTTCGACGTTGCGTCCTATGGCGTGTTCGATTGGCCGCTGAGCCTTTACATCGCCGCGACGTCCAGGATCGGATACATCGACAACGCGACGGCGACCTATCGTCGGGCGCCCGGATCGGCGATGAACTCCGGTTACAGGTCCACGCTGAGAATTGTCGACAGTTACAAGAAGGTCGTCGAGGACTTCTGTCAGCACTTTGCCGTCGCCGATCCGGTCCGCAAGTCGGCCCTTTCCGCGCTGTACCGGCAAATGCTGAAGCAGGCACTGCTCGCGCGCAGCCCGGAGCATGCAAACGAGGCGATCGGATGGTTGCGCGAGAACGATCCCGGTCAGTTGTCGCCGGGGCGCCGGCTTGCGGGATGGCTGGCCAGCAGTCCGGCAATGTCGGCCATTGCGGTGCCATTGATCGAAGCACGTCGCGCCGCGCGTGAGTTCGCCATGTACACGCGGAGCGAAGGATGATGGCGTCGTCGCCGAGGGTGCTTGCCGTTGTCGTGACCTTCCACCCGGAGACCGCCGCGCTGCACGACCTGCTCAGGTCGCTGTCGATGCAGGTGGCCGACGTCCTGGTGGTCGATAACGGGGCGCGCGAAGATGATGGAGTCTGGAATATCGTCGCCGCGCTGGCGATCGCCAATCTGCGCATGGTCCGTTTCGGTGACAACCTTGGAATTGCCGCTGCATTGAATGTCGGCGTCGACGCAGCGATTGCCGAAGGGCACGATTACCTCCTGCTCAGCGACCAGGACAGCCTGCCCGAGCCGGGCATGGTGGCCGAGCTGATCCGGTCGACAGAAGAGGTTTCCGGGCGAGGTGGTCGGGTCGGCGGGATGAGTGCCCAGTACTTCGACGAGACCACCGGTCAGGTGTTCCCATTCCAGACGGTAAACCCGGGAAAGAAGTTCTACCGGAATGTCGTTGTCGAGCCCGGCCAGCCCACGGTCGAAGTTGTCACGTCGATCAGTTCCGGGACGCTTGTCCCGCGTGCCGCCCTGCTCGCCGTCGGCGGCATGAGGGAGGCATTGTTCATCGACTACGTGGACATGGAATGGTGCCACCGCGCGCGGGCACTGGGATTGGGGATGTTCGCCACCGCCAACGCCCGCATCCGTCATCGGCTTGGCGAGAGGATGATGCGCGTGTGGTTCTTTGGCTATCGTTCCTATAGCGAGTACTCGCCGGTGAGGCTCTACTACCGGATCAGGAACTTCGTCCTGGTCTGCCGGTTGCCCTACACGCCACGCCGATGGGCGATGAAGGCAAGCCTCTACAGCCTTGGCAACGTGTACGCGCATGCATTGTTTGCATCCAACAGGCGCAGGCAGGTTGCGATGATCGTACGTGGGTTTGTTGACGGCGCTCGAGGCTGCGCCGGACGTGTCGATCGCGTCATGCGTGTCGATTTGCGCAAGTGGCACAAGGTTGGGGGCGTTGACGCGTGATCAGGAAAATCCGGGCTCTTCTGGCGAGAATGTCTCCCGTATCGCGCAAGCTCTGCGCCGTGTGCGGGCGGCGATTCGGATGGTTCCTGTCGTATCCCGGCGGCGACAGCGTGTTTCCGCCGCTGATGCGGGCCTTGCACTGGGTGGGGAGCGACCTTCGCAACTACCAGTGTCCGTGCTGCGGCTCAAACGATCGCGACAGGCATCTGCTTCTCTATATGCGCGCGGCAGGAGTCGACACGCGCCTGCGCGGCGCGAGCGTCCTTCATTTCGCACCCGAGCCGGCCGTGGCCGAAGTGATCCGCTCGAGCGGTCCCTCAAACTATGTGAAGTGCGACCTCCACCCGCGTGCGGCCGACGTGATCGACGTGGACATCATGGCGATCCCATTCCCGTCCGGAACCTTTGACGTGGTCGTGGCCAATCACGTGATGGAGCATGTCGCCGACGACAGGGTTGCCGCCGACGAGATCCACCGTGTGTTGAAGCCGGGCGGGATCGCGATCCTGCAGACGCCATACAGTCCGATGTTGCGGAGCACCTGGCAGGACGAAGGCATCGACGATCCCGATGCACGGCTGCAGGCGTTCGGCCAGGACGACCACGTGCGACTGTATGGCCGCGACATCGTCGATCGTTTTGCCGCCTCGGGCCTGTTGCCTGGCGTCGCGACGCACGACGAGCTGCTGCCCCAGATCGATGCTGGCGTGCATGGCGTCAACGCGCGGGAGCCCTTCTTCCTTTTCTCCAAGGCTGCGCTTGCAGGCGCTGCCTAGCGGAACTTCGGCAATCCGTGGCGGAACAGCAGCACCAGCTTTCTGGGTGCGAGCGTAAAGGCGCGGAAGTAGGTTCCGACCGGGATGGAACGCCGTTGCTGCAGCCGCTTGCGGCGCTTGCGAAGAGCGGGAAGGCCCGACAGGGTGGATCGGATCGCCGGCAGGTATATCCGCCACAAGGCCGCCGGTTTGCCGGTGGCGATGCTGACTGCCAACCCTTCCAGCAGAAGGATGAACAGGTGCATCGTCAACAGCAGCCAGGCCCCTGCGGTCGGGGTGCAGCACAGCAGGGCGGCGGTCTTGTTGCGCTCACTCAGGAACCTTCGGCGATAGGTGGTGCTCAACTTCCCTTGATCAGGCCGGTTGCCTCCGAAGCTCGCGCCCTGGCGATGACGGTAATGGCTGTCGGGCAGGACGCCCACATCGACGCCTTGCAGCCGGGCCGCGCAGCAGAGGTAGAGGTCCTCACCGATCGACTCCATCCAGTCCGGTAGTCCACCCAGGGACAGGTAGAGGTCGCGGGTGGTCCACAGGCAGGCGCCGATCACGTAGGCGACCTCGGAGCGTGACGGATCCAGGTTGGGAACCGGGTTATAGAAGGGATCGAGCAGGCAGCCGCGATCAACGAGGTCGCCGGTTACCCAATCGCGCTGGGGCAACGTCAGCACGGAAACACGCTGCCTATGGCGCGACTCTTCGTGGAGGCGCCGCAGTGCATCGCTGGCCAGCGCAGCGTCGTTGTTCAGCAGCAGAATGAATTCGCCGCTCGCCTTGGCCACCATTCGATTGTTGGAGACGCAGAAGCCGACGTTCGACGTGCTGGCGATGACCTCCACTTGCGGGAAGTGGCTTCGGAGAAACGCCATCGATCCGTCGGTCGAGGCATCGTCATGAACGATGATCTCGACCGCGAACCCGCAGTCCTGCGCCAGGATGGATTCAATGCAGGGGCCGAGCAGCGCTTCGCCGTTGTAATTGGCGATACAGACCGTACAGACCGGGCGAGCCTCGCCTACTGGAGCGTCGAGATCCAGCGCCATGTCTGCTCAAGTCCGCGGTGAAGGTCGGTATCGGCGTGCCAGCCCAGGGTTTTCTGCAGCAGGCTGCAATCGAGCGTGACATTGCGAACGTCGACTGCGCGACTGGGCACGTGGATGCGTTGCAGCGGAGTTCCAGTCACCTGGTCGATCGCATCGAGCAGCATCGACAACGGCACTGCGTGGCCGCTGGCCACGTTGAAGGTCGTCACGCCCTGGCGGACGGGCGCGTGGAGCGAGAGCCGACATGCGGCAACGAAGTCGTCGATGTACAGATAGTCGCGAACGGATTGGCCATCGCCAATGATCGTGAATGGCGTCCCGGCCATCACGCAACCGAATGCGGCGGGAACAACGCCGAATCCCGACCGTGAGTGTTGCCCAGGGCCGTAGACATTCGAAGGGCGCAGGATCGTCACCGATCCGCCCGACTGCGAAGCCCAGGCGCTGATGAACATCTCCGCGCTGGCCTTGGCTGCCCCGTAAAACGAGCGAGGCGCCGGCAGCGTGCCTTCCGAGTAGGGCGGCATGGCATGGTCGCCATACAGCGTCCCGCCGGACGAAATGTAGATCAGCGGGACGTCCGGCCTGTGCTGCATGGCGTCGAGCAACGCGAGCGTCGGCTGGAGGTTGGCGCTCAGTTCGGAAAGCGGATCGGAGGCGCTGCTGCCGGGCGTGCTCGAAGAGGCCGCATGGACCACGAGTCGGCAGTCTTCAAGCAGGGCAGCGAACTGTTGCGGGGTGTCGAACGTTCCGAAGGTCGATCGAATCCGCGGATCGTCGAACGATACCGGGCGCCGCGTCGCGGCCACGACATCGAAGCCGTCGTCTGCGAAGGCTTCGCAGAGCCGGCGACCGATGAAGCCCGATGCTCCCAGGACAAGTATCGACTCCGCCATCAGGTTTCCCGTGTCAGGCCTTCATAGAGTGAAACGTAACGTTGCGCACAGTCGTCCCACGTGCCGATCTCGTTGCGTACCCAGGTTCGTGCGTTCTCTCCGATCGCTGTGCCGGCATCGCCTTCCGAGGCGCCGATTGCGTCGGCAAACGCGTCCGGGTCCGCGCAGATCCAACCGGTTTGACCATGCTTGAGGAGGTCCTCGTGGGCGGCAATTCCCGAGGCGACAATCGGCAGGCCCGCGGCCATGGCTTCAAGCATCACCTGTGGCCTCCCCTCGGCATGCCGGCTCAGCGTAATGAGGCCACTAGACTGCGGAAACCAGCGATTGGCAAGCTGATCCGGAGTGGCGGGCCCATGGTAGTGGACCCAGGAGGGGACCTCGACCTGCTCCTGCATCGGGCCGAGCAGGTGCAGCTCGCGCTGGCCGGATTCGAAATGCGGCCGGCACCAGTCGAACAGTGGGCCCAGTTTGTTCTGCGTCAGTCGCGAGACGACCAGCCAACGTCTGGGTTCTGCGTCTGGCGGCTGGCGCTGGATCTGGAACCACCGCGGGTCAACGCCAAACGGAACGTACTGGATCCTGGCCACATCGCCGAAGGCGGCACTGAGCGGCTCGACCATCCATTCGGCATTCGGGCAGATTGCTGCCTGCCGGTTGCGAAGCGCGCGCCGAAGCAAGGCCTTGACGCCTGGCAGGCGCAGCAGCTGCATATCCGTCCCCAGCGCGGTTAGAAGCGCGGGGCGTCGGTTCGCCGGCAGGGCGAGGGCATTCTGCAGCCAGTTGACGTGATAGATGTCGACGTCCTGGTTGCGGCGGAATACGCGACGCAAGTAGTACAACAGCTGCGCGGCGGCGATGCCTCCGGCCACGCGACTGGTGCGCATCAGATGGGCGATACCGCCATCAGCCATGAGCTTGAGGAGCCACCGCTGCTCATCGGGAGTCAGATCCAGGCGGGAATTCCCCGGAAGGGGGCCCGGTGGCGACCACAGGCGAAGATCGATTTCGCGACGCCTCGCCAGCGCTTCGGCGAGTCGACGAATGAACAATCCCTTCCAGTCCGAATCGTCGGTTGGGTACGACGTACTGACCATCAAGGCTTTCATCTACGCCCCGCAGGTCATCGGGATCCAGAGGCTGCCGGACCGGGCACGCCCGCGACCTTTCCTTCAGGCGCGAGTCCCAAAGCCTTGGCACGCTCCATCACTACTTGCGCCTGCCGCTTGTGACCATCCGCCACCAGGGTCGCAAACGTCTGCATTGCGTAGTCGGCATCATGGGGATTGCGGTTGATCGCAGCCAGGAACATCCGGTCGGCGAGCGCATCGTCATGCAGGTACTTGATGGCATGGTCGCCAAACTGCGCGTAGACGTAGTTCGGGACCTTGGTGCGATCGGTCAGGATGATGTAGGCCTGCGCGAGCTTCCGGTCGTCGAGGTCAATGCCCTGGTACCGGTGCTTGAGCAAGCCGGCAACCGCGGATTCCTCCTGCGGTCCCAGCGGCCTGGTGCGAAGCTTGTGATAGAGCCGATCCCACCAGTCCTGTTGTGCGGGCTTGCCGAGGCTTGCGGCGAAGAGAATCAGGCCCTGCTCGGGCAGTGGCGATGCATTCGGCAGTCGTGCGCCACGTTCGAACTCCTGGACCGCCATGCTGTAGAACGGCGAATTGCTGCTGCCGCCAGCCATCAACATGTACTGCTCGGCGAGGTCGTTGCTCGCACGGGCCGACATTGGATTCTTCGCGCTGAGGTCCATTGCCAGGTGGAGCGAGTTGCCCCAGGTAGCCGAACGCAACAGGGTGAGGCCGGCCATCGTCAGCACGATTGCCGCCACCGCGGCGTACTTGAGCCTGGGGCCATCGCGCATCGGGATGCGCCGGACTAGGTCCGCCAGAGCCAGCAGCACGCCGAGAAGCGCAAAGTAGTTGCGATGCTCGAACACCATCTCGAGCGGGAAAACATTGCTTGTCAGCAGGTGGCAGCTGAAGAACCAGAAGATGCCCAGGCTGACCAGCGGTGCCCGCCGGCGCAGGGCAAATGCGGTCCCGAGCAAGGCCAGAAGCAGCAGGCCCCCCAGCAACGTCGTGACCGGGTCCAGCCAGCCGTGCGAGATGGGGAACGTGTCGTAGTAGAACGTCAGGCTTCCCGACAGCGGCAACAACATCTGCCCGAGGTACAACGGCAGGACCCGCAGCTGCGTGAGCAGTCGCTCGGACAGCGTGAAGCCACGGAACTCGAACATCGAAGGCTCAAGGTACGGCGGCAGGATTACGGTTGCGAACAGCACGACCGCGAGCGCAACGCCGCAACCGTAGGCCCACTTCCACGACCGGCTCGTACGGCCGGACTGTGCCTTGAAATCGAGGACGGTCAGTTCCAGCGAAAGGGCGAACGCAGGAAACAGGATCGCGGTTTCCTTGCTGAGAAGGCCAAGAACCACCAGCGGAATGCAGCACAGCAGCCAAGGCCAGCCAGCCTCGCCCTTGATCTGTGCGCAGCGGCCCTGCAGGTAGGCCAGAAGCGCGGCAAGGACGAACGTGAGCGACAGGGTCTCCATGCGCTGCACCACGTACAGCACCGACGAGACCTGGAGCGGATGCACGGCCCAGAGCAGGGCCACGGTGAAGGCCGTGGCTGTCGTCCAGGCTTCGGTACTCACCAGGCGGAACAGCTTGCGCACCAGCAGGAAGACGAGCGCGCTGTTGATGAGGTGGACGATGAGGCCCCCGACCTTGTAGCCAAACGGGTCGGAACCGCCAATCAGATAATTGAGGGCGAAACTGATCGTGGCGAGCGGCCTGCCGTACGCACCGTGCTCATAAGCCTGCGCGGCAGAGGCTAGCCCGGACCAGGACCAGGCCTCGAGATGAACCAGGGGATTGCTGACTATGTTCGGGAAGTCGTCGAACAGGAACCGGCCACTCAGGCCGGGCCAGTAGACCAGAGCGGCGGCAGACAGCAGGACAAACGCGAGAAGCAGGGTCTTACGGCTTGCTGCATGCATCAAAGTGCGCTCAATAGCGACGATCCGGAAGTGTAATCGCTCCGAAGCAGGGTCGCGCGCGCATTCTCGAGGCGTAAGTCACGAGTCAGACGCAGCCTGCCGGCTTGTGCTTGTCCTGCACGCCGGAGGAGACCTTGCAGGTCCATGCGCCGGAACTGCTGCGGGCGATTTCGATGGTCTCGTTGGCGATCGCCGGGTTGCCCTTGAGCGTGCAGCGGATGTAGCCGTTGCTCGCGGACGGATTCATGGTGATGGTGCAGCGTGGCGTCGGAGAATGCAGGCCAAGATCGGTCACGTTGAACGTGGTTGCGCTGTTGGCGATGACCTGGGACTCGAATGTGGACTTGCCCCCCGTGATTTCCTGCAGGCCGGCCGTCAGCTGGCCGCGAATCACATAGTCCTGGTAGGCCGGAATGGCAATGGCCGCCAGGATCGCGATGATCGCCACGACGATCATCAGTTCGATCAGGGTGAATCCTTGCTGGTTTCGCATCATCTGCCCCCTGCAGATATAACTTCGTTAACAGGTGCACGATGCGTGCCAAGTTGCGTCCGATTGGATTCCCGATCCGACTTGGCTGACCAGCGGGCGATTTCGCGGCCTGAATGGTAGAGCGCGGGCAAAAAAAAACCCCGGCCAAGGCCGGGGCTTTTTTATGGATCAGATCAGCTGCAGCCGGCCGGCTTGTACTTCGCATCGACCGTCGTCGCGCAGGTCCACGCACCCGAGGTGGCGCGGGTCAGCGTGACAGTCTTGGTGGCGACCTTCGGGTTGCCGGTCAGCTCGCACGCGATCGAGCCGGCTTCCTTACCATCGACGGTGATCGTCTTGCAGCGCGTGGTGGTCTGCTGCAGACCGATCAGGGCCTGGCTGGTGAAGGTGGTCGGGCTGCCCTTGTTGATCAGCTCTTCGAACGCCGTCACGCCGCCACGGATGTCGGCCAGACCAGCGGTGACCTGCGAGCGGGCCACGTAGTCCTGGTAAGCCGGCAGCGCGATCGCGGCCAGGATGGCGATGATCGCAACGACGATCATCAGTTCGATCAGGGTGAAGCCTTGCTGGTTGTTCTTCATGTGTTTCCCCTAGGAGTGTTTTATTGCTTCACGTGCCATTGGTTCGGGCCTTCCGATCCTCGGGCAGCCGTGCTCACGGCACGTGCGCTGAAAATACACGCATAAGCCGTGCCAAGGGTGGTTTTGGCGGTTCTACTTGCCATTCTGGGTATGCGTTCACGCAAAATGTCAGAACCCGCCAAAGCGGCAGTGACGATATTTGTCAGTTTGGGTGGGTCAGTGACGCTATGCGTCAGCAGCGCCGCCGGACCGAGGCTGGGGCGGGTTTGGACCCGATCGGGTGCCAAACGACTGCCGGGGGCAGATGCTGCCAAAGCATGTGCGCTCGGTCATCTTTGCGACCCAAAAGAAGAATCCCGGCGTGTGCCGGGATTCAATGTGGTCGGCAATTTGCAGCGCACCCGTGCGCTCAATCGATCCCGAGTTTTTTCAGCTTGTAGCGCAGCGCGCGGAAGGTGATGCCCAGCGCGGCCGCGGTGCGGGTCTTGTTGTAGCGGTTTTCCTGCAGCGCCTGCTGGATCGCCGCGCGCTCGATTTCCTCGATGTAAGAGGGGAGCGGGCTGCTGGCGGTGTCGCGTGGGTTGAGCGTGCGCGGGTCGATGGCCATCATCGGCTGGCCCGGCACGGCGATCGGTGCCGGCGCCGGCGATCCATTGTTGGCCGCGGCATTCGCCGGCGGCGGGAACACCGCGCTTTGCGCGTGTGCCGGTTGCGGCAGTCGCAGGTCGTCGGCGGTCAGGATCTCGTCTTCGGCCAGCGCCAACGCGCGCTCGAGGATGTTCTCCAGCTCGCGCACGTTGCCCGGGAACGAGTAACTGCGCAGCACGCCCAGGGCGTCGTCGCTGAGCGCCGGCACCGGCCGCGACTGCGCCGTGGCCAGGCGCTTGAGCACCATGGCCACCAGGCCCGGCAGGTCGTCCTGGCGTTCGCGCAACGGCGGCACGCGCAGCTCGATGACGTTGATGCGGTAGTAAAGGTCCTGGCGGAAACGGCCGTCCGAAACCAGCGCGCCAAGGTCCTTGTGCGTGGCCGACAGGATGCGCACGTCGACCGGCACTTCGACATTGGCGCCGACCGGGCGGATCGACTTTTCCTGGATCGCGCGCAGCAGCTTGACCTGCATCGACAGCGGCAGCTCGGCGATCTCGTCCAGGAACAGGGTGCCGCCGTCGGCGCTCTGGAACAGGCCGGGCTTGTCGGCGTGGGCGCCGGTGAAGCTGCCCTTCTTGTGGCCGAAGAACTCGCTTTCCATCAGCTCGGCCGGGATCGCGCCGCAGTTGACCGGAACGAACGGGCCGCCTGCGCGGCCGCCTTCGGCGTGGATGGTGCGGGCGACCAGTTCCTTGCCCACGCCCGACTCGCCGACGATATAGACCGGCGCCTGGCTGCGCGCGACCTTGGCGATGGTCTGGCGCAGGGTGGTCATGGCCGGCGACTGGCCGTACAGGCGGGCCGCGACGGCATCGGCCGGCGGCGCGCTGCGGCGGCTCTCGTTGAGGTCCAGGGCGTGGCGGACCAGGTCGCGCAGCACGGCCAGGTCCACGGGCTTGGCGACGAAATCGAACGCGCCGGCCTTCAGTGCCTCCACCGCGGCTTCGACGTTGCCGAAGGCGGTGATCATGGCGACCGGGGTCTCGGGGTGCTTCTGGCTGATCTCGGCGACCAGGTCCATGCCCGAGCCGTCCGGCAGGCGCATGTCGGTCAGGCAGAGGTCGTACTGATTCCGGGACAGCTGGCTGCGTGCCTCCCCGAGGGTGGAAGCGGTGTCGCAACGCAATCCCATCCTCCCCAATGTCATGACGAGCAACTCGCGAATGTCGCGTTCGTCGTCAACCACCAGTGCACTACGTGTTTCGGCCATCGTCCCCTCCGTCCCTCACGATAACTTAAGGGAGCGTGAAGAGCCAAGCCGATTCGGCGGGTTCCGCGCATTCAGCACGGTGTTGGAGACACGATCGACGCGATCAGGCGGTCATCAGGGTGTGGCTGCCGATCAGGCGGATGCGGAAGCAGCCACCGCCGCCCGGCATCGCCACGTAGTCCAGCGTGGCCTGGTTTGCCCGGCAGAGTTCGCGGGCGATGTACAGGCCAAGGCCGGTGCCGTGACTGGAGGTGGTGAAGAACGGCCGGAACAGGCGCGATGCCACCGATTCGGGAATGCCGGGGCCACGATCGAGAACGTCGATGGACGGCGTCCCGGCCTCGTCTGCATATACATGGACAGACACCTTGGCCGGCTCACCCGGCATGCGGCCATAGGTCAGGGCGTTGTGCACCAGCACCGTCAGGACCTGGTGCAGCTGGCGCGGGTCGATCATCACCGGCAGGCGCGCGACCTTGCCGCTGGTGCGAAGCGTGTCGTGGTCGAGCGGATGGCTCTCCAGGTACTCCTCGACGAACATGCGGGCGAAGCCGACCAGCTCGACGTGCTCGGGCTTGGCCGGTTCGCGCCGGGCCATGCCGAGCACGTTCTCGACGATGCCGTTCATGCGCATGCCCTGTTGCCGGATGATCTCCAGCAGCCGGCGCTCGGCGGTCGGGATGTCGTCGGATTCCTCCAGCAGCTGCACGGCGTAGTTGATGGCGGCCAGCGGGTTGCGGATCTCGTGGGCCAGGCTGGCCGAGAACCGGCCGAGCGTGGCCAGGGTCATCGACTCGGCGTGGCGCGAGAGCAGGGAGGTGTCGTCGAGGAACAGAAGCACCTGGTCGCTGCCGGCGAGCAATCGGGTGAAGCGCGGCACCACCTCGGGCAGGTCCGGGGCCAACTGCACGGGGCTGTCGTTGTGGGTGCCATCGCTGCGCCAGCGTTGCAGGCGGCGCGCGAGCTCCGGCGCTGCCACGGCAAGGCTGCGCTGGCCGTGCGGGTCGGTGCTCTCGCCGGCGTCGCCCAGCAGCAGCATCGCCGCCTCGTTGGCCAGGCGGATGCAATCGCCACGGTCCACCAGCAGCACCCCGGTGCGCAGGCGGCGGATGATCAGCTCGTTGATCTCGCCCAGGTGCGCGGCTTCGGCGCCGCGGCGCTCGGCCAGGTCGTAGCTGTCGCGCATCTGCCGGCCGAGGATGCTGGTCAGCGTGGCGACGGCCATGTAGCCGATGGCGAACATCATCGGTTCGGCCAGCGTGCGGCGCGCGAAGCTTGGGTCCAGCGTGCTCCAGGCGTACTCGCCAAACAGCCCCAGCACCGCCACCACCGCGGCGCCCAGGCCATAGCGTGGCGGCAGCAGCAGGGCCGCGGCACCGACGTTGAACAGCAGCATCAGGGCGATGCCGGTGCCCGCGGCAGGCATGGTGTGCATGGCCAGCAGGCCGAAGAACAGATCGGCGGCGATGCCGGTCAGGGTCTGGCTGCGCAGCTCGCCACGCTTGCCGAAGGCGAACAGCAAGGCGGCGATGAAGAGGTAGGACAGGGCCACCGCGCGCGCGCCCAGGGCGTGCCGCAACGGCTCGATCAGCTCGGTGGCCGGCCCGAACAGGAAGAACACCAGCAGTGCCGCTTCGAGCAGCCGGTACAGGGTGAAGAAATAGAGCTCGCGGCGCAGCGCCCGATCGGCATCGGCGGCATCGATCGGGGCGAGAGCAAGCGGCAAGCGGCTGTCCTGGAAGGCGGGCGGTTGTCGCGAGTATGGGGGGCGGCGGGACATTGTTGCCAGATGTGGCCGATGCCGCCCCTCTTCCTGGCCACCTGCGGCGGCCTGTCCCTCTCCCGCAAAGGCAGAGGGCAGGACAACGTGCCTGCAAGCGCCTCGGCGGGGCAGAGGGGTGTTTTGCCCGAACCGCCCTGATCGGCGACAATACGGCCCCCTCGCGCTGCGGCCGTGCCGGACCGCGGGGATTCTTATTACTCCCCTCGGTGACGCATGAATTTTCACGAATATCAGGCAAAGCAGCTGTTTGCCGACTACGGCATCGCTGTTCCGGCCGGGCGCGTTGCGCGCACCCCTGACGAGGCCGTCGCGGCGGCCAAGGCCATCCCTGGCGACCTGTGGGTGGTCAAGGCGCAGATCCACGCCGGTGGCCGCGGCAAGGCTGGCGGCGTCAAGCTCGCCAAGTCCTATGACGAGGTCAAGCAGTACGCCCAGGCCATGCTCGGCACCCGGATGGAGACCTACCAGTCCGCCGGCGTCGCCCTGCCGATCGACTCGGTGCTGATCTCCGAAGGCACCGACATCGCCAACGAGCTGTACCTGTCGGTGCTGGTCGACCGTTCGACCCAGGCCATCACCTTCATCGCCTCCGCCGAGGGTGGCGTGGAGATCGAGAAGGTCGCCGAGGAGAACCCGGACGCGATCAAGACGCTGCACGTGAACTACGTGCAGGGCCTGCAGCCCTACCAGTGCCGCGAGCTCGGCTTCGCCCTGGGCCTGAACGCCAAGCAGGTCGGCCAGCTGACCAAGATCATGCTGGGCCTGTTCAAGCTGTTCAACGAGAAGGACCTGGCGCTGGTTGAGCTCAACCCGCTGGCCATCCTCACCAACGGCGATCTGGCCGTGCTCGACGGCAAGATCAACAGCGACGACAACGCCACGTTCCGCCACAAGGACCTGGCCGCGATGCGCGACATCCGCCAGGAAGACGAGACCGAGGTGCTGGCCAGCCAGCACGACCTCAACTACGTCACCATGGACGGCAACATCGGCTGCATGGTCAATGGCGCCGGTCTGGCCATGGCCACCATGGACGTGATCTCGCTCAACGGCGGTTCGCCGGCCAACTTCCTCGACGTCGGCGGCGGCGCAACCAAGGAGCGCGTGACCGAAGCGTTCAAGCTGATCCTGTCGTCCGACAAGGTCAAGGCGATCTTCGTCAACATCTTCGGCGGCATCGTCCGCTGCGACATGATTGCCGAAGGCATCATTGCCGCCGTGAAGGAAGTCGACGTCAAGGTGCCGGTGATCGTGCGCCTGGAAGGCACCAACGTCGAAGCCGGCAAGGAAATTCTGAAGAACTCGGGTCTGGCCATTACCCCGGCCGACGACATCAACGATGGCGCGAAGAAGGCGGTTGCCGCCGTCGCTGGCAAGTAAGGGGCCACAGACATGTCCGTTTTGATCAACAAGAACACCAAGGTGATCGTCCAGGGCTTCACCGGCTCGCAGGGCACCTTCCACGCCGAGCAGATGCTCGATTACGGCACCAAGGTCGTCGGTGGCGTGACCCCGGGCAAGGGTGGCACGCAGCACCTTGGCCTGCCGGTCTTCAACACCGTGCGCGACGCGGTCAATGCGACCGGCGCCGACGCTTCGGTCATCTACGTGCCGCCGCCGTTCGCGGCCGACGCGATCCTGGAAGCGGCCGATGCCGGCATCAAGGTCATCGTCTGCATCACCGAGGGCATCCCGGTGCTCGACATGCTGCGCGTCAAGAACACCCTCAAGGGTTTCGAGGACGTCGTGCTGGTCGGTCCGAACTGCCCGGGCGTCATCACCCCGGGCGAGTGCAAGATCGGCATCATGCCGGGCCACATCCACATGCCGGGCAAGATCGGCATCGTCTCGCGTTCGGGCACGCTGACCTATGAAGCGGTCAAGCAGACCACCGACGTGGGCCTGGGCCAGTCGACCTGCATCGGCATCGGCGGCGACCCGATCAACGGCACCAACTTCATCGACGCGCTGAAGCTGTTCCAGGAAGACCCGCAGACCGAGGGCATCATCATGGTCGGCGAGATCGGCGGTTCGGCCGAGGAAGAAGCGGCCGAGTTCATCAGCAAGTACGTGACCAAGCCGGTCGTCGGCTTCATCGCCGGCGCTTCGGCGCCGAAGGGCAAGCGTATGGGCCACGCCGGTGCGATCGCCTCGGGCGGCCAGGGCACGGCCGAAGGCAAGTTCGCGGCGATGGAAAAGGCCGGCGTGACCACGGTGAAGTCGCCGGGCGACCTCGGCGCGGCGATCGCCAAGCGCCTGGCGAAGTAATCCGCCGGTTGCCAGCGTTGTGAAAGAGGCCACCTTCGGGTGGCCTTTTTCTTTTTCTGGGAGAATGCAGCTCTATTCCCAGCCCTCTCCGCTGCCGCGGGAGGGTTTCAGAGCAGGTGGCACTTCGATGTCCAATCCGCTTCGCATCGCCCTGGCCCAGTTCGATTTCCCGGTCGGCGCGGTCCACCAGAACGCCGAGCGCATCGCGCAGATGATCGCGCAGGCGCGCGACGAGTACGGCGCCGATGTCGTGCTGTTCCCCGAGCTGGCGTTGAGCGGCTATCCACCCGAGGACCTGCTGCTGCGCCCGGGCTTCCTGGCCGATTGCGAAGCGGCGATCAACCGCGTCGCGGCATCCACCCAGGGCATCGTCGCGGTCGTCGGCTGGCCCCAGGCCGCCGGCAGCGTGGTCTACAACGCCGCCAGCGTGCTGCGCGACGGCCATGTCTCGCACACCTATCGCAAGCGCGAGCTGCCCAACTACGCGGTTTTCGACGAGCGCCGCTATTTCGATGTCGACCCGGACCGCGAAGACTGCGTGTTCGATGTCGACGGCGTCCAGGTCGGGCTGATCATCTGCGAGGACCTGTGGTTCGCCGAGCCGCTGGCCAGCACGGTCGCCGCCGGCGCCGAGCTGGTGCTGGTGCCCAATGCATCGCCGTTCGAGCGCGACAAGCATGCCGAGCGCGACATGCTGCTGGCCCAGCGCGTGCAGGAAACCGGCGTCGGCCTGGTCTATCTCAATGGCGTTGGCGGCCAGGACGCGCTGGTGTTCGATGGCGGCTCCGTGGTTGCCGACGGCGATGGCACGGTGCATCCGGCGGCGGCCGCCTTCACCGACCAGTGGCTGGTGGTGGATTTCGATGCCGACACGCGCCGCTTCGAAGCGGTGGAATGGATGGAAGACGGCGACGAGAGCCGCGATGCGCTGGCCTGGCGCGCCGTGGTGCGCGGCACCCGCGACTATTGCCGCAAGAACGGTTTCGAGAAGGTATGGCTGGGTCTGTCCGGTGGCATCGATTCGTCGCTGGTGCTGGCCGTTGCCGTGGATGCACTCGGTGCCGGCAACGTCACCGCCGTGCGCATGCCGTCTCGCTACACCGCCGACCTGTCCAACGACCTGGCCGTCGAGCAATGCCAGATGCAGGGCGTGCGCCTGCTGACCGTGCCAATCGAGAAGCCATTCCAGGGGTATCTGGACGCTTTGGCCGAGCACTTCGCTGATCGCCCCGTCGATACCACGGAAGAGAACCTGCAATCGCGCACGCGCGGTGCGCTGCTCATGGCGATGAGCAACAAGTTCGGCGGGCTGCTGCTGACCACCGGCAACAAGAGCGAGTACGCGGTCGGTTACGCCACCATCTACGGTGACATGTGCGGTGGCTATGCGCCGCTGAAGGACCTGTACAAGACCGAGGTGTTCGCACTGGCGAGCTGGCGCAACACGGTCGGCGATCGCGTCATTCCGCAGGCGGTGATCGATCGCCCGCCTTCGGCCGAGTTGCGCGAGAACCAGAAGGACCAGGACTCGTTGCCGCCCTACGACGTGCTCGATGCGATCCTGCTGCGCCATGTCGACCAGGAGCAGTCGTACGACGAGATCGTCTCTGCCGGCTTCGATGCGGCCACCGTCGAGCGAGTGCTGCGTCTGGTGCGGATCAGCGAGTGGAAGCGCCACCAGTCCGCCCCGGGACCGAAGGTGTCGCGACGCGCGTTTGGTCGCGAGCGGCGCTACCCGATCAGCAACGGGTATCGGGGCTAGGGGCCAGATGCAAAAACGCCGCCCGGAGGCGGCGTTTTCGTTTGCATCCCGACGACCCGGTCAGTCGTTGTCCAGCGCCGACTTCTCGCCCGCGAACGGGTTGAGCTTGCGGAAGTTGCTCGGGTAGTCCGGCCACTTGCCCGCCAGATACGGGTGGTTCGGATCGTTCTGCTGCAGCACGCGCTTGGCGTCGGCGGCGAGCGCCTGGTTGCCAAGACCTTCGTAGGCAGCGGCCAGGGTGGCAACGGCGTCGTTCTGGTACTGGCTCTGCGGGTAGGTCTCGAGCAGGTACTTGGCGCGCTCGATCGCACCCACGTAGGCGGTGCGGCGCAGGTAGTACAGGGCCGTGTCGAGCTCGTGGCGGGCGAACATGTCGCGCAGGCCGCGCATGCGGGTGCGCGCATCCTCGGCGTAGCGGCTGTTGGGATAGCGGTCAGCGACGATGGAGAAGTCGTTGAATGCCTGCAGCGGCGTGGCCAGGTCGCGGCGGCTGGCGTCGAGCGTCCAGACCTGCTGCAGGAACACCGTGTCGCGGCTGGAGTTGGACAGGCCGCGCAGGTAGTACATGTACGCGATGTTCTTGTGCGTCGGATACGTGCGGATGAAGCGGTCGATGCTGCTGATCGCGTCATCGTGCTTGCCCGACTTGTACTGGGCGTACGCGGTCTCCACCAGGGCCTGCTCGGTGTAGGGGCCGTACGGGTACTGGGCGACCAGGCGCTTGAACGTGGTCTCGGCTGCCGACCAGTTGCCGTTGGTCATCGACTTGTGGGCTTTCTCGTAGAGCTGCTCGACCGGCACGCCTTCATCGGCGTCCTTGTTCTTGAACTTGCTACAGCCCACTCCAGCAAAAGCGACGATCAGCAGCAGCGCCAGCAGGCGCGAAGGGGCAGAGCGTAGGGTCATGGCAGGTACACGGGCGCCGAAGGTACGAAGGTCGGATAATAGCAGCCCCTGCGCGGCAGCCCTGAATCCTTCCCCTCCGATGAACAATTCCGCCACGCCCCTCCGTGCCACCGTCCCGGACAGCGCCGCCGGGCGCCGCTTCGACGCGGTCCTGGCCGAGCTTTTCCCTGATTTTTCCCGGTCCCGGCTGGCTTCCTGGATCAAGTCCGGCGACGCCCGCCTGGACGGCCGCGAGGTCCGCCCGCGCGATCCGGTCCGTGGCGGCGAGGCGGTCACCCTCCATGCCGCGCTCGAGGTCCAGACCCATTCCGAGCCCGAGGACATCGCCCTGGACGTCCTTTTCGAGGACGAGCACGTCATCGTGATCAACAAGCCGGCCGGGCTGGTGGTCCACCCGGGCGCCGGCAATCCGGCCGGCACCCTGGTCAATGCCCTGCTGCACCGGGACCCCTCCCTCAACACCCTGCCCAGGGCCGGTATCGTCCATCGCCTCGACAAGGACACCTCGGGCGTCATGGTGGTGGCGCGGACCCTGCCGGCGCATACCGCGCTGATCGAGCAGTTGTCCTCGCGCGAAGTCCACCGCCAGTACGTGGCCGTGGTGCTGGGTTCGCTGGTATCGGGCGGCACGGCCGATGCGCCGATCGACCGACACCCGCGCGACCGCATCCGCATGGCCGTGCGCGAGGACGGCCGCGACGCGGTCACCCATTTCCGCCTGCGCGAACGCTTCCGCGCGCACACGCTGCTGGAATGCCGCCTTGAAACCGGCCGCACCCATCAGATCCGCGTGCACATGGCGCACCTCAAGCACCCCATCGTCGGCGATCCGCTGTACGGCGGCCCGCTGAAGCTGCCCAAGGGCGCGACCGAGGAGCTGATCGCGACGCTGCGCGCTTTCAAGCGCCAGGCGCTGCACGCCGAGACGCTGGAGTTCGTGCACCCGGTGACCGGCGAGAAGGTGCGCTGCACCGCCCCCGTCCCCGACGACCTGCGCGAGCTGGTCAAGGCGCTTCACGACGACACCGCAGCCGCGGCCGCGCGGGAGCGCTGAGGGTGCCGGCCCCCTGGCTGGAGGCGCATTGGCCGCTGCCGGCATCGGTGCGGGCCTTCACCACGCTGAGGCACGGTCTGGGCGTGTCGCAGCCGCCATTCGATGACCTCAACCTCGGCCTGCGGGCCGGCGATGAGCCCGCGGCGGTGCTGCGCAATCGGGCGCTGTTGCGGGAGGCTGCGCGGCTGCCTTCGGAACCGTGCTGGTTGCGCCAGGTGCACGGCGTCGATGTGGCCCGCTTCGGCCGTACCGAAGAAGATGAGGCCGAAGCAGACGCATCAGTGACCTCCACCGCCGGCACGGTCCTGGCCATCCTCACCGCCGACTGCATGCCCGTGCTTTTCTGCGCAGAGGATTGCAGCGAGGTCGGCGCCGCGCATGCCGGGTGGCGTGGACTTGTCGGCGGCGTTCTCGAGAACACCGTCGCCGCCATGCGCACGCCGCCACAGCGCCTGCATGCGTGGCTCGGCCCTGCCGCCGGGCCGCAGCACTACGAAATCGGCGAAGAGGTGTACGACGCGTTCGTCTCGCGCGACTGGAGCGCCGGCAGCGCTTTCGTCAGCACCCGTCCGCACCATTGGCGCGTGGACCTGTACGCGCTGGCCCGGCGCCGGCTGGAAGCGGTCGGCATCGATGCCGGCCGGATCCACGGCGGCGGCCTGTGTACGATCGCCGAGCCGGACCGCTTCTTCTCGCACCGCCGCGACCAGCGCGGCGGCCGCATGGCCTCCCTGATCTGGATCGAACCGGGCAAATGACCATCACCGCGCCGCAGTCGTTGTACCGACAACTTCTTGCCGCGCGGTTCGATCAACTGCCGCCGACCCTGCGCGCGCTGCACGACCGTAGTGGTTGCCGCCGCTACCACGGCAAGGTCGAAGTCGATCGCGGCAGCGGAATCTTGTCCCGGCTGTGCGCCTGGGCGGCGCAACTGCCGGCGCCGGGCCGCGGCAGCATCAAGGTCGAGATCGACGCTGATGCGACCGGCGAACGCTGGGCGCGGGTGTTTGCCGGCAAGGCGATGCGTTCGCGCTTGTGGGCAAGCGGGTCGCTGCTGCGCGAGCGCCTGGGCCTGCTCGTTTTTGCGTTCCGCCTCGATGTGGAGCAACTGCCCGGCGCCGGACCTGCGGTGGTCTGGCATGTCGCCAGGGTCAGCGCGCTGGGCCTGCCGCTGCCCCTGCGCTGGTTCGCCGGGGTCACCGCGCGCGAGTACGAGCGCGACCATCGCTACCGCTTCGATGTTGCCGCGAAGCTGCCGGGGGTCGGGCTGGTGGTGCACTACCGGGGATGGCTGGACGTCGAATGACGTCGTCGCGGTGATCGATTGATCGGGCACCAGAACGAAAGGTCATGCCTGCACGGGCAGTCGCTCGGCTACGATGCCCCGATCCTTCCGGAGCCGATGCCTTGGCCAACTCCCATGCACCTTCCCGCCGCTGGTTCGTTGCCGGCGACCTCAACGGTTTCTTCGGCCTGGTCGTCGACAACCTGTCGATCCTGGGATTCATCGCCGCGGCGCTGATCGGCATCTTCGGCTTTCCGGCCGAGGTCGTGTTCGCGCGGATGTTCCCGGGCACCGCATTCGGCGTGCTGGTTGGCAATCTGATCTACACCGTGATGGCGCGCCGCCTGGCCGCCAGGACCGGTCGCGACGACGTCACCGCGATGCCGCTCGGCTTGGACGCGCCCACCAGCATCGGCATGGCGTTGCTGGTGCTCGGCCCGGCCTTCGTCGCCTTCAAGCAGCAGGGCATGGACGAGCACGCCGCGGCGATCGCCACCTGGCAACTCGGCATGGCCTCGCTGGTGGTGATGGGCGTGCTCAAGTTCGTGCTGTCCTTTGCCGGTGATGCAGTCACGCGGCTGATTCCGCGCGCCGGCCTGCTTGGTTCGATCGCCGGCATCGCGCTGGTGCTGATGGGCTTCCTGCCATTGGTCGAGGCGCTGCGCTCGCCGGTGGTCGGCTTCGTCACGCTCGGCTTGTTGCTGTATGTGCTGATCGCGAAGGGGCGCCTGCCGGTGCGGCTGCCGGGCGTGTTCGTCGCCTTCGTCTTCGGCACTGTTCTTTACTACGCACTTGGCGCGGCCGGGCTGGCGCCGGGGTTCCACTGGCCCGAACCGGCGCCACTGCGCCTGGTGCTGCCGTGGCCGACGCTGGGCTTCCTGGAAGGCCTGCCGGCAACGGTGCCGTACCTGCCGCTGTTGCTGCCGTTCGGCCTGTTGATGGTGGTGGGCGGCATCAACGTCAGCGAGAGCGCGCGCGCTGCCGGTGACGACTACCGCACCCGCGACATCCTGCTGGCCGAAGCGTTCTCGACGCTGGTCGCCGGTTTCTGCGGCGGCGTCGCGCAGACCACACCCTACATCGGCCAGCCGGCCTACAAGCACATGGGCGCGCGCAGCGGTTACACGCTGCTGACCGGCTTGTTCATCGGCCTTGGCGGCATGCTCGGCCTGGTTTCGGGGCTGGTGCAGTGGCTGCCGCTGGCGGTGCTGGCGCCGATCATCGTCTACGTCGCGCTGGACATCACCACGCAGGCGTTCCAGGCCACGCCGCGGCGCCATGCCACGGCGATGGTGCTGGGATTCCTGCCGTCGGTGGCATACATGCTGGCGATCAAGGTCGGCAATCCGGGTTGGATCGCGCCGGAGAATTTCGCCCGGCTGATGTCCACCAGCGACGGCCACGGTCTGCCGGAAATGGCGGTGATCATCACCCTCGGCAACGGTTTCATCATCACCGCGATGATCTGGACGTCGGCAGTGGCGGCGATGGTTGACGGGCGCCTGCTGCGCGCGAGCGCGTTTCTTCTGGCAGGCGCGGCGCTGACACTGTTCGGGCTGATCCATTCGGTGCATCCGCAGGGCGGCATCTACTGGCCGTGGACGCTGGAAGGACTTCCGCGCGTGTTGTCGTGGCAGTTCGCGGGCGCTTACGTCGCGCTCGCCGCGCTGCTGGCGTTGCTGTCGCTGCAGCGCGACGCGGTCCCCGTCGATTCGCCGGACGCGGCGCATTGATGTCGCGGTCATCGTGGCCCGACTAGAATCCACATCCTCATTTTCTGACGAGTGTTGCGATGTCCCTGCAAGACGAGCTCAATGCCATTCCCGGCGTCAGCGCCCAGCGCAACGCGTCCACGCGGCAGTTCGTGTTCAACCACACGATGCTGCGGGTGAAAGACGTCACCCGGTCGCTGGATTTCTACACGCGCGTGCTCGGCTTCACGCTGGTTCGGCGGCGCGACTTCGCCGAAGCGAAGTTCAGCCTGTACTTCCTGGTGCTGGTCGACGATCCGGCGCAGATCCCGGCCGCGGAGCCGGCACGCGGCGAATGGCTGCTGAGCCAGCGCGGCGTGCTCGAGCTGACCCACAACCATGGCACGCAGGATGACGCCGGCTTCGCCTACCACGACGGCAACAGCGAGCCACGCGGGTTCGGCCACATCTGCGTGTCGGTGCCCGACGTGGAGACCGCCTGCGCGCGTTTCGAGCAGCTGGGTGTGCCCTTCCAGAAGCGCCTCAGCGACGGACGGATGAAGGACATCGCCTTCATCAAGGACCCTGATGGCTACTGGGTCGAGATTCTGCAGCCAACGGCGCGGGATTGATCGCATCCGAAGTGAGGGGTCCTCCGAGGTCCGCATAGCGCCAATCCCTGAGTGTTGCCTGCGGTCCGTTACCTAGACTGCAAGTCCACACACTGTTTCAGGGATGAACATGAACAAGCCGACAAGGGCCCGGCACGCACTCCCGCGACGCCTGCTCCCGACCCTCCTCGTACCGCTGATCGGTTGCCTGGCGACCCAGGCGGCCGCGCACAAAGACGGTGCCTACCGCCACGAAACCACGAACCTGCCAGGGATGACGAAGTGGATGGCGGAGATCGATGGTGAACGCACCATCCGCAGCCTCAGCCTGCCTGGCACCCACGGTTCGGCCGCGCTGCATGGCGGACAGATCGCCCAGGACCAGACGCTCTCGCTGACGCAGCAACTCAACGGCGGCATCCGCCTGCTCGACCTGCGCCTGCGGCATATCGACAACGTCTTCGCGCTGCATCACGGGCCCGTGTTCCAGGAGAAGTTCTTCGGCGACGCGCTCAACGAGATCCAGACGTTCCTGCGCACCTACCCCACCGAGATGGTGTTCGTGCGGGTGAAGGAGGAGTACAAGCCCGCCAGGAACAACCGAAGCTTCGAAGCCACCTTCCAGACGTATTTCGACAGGTACAAGTCGATCATCGCGGTGCCCGAAAACGGCATGCAGACCCGCCTGGACGACCTGCGCGGCAAGCTGGTTTTCCTGGTTGACTTCAAGACGTCGCGCAACTTCGGCCTGGGCTACGGCACCTTCAACATCCAGGACGAGTTCAATGTCGGCAGCAACTGGGAGCTCTACACGAAGTGGCAGCGGGTGAAGGGGCAGCTGGCACGGGCGAAGGCCAGCCCGGAGCAGGGGCCCTCGATCATGAACTACCTTTCCGCATCCGGTGGCGCATTCCCGTACTTCGTGGCCAGCGGTCATGCATCGGCGAAGTCCAATGCGAACCGTCTCTCGACCGGGCGAACTGCCCGCAAAGGCGACAACTCCACTTTTCCGGACTTCCCGCGCGTCAACTGCCTGCCGCGTCGGTGCACCATCGCCTACGAGGGCACGAACACCCTGACCCGCGACTACATTCGCAAGGAGCGTCCCGGCTACGTGGGATTTGTATTCGCCGACTTTCCCGGGCCCGATCTGATCAAGGCCATCGCAGAAGTCAACGACGCCCCACCGCGCGAACTGACACTCACGAGCCAATCCACGGGCGGTTGCCTGGCCGCAACCGGGGACAAGTTGCAGTTGCTTCCCTGCAGCACCGAAAAGGATCAGGACTTCACCTTTGTCAGCTCATCGCTTCGCATTGGCGGTCGTTGCCTGGAAGCGAAGCCAGGCACCTATCCGGCGCAGGTGGAGTTGCGTCCCTGCAATGAGACCTTCTATCAGCAGTGGTCCCTGAAGGAAGGGCAGATCCGGTTGGGTCCGGTGGCGCAGCCTTACGGCGCTTGCCTGGATGTCGAGGCTCCCGTCGCCGGCGGCGTCGTCCTGCGTTCGTGCGAGGCCGAACGCGCGGAGCAGCAGTTCGACGCCACCTGACGACGGTACCGTAACCGTCAATGCGGATGGTGCAGGTGCTCCTGCACCATCCGCTCAGGAAGGCTCAGCCATCGCGCAGTGCATTGAGGTAGCTGCGGCGCCACGCCGTGATGTCATGTTCCTTCAGCAGCGTCATCATCGACTGCCAGCGCTCGCGGCGTTCGCCAAGCGGCATCGTCATCGCCGCGGCGACCGCATCGGCGACGCCATCGAGGTCGTAGGGATTGACCAGCAGGGCGGTGTCGAGCTCGCGCGCTGCACCGGCGAAGGTCGACAGCACCAGCACGCCCGGATCTTCGGGGTTCTGCGCCGCCACGAATTCCTTGGCCACCAGGTTCATGCCGTCGCGCAACGGCGTGACAAGACCGACGCGGGCCAGGCGGTAGAAGCCGGTGAGGGAGGGGTGCGGGTAATTGCGGTTGACGTAGCGCACCGGGGTCCAGTCCGGTTCGGCGTGGGCGCCGTTGATGTGCCCGGCCAGTTGTTCCAGCTCGCTGCGCAGTTGCTGGTACTCGACGACCTCGCCGCGCGAGACCGGGGCGATCTGGAGATAGGTCAGCTTGCCGCGCTGCTCTGGGTGGTGCTTGAGGAAGCGGCCGAAGGCGCGGAAGCGTTCCGGCAGGCCCTTGGAATAATCCAGGCGGTCCACGCCTATTGCCAGCGCCCGTCCGGACAGGCTCGCCGCCAAGCGGCGAACGGCCGGCTTGCCAATCGCGACTGCCGCCTGGCTGGCGATGTTGGCCGTGTCGATGCTGATCGGGAAGGCACCCGCGCGCAGGCGGCGGCCACGTTCGGTTTCGAGCACGCCGTTCTCGATCACCCGGCCGCGCCCGAACAGGCGCACGTAGTCCTGGAAGCGTTCCAGGTCGCGCCCGGTCTGGAAGCCGATCAGGTCATACGACGACAGGCCCTCGAACAGGCGTTGATGCTGCGGCAACGCCGCCAGCAGGTCCGACGACGGCATCGGCACGTGCAGGAAGAAGCCCAGCTTGCAGCGCACGCCCAGTTCGCGAAGGAGCTTGGCCATCGGGATCAGGTGGTAGTCGTGCACCCAGACCAGGTCGTCGTCGCGCAGCAGCGGCGCCAGCTTCTCGGCGAACATGGCGTTGACGCGGCGGTACGCGGCGTACGTGGCCCGGCTGTAGTCGACCAGGTCGACGCGGAAGTGCAGCAACGGCCACAGTGTGCGGTTGGCGAAGCCGTTGTAGTAGTCGTCGTGGTCGCGCTTGGACAGGTCGACGGTCACGTAGCGGATGTTGCCGCTCTCGATCTCGTGCACTTTGCCGGAGGCTTCGGGGTCGATCTTGCCGCTCCACCCGAACCACAAGCCGCCAGTCTCTTCCAGAGCCGCCTGCAAGGCCACGGCGAGGCCCCCGGCGCTGTCAACGCCGGGCAGGGCGACGCGGTTGGAAACGACGACCAGGCGACTCATGCCCGCACCTGCGTCGACCCGCACCCACTCATGCCGCGTCCTGCCAGGGCCGCGACAATCGCATGGCCGCGTTGATCAGGCCGACGTGCGAATAGGTCTGCGGGAAATTGCCCCAGGCCTCGCCGCCGCCGAACTCCAGGTCCTCCGACAACAGTCCCAGCGGGTTCCGTCGCGCCAGGATGCGTTCGAACAGTGTCCGCGCTTCTTCGTGGCGGCCAATGGAGGCAAGCGCGTCGATGTACCAGAACGTGCAGATGGTGAAGCTGGTCTCCGGCGAACCGAAGTCGTCAGGCGCGACGTAGCGGAACAGCGCGTCACCGCGGCGCAGCCCCTTGCCGATCGCCTCCACGGTGCGCACGAAGCGCGGATCGTCGGCCTTGACGAAACCCAGGTCGGCCAGCAGCAGGAGCGACGCGTCCAGGCGGTTGCCGTCGAGGGCCTCGACGAAATGCCCCAGCTCGCTGTTGTAGGCGTGCTCGGTGATGCGCGCGTGCATTTCGTCGGCGCGCTGGCGCCAGTACTTCACCTGCGGCGCCAGATTCAGGTGCACCGCGATCTTCGCCAGGCGGTCGCAGGCGGCCCAGCACATCACGCTGGAGTAGGTGTGGACCTCGGCGCGGCCGCGGAATTCCCACAGGCCGGCGTCCGGCTGGTCGTGCAGCGAGTACGCCAGCTCGCCGAGCGGTTCAATGCGCGCGAAGATGGCCGCATCGCCCATGCGCGTCAGGCGCTGGTCGAAGAACAGCTGCGTCGCCGCCAGCACCACGCTGCCGTAGACATCGTGCTGCGCCTGCAGCCACGCCAGGTTGCCGCGGCGAACGGGGCCCATGCCGCGATAGCCGGCCAGCGATTCGACTTCCGACTCGGCCAGCTCGCGTTCGAAACCGATGCCGTACAGCGGTTGCAGCGCGCCGTCGGTGGCGGCGACATTGGCGACGTAGCGCAGGTAGTCCTCCATGCTGCGCGTGGCGCCCAGGCGATTGAGCGCGCGCACCACGAAGGCCGAGTCGCGCAGCCAGCAATAGCGGTAGTCCCAGTTGCGCACGGTGTTGGCCGCCTCGGGGATCGAGGTGGTCATCGCCGCCACGATCGCGCCGGTTTCCTCGTACTGGCACAACTTCAGCGTGATCGCGCTGCGGATCACCGCGTCCTGCCACTCCAGCGGGATCGACAGATAGCGCACCCAGTCGCGCCAGTAGGCGATGGTCTTCTCTTCGGACTGGCGCACGAACGTCGCCACCGGCTGGGTCAATGTCTCGTCGGGACCCAGCACCAGGTGCAGGTCGCGGTCGAGCACGAACGGCAGCGAGTCGCGGATCAGGCGCACCGGCACATCGCTGGTCAGGCGCAGGGTGAAGCCGGGAATGAGGTAGCGGATGTGATTGCTGCCCCAGGTGGTCTCGGGCTGGCTGGCGCCGTAGTCGGCGAGCGGGCGCAGGCGGATGCGCACGCGCGGCAGGCCCGACATCGGCCGCACGCGCCGCAGCAGCATCACGGGGCGATAGAAGCGCTCGTTCTGGTGCCAGCGCGGGGCGAAGTCGATGATCTCGATCGCGCCGCCCTTGCTGTCGCGCAGGACCGTGCGGATCACCGCGGTATTGAGCAGGTATTCCTGTTCGCTGGAGACGCAGTCCTCCAGCTCGATGACGTAGTCGCCGCCTTCGTGCCGGCGCGGCGACAGCAGTGCGCAGAAGGTCGGATCGCCGTCGAATGCCGGCACGCAGCCCCAGACGATGCGGGCGCGCGCGTCGATGAGAGCGGCGATGCTGCCGTTGCCAATCAGGCCCAGGTCGAGGCTGGACTGCAGGTTTGCGGGCGAAGTCATCCGTACTCCAAGGCGGGGAAGGGGAGGCGGCGGGCGCCCGGCGCGGTCATGCGCGCGAGGCGATGCACGCGATCGAATCCTCGAGCCAACCGCGCACCGACGACGGGTCGTGCAGTCCATAGCGCGCCGCGCTGGGCTGGCGCGCGCCAACCAGCACGCCAAAACCGCCGTGGCAGCCGACCGCGGTGAATCCGTGCTCGTCGGTGAGGTCGTCGCCGACGAACACCGGGCGGCGTCCGTGAAATGGCGGCAACGCCAGCAGGTCGAGCACCGCAGCGCCCTTGTGCGCGCCATCGGGACGCAGCTCGATGACGCGGTTGCCGGGCTGCAGGTGGTAGCCGGGAAGGTCGATCAGGGCCGAGGTGGCGAACTCGTGCAGCGGCTCCTCGGCGGCCGGCGCGCCGCGCCAGTGCAGCGCCAGGCCAACGCCCTTGTCCTCGACGCGTGCGCCGGGGTACTTGGCGGCCAGGGCCCGCGCCGACGCCAGGACCGCATCGAGCGCCGGTGCGCGCGCGTGCTGGTGCAGGTGGCCGTCGTCGCGGCGCTCCAGCCCGTGCAGCCCGACGGCAGGCAGGTGCAGGGGTGCGAACAACTCGTCGAGCTGGGCCAGGCGGCGACCGCTTACCAGCGCCAGCGCGCCGTCGAGGCGGCCGTGCAGGATCGCCAGTGTGTCGATCAGGCTTGCCTCGACCGCGACGTCGCCGGGGGCATCGGCGAAATCGAGCAGGGTGCCGTCGACATCGAGAAACAAGGCCCAGTCGGGCGCGACCGCCGGCGGCAGCGGCAGGTGGGGGCGCTGCGAAGTCATACACGCCATTGTGAACAAGAGCATGTAAGCATCAGGTGGACGCGCCTGCCGCGCGCTTGAATCGCGCCTGATCGGCCCGCATCTGATGGCCATTGCGGCCGCGCAGATCGATGCGGCCGCCCAGAATCGAGAGGGAAACCCATCCATGCGAATGGACAAACTGACATCGCGTTTCCAGCAGGCGCTGGCGGACGCGCAATCGCTGGCGGTCGGCCGCGACCACAGTGTGATCGAACCGGTGCATCTGCTGACCGCCCTGCTGGAACAAAGCGGCGGCAGCACGCGACCGCTGCTGGCGCAGGCCGGCGTCAATGTTCCACTGCTGCGCGAACGCCTCGGCGAAGCGCTGGAGAAGCTGCCAAAGGTCAGCGGCCAGGCCGGCAACATAAGCGTCGGCAATGACCTGGCGCGGCTGCTCAATGTCACCGACAAGCTGGCCCAGCAGCGCGGCGATGCCTTCATCGCCAGCGAACTGTTCCTGCTCGCCGCACTCGACGACAGTGGCGAGACCGGTCGCGCCCTGAAGGCGGCCGGCGCCAGCAAGCAGAAGCTTGAAGCGGCGATCGAAAAACTGCGTGGAGGCGAAACCGTGCAATCCGAGAACGCCGAGGACCAGCGCCAGGCGCTGGAGAAGTACACCATCGACCTGACCGCACGCGCCGAGAGCGGCAAGCTCGATCCGGTCATTGGCCGCGATGAAGAGATTCGTCGCACCGTGCAGGTGCTGCAGCGCCGGACCAAGAACAACCCGGTGCTGATCGGCGAGCCCGGCGTGGGCAAGACCGCGATTGTCGAGGGCCTGGCCCAGCGCATCATCAACGGCGAGGTGCCCGAAGGCCTGCGCGGCAAGCGCGTGCTGAGCCTGGACATGGGCGCGCTGATCGCCGGCGCCAAGTTCCGCGGCGAGTTCGAGGAGCGGCTCAAGGCCGTGCTCAACGACCTGTCCAAGAACGAAGGCCAGATCATCCTGTTTATCGATGAGCTGCACACGATGGTCGGCGCCGGCAAGGCCGAAGGCGCGATGGATGCGGGCAACATGCTCAAGCCGGCGCTCGCGCGCGGCGAGTTGCACTGCATCGGTGCGACCACGCTCAACGAGTACCGCCAGTTCATCGAAAAGGATGCCGCGCTGGAGCGCCGCTTCCAGAAGGTGTTCGTCGGCGAGCCCACGGTGGAGGACACCATCGCCATCCTGCGCGGCCTCAAGGAACGCTACGCGGTGCATCACGGCGTGGAGATCACGGATCCGGCGATCGTCGCCGCGGCGACGCTGTCGCATCGCTACATCAGCGACCGGCAGCTGCCCGACAAGGCCATCGACCTGATGGACGAGGCCGCCTCGCGGATCCGCATGGAGATCGACTCCAAGCCCGAGGAACTCGACCGCAAGGAGCGTCGCCTGATCCAGCTCAAGATCCAGCGCGAGGCGCTGAAGAAGGAGAAGGACGCCGAGTCGAAGAAGCGCCTGGCCGACCTCGAAGAGGAAATCGCCAGGCTCGAACGCGAGTTCAACGACCTGGAAGAGGTGTGGAAGGCCGAGAAGGCCATGCTGCAGGGCGCCACGCGCATCAAGGAGCAGATCGAGCAGGCCAAGCTCGACCTGGAAGCCGCGCAGCGCCGCCAGGATTTCACCGCGATGAGCGAGATCCAGTACGGCCGCCTGCCTGAGCTGGAGAAGCAGCTCAAGGCCGCGCAGGAAGCCGAGACCAAGGGCTTCACCCTGCTGCAGGACAAGGTCACCGCTGAAGAAATCGCCCAGGTGGTCTCGCGCTGGACCGGAATCCCGGTGGCGAAGATGCTCGAAGGCGAGCGCGAGAAGCTGCTGCGCATGGAAGAGCACCTGCACACGCGCGTGGTCGGCCAGGACGAGGCCATCAAGGTCGTGTCCGATGCGGTGCGCCGCTCGCGCGCCGGGCTGTCGGATCCCAATCGTCCCAGCGGCTCGTTCCTGTTCCTGGGCCCCACTGGCGTGGGCAAGACCGAGCTGTGCAAGGCGCTGGCCGAGTTCCTGTTCGATTCAAGCGATGCAATGGTGCGCATCGACATGAGCGAGTTCATGGAGAAGCATTCGGTGAGCCGCCTGGTCGGCGCGCCCCCGGGCTATGTCGGTTATGAAGAGGGTGGTTACCTCACCGAGGCGGTGCGTCGCCGCCCCTACAGCGTGATCCTGCTCGACGAAGTCGAGAAGGCGCACCCGGATGTGTTCAACATCCTGCTGCAGGTGCTCGACGACGGCCGCCTCACCGACGGCCAGGGCCGCACGGTCGATTTCCGCAACACCGTGATCGTGATGACCAGCAACCTGGGCTCGCACCAGATCCAGGAGCTTGCCGGCGACGGCTCGGCCGAGGCCTACACGCAGATGAAGGCGGCGGTGATGGGCGTGGTGCAGGCGCATTTCCGCCCGGAGTTCATCAACCGCCTCGACGACATCGTGGTGTTCCATCCGCTGGACAAGGCGCAGATCCGCCAGATCGCGCGCTTCCAGATCGGCGGGCTGGACAAGCGCATGGGCGAGCGCGGGCTGGGCCTGGAACTCACCGACAGCGCGCTGAACCTGCTCGGCAATGTCGGTTTCGATCCGGTCTATGGCGCGCGGCCGCTCAAGCGCGCGATCCAGCAGCAACTGGAAAACCCGCTGGCGCAGAAGATCCTCGCCGGCGAGTTCGTCAGCGGCGATACCGTGAAGGTGGATGCCGCGGGTGGACAGCTGACCTTCGCGAAGGCCTGAAGATCGAACCCCTCTCCCGCATGCGGGAGAGGGGATGCGGCGAGCCCCGCCCCAGCAATACCTGCCAGAAGAACCCGCTCTGGAAGGCGATCAGCAGGCATACCAGCGTCGCCGTCTCGCCATTGAGGGTGAAATCGCCAATCAGCAACACCGTCACGATCGCAAGCGGGCCGACCAGTAGCGCCCGCTTGCAGGCGGCGACGCGAAGGCGGTCGCGCAACGGCACCGGCCCCCTGGAATCGAACGCCTGGCGCGTGGCGATGCCGAGCACGACGAACACCACCGACAGCATCAGGATCCAGCCACGCCCGTGCCAGGGCAGTCCGTCGTCGGTGCCATAAGCAACGGAGCGGTCCCGGGCGTACGCGTCGGGTATCGGCGAGAACGCCTGCACGACGGTGGACGGCGCTGCGACGCGCGCTGGTCCCATGTCGGTCGCGCCCAGGTAGACCCAGCCGCTGATTCCGCCGTCGAACTGGATGCGAAGCCAGTCGCGTGTGCCGATGCCGAACTGTCCGACCTTGCGCGTCTGGCAAACCCGGACCTCGGCGCCGCGTGGCAGCGACGCGACGTCGTCGGCCATGCGCCAACCGGAGCGGGTGGAGAGCGTGGGCACGCCGGTGTGGACCGTGGTCTCGACGCCGGTGTGTGCGACCAGGCTGCATTGCGCACTGGCCAGTGGTGGCAGGCAGGCGAGCGCGAGGAAGAGCAGTGCCGCCCCGAGCCTCGCGCAGATCCTGTTCATGCCGTTCCCATCCGTCACCGCGTGCCACGGCATCCGTTGTTATGGGCTACGAAGAACGCCGAACGCGGCGGCCACGCCCATGCCGCGCATGGGTGAACGCCCCCACAGGGCGGTCTCAGGCCGGTGCAGCGGGAGGCAAGTGGCGCTCGCCGCGGTATTGCGGCGTTGCCATCACCATCTCGGCCAGGCTGTGGGCCAGTTCGCGCTCGGCCATCACCGCCGCATCGGCACCGTGCTGGAGCAGATGCTTGACCTCGGCATCGCTGTGGGCGCGCGCGACGATCGTCAGGGCGGGATTGATCTCGCGCAGCTTGGCGATGATCTCGCCGGCCTCCAGCGCATTGGGAATGGCCATCATCACCATGGTCGCGCGCTCCGGCGCGGCCTCGCGCAGCACGCGCTCGTTGGCGGCATTGCCGCGGATCGCCGGCAGGCCGGCGGCGCGCGCCTTCGCGACCAGATCGTCTTCGTCGTCGATGACGACGATCTCCACGCCGCGATCGGTCAGCAGCCGGCCCAGTTCGCTGCCGACGCGGCCGTAGCCGATCTGGATGACGTGGTTGCTCAGGCCCGGGCGGATCGGCGGCGAAATGTGCTCTTCCGGTTCCGGCGCGCGGTTGGCGGCCTCGCGCGCCTCGCGCCGGTCGAGCCAGGCGAACAGCAGCGGATTGACGATGATCGACAGCAGCGCGCCAGCCAGCACCAGGTCCTGGCCGGCCTTGGGCAGGATGTCCAGCTGCAGGCCGAGGCCGGCGAGGATGAAGGAGAACTCGCCGATCTGCGCCAGGCTGGCCGAGATCAGCAGCGCGGTGGAATTGGCTTTGCCGAAGGCGCGGACGATGGCGTAGGCGGCCAGCGACTTGCCGAAGACGATGATCAGGAACGTCGCGATCACTTCCAGCGGTCGCTGGACCAGGATCATCGGATCGAACAGCATGCCGACCGAGACGAAGAACAGCACCGCGAATGCGTCGCGCAGCGGCAGTGTCTCGGTCGCGGCCTGGTGGCTGAACTCCGATTCGTTGAGCAGCATCCCGGCGAAGAACGCGCCCAGGGCGAACGAGACGCCGAACAGTGCCGCCGAGCCGAACGCCACGCCCAGTGCGATCGCCAGGACGCAGAGGGTGAACAGTTCGCGCGAACCGGTGCCGGCGACGCGTTCGAGAATCCACGGGATCACCCGCCGCCCGACGATCAGCATCAACGCGACGAAGGCGCCAACCTTGGCGAACGTCTTGAACAGCGCCGTCCACACCTGCACCGCGTCGCCGGCCTCGCCCTTGAGCACGCCGGCCAATGCCGGCAGCAGCACCAGCGCCAGCACCATCGCCAGGTCCTCGACGATGAGCCAGCCGACCGCGATGCGCCCGCGCCCGGTTTCCACCAGTCGCCGTTCTTCCAGCGCACGCAGCAGCACCACGGTGCTGGCCACCGACAACGACAGGCCGAAGACGATGCCGGCGCCGTGCGACCAGCCCAGGAACAGCGCCAGCCCCCAGCCCAGTGCCGTCGCCAGGGCGATCTGGGCGATCGCGCCGGGCAGGGCGATCGCCTTGACCGCCATCAGGTCGCGCATCGAGAAGTGCAGGCCAACGCCGAACATCAGCAGGATCACGCCGATCTCGGCCAGCTGCGGTGCCAGCGTCTGGTCGCCGACGAATCCGGGTGTAAAGGGGCCGGCGATCACGCCAGCCAACAGATAGCCCACCAGTGGCGACAGCCGCAGGCGTTGCGCCAGCGAGCCAAAGATGAACGCCAGCACGAAGCCGGCCACGAGGATTGCGATCAGGGACGTATGGTGCATCGAGTATCCGTTTGCGGTCTGCCATTCAGGATGTGGGCCGGAGGCGGGTGATGCAACCCGGGCCTGATGCGGGCGCGGCCGTTCGCCAGATTGCGCCAAAGCGTGTCAAACGCGGGTCAGCGAGCGCGCAAAGCCCGTTGGAGGTGGCCTTGCGCCACCGGGAGCATCACGCGAAGCCGGGTTGGGGCCCCCGAACCGCTAGACTAGACAGGTTTTCTGACATCCCTCTGGTCCCCCCGTGATTTCCTTCCGTAATTTCGCCCTCCGCCGGGGCGAGCGCCTGCTGTTGTCCAACGTCGACCTCGCCCTGCATGCCGGTTGGCGCGTGGGCGTGATTGGCCGCAATGGCACCGGCAAGTCGTCGTTGTTCGCCGCCATCCAGGGCGAGGTCGAAGCCGATCGCGGCGATCTCGACATCCCCACCCGCGTGCGCATCGCCAGCGTCGCCCAGGAAACGCCGGCCCTCGACGATCCCGCGCTCGACTTCGTGCTGTCCGGCGATGCCGCCGTGCACGCGGCAATCATCGCCGAACGCGAAGCGGTCGAACGCGAGGACTGGGAAGCCGTCGCCGAGGCGCATCACCGCCTGGAGGAACTCAACGGTTACGACGCCACCGCGCGCGCCGGCAAGCTGCTGCACGGCCTGGGTTTCTCGCCCGACACCCACGAGCGCGCCGTCAAGGAGTTCTCCGGCGGCTGGCGCGTGCGCCTGAACCTGGCGCGTGCGCTGATGACGCCATCGGACCTGTTGCTGCTCGACGAACCGACCAACCACCTCGACCTCGACGCGGTGCTGTGGCTGGAGCAGTGGCTGCTCAAGTACCCCGGCACGCTGCTGCTGATCTCGCACGATCGCGAGTTCCTCGACGAGATCACCACCCACACGCTGCATCTGCACGACGGCAAGGGCAAGCTCTACACCGGCGACTACACCGCCTTCGAGCGCCAGCGCGCCGAGCACTTGCGCCTGCAGCAGATCACCCACGAGAAGGTGCAGGCCGAGCGCGCGCACCTGCAGAGCTTCATCGACCGCTTCAGCGCCAGCGCGGCCAAGGCCAAGCAGGCGCAGTCGCGGGTCAAGCGCCTGGCCAAGATGGCCGACACCGAGGCGGTGCGCGTGGAGCGCGCGCTGCGGATCGAGTTCCCGGCGCCGGCGAAACTGCCGCATGCGCTGCTGCGCGTGACCCATGCCGACTGCGGCTACGGCGACCCGGCTTCCAATCCGCATGTCGTGCTGCACCAGATCGGTTTCATCCTCGAGGCCGGCGATCGCGTCGCGCTGCTCGGCCCCAACGGCGCCGGAAAGTCGACGCTGGTGAAGACGCTGGTCGGCGAGTTGCCGCTGATCAACGGTGAACGCGGCGGCCATCCCGACCTGCGCATCGGCTACTTCGCCCAGCACACGGTGGAGTCGCTGCGCGAAGGCACCACCGCGATCGACCATCTGGCCGACATCGCGCCGGGCGTCGCCACGCAACAGCTGCGCGACTTCCTGGGCAAGTGGAATTTCCCGGGTGATCGCGCGTTCGAGAACGTCGACGTGTTCTCCGGCGGCGAACGCGCGCGCCTGGCGCTGGCGCTGATCGCCTGGCGCAAACCCAACGTGCTGCTGCTCGACGAACCGACCAACCACCTTGACCTCGACATGCGCGAGGCGCTGGCCGAAGCGCTGAGCATCTTCGAGGGCGCGATCGTGCTGGTCAGCCATGACCGCCATCTCATCGGCCTGGTCTGCGACACGTTCTGGCGCGTCGCCGACGGCGTGGCCCAGCCGTTCGACGGCGACCTCGACGCCTACGCCTCGTGGCTGCGCACCCGCGACAGCAGCGGAGACGGCAAGGTGCCGGCCAAGGTCGCGGCAGCGGCGCCCGTGCCCGTGGCCAAGCCGGCGGCCAAGGCGGTCAAGGTCAATGCGCACAAGCTCGCGCAGGCCGAATCGCGCGTTGCCGAACTGGAATCGAAACTGCACACGCTCGACATGGACCTGGCCGACCCGGACCAGTACGCCGGTGGCGGCACCGATGCAGTCGAGTTGGCCAAGCGACGCGAGCAGATCGCCGCGCAGCTGGCGGAGGCGGAAGAGGCGTTGCTGGGCTTGTACGAGGGCTGAGGGAAGGGATGTCCGCTTGCGGATCGCGGCCGCGCCCGAGATGATCCGCGCGTGGCCGGTCACAAGGAGAGCGGATGAGTCACGAGCTTGTCTACCTGCTGCTGATCTGCGCCCTGCTGATCGTGCCGCGGGCGCTGCAGCGCTATCGCGTGCCGGCGCCGCTGACCTGCTTTGCGTTCGGCATCGGCCTGATGCTGGCGTGGCCGGAGGCGAGCGGGCATAACGACGCGATCCACCTGCTGGCAGCGCTCGGCATCTCCACGCTGTTCCTGTATGCCGGCCTGGAAGTCGACCTGACCCAGCTGCGCCGCGGCGTGGGGCAGTTGTTGACCTACCTCGCGCTGCGCTGCCTCACGCTGGCGCTGGTGGCCTGGCTCGCCTGGCTTTTCCTGGGCCTGCAATGGCAGCCGGCGATGCTGCTGGCGCTGGCGCTGCTGACCTCGTCCACCGGTTTCATCGTCGACTCGCTGGACCGCTTCGAGATGCGCGAAGAGGACCGCTTCTGGGTCACCAACAAGGCCATCGCCGGCGAATTGCTGGCGCTGGCGCTGATGTTCTTCGTGCTCAAGGCGTCCAACCCGATCGAGCTGGGGGCGTCCTCGATGACTTTGCTGGCGCTGGTCGCGCTGACTCCGGTGATCTATGTCGCGCTGGGCCGCTGGATCGTCCCGCACGCGCCCGGTTCGGAGTTCTCGCTGCTGGTGATGGTCGGCTTCGTCGCCGCCTATGTCACCGACAAGATCGGCGTGGAATACCTGCTGGGCGCCTTCATCGCCGGCCTGCTCGCGCGGCTGCTGCGGCCGCGTGTGCCGGCGTTGGCGTCGGACGACATCATGCACGCGGTCAAGTTGTTCTCGTCGTTCTTCGTGCCGTTCTATTTCTTCGCCAACGGCGCGCGCGTGCCGACCGGGGCGTTGACGTGGGAGGCATTGCTGGTGGGCCTGGGGCTCACCGCCATGGTGTTGCCGGGGCGGTTCGGCGTGATCTGGATCCAGCGGCGATGGTTGTTCCGCGACAGCCCCGGCAGCAGCCTGCGGGTGTCGATGGCGCTGATGCCGACGCTGATCTTCACCCTGGTGCTGGCAACGATCCTGCACGACCGGTTTGCGATTCCCGATGCGCTGTTCGGCGGGCTGCTGCTGTATGCCTTCCTCAACACGCTGCTGCCGTCGCTGGTCCTGCGTACCCCGTTCGACGTCGCGCCGCTGCCCACGCCGGTCGCGACGGTTGCGCCGGCGGGCCCGGCCGGGCCGCCAGCGCCTGGCGGCGAGGCCGTCCAGGCCGCCTCGCGACCATCGGATGCTTGAAAAGCCGGCCATTGCCTCCAGAATGCCGGCCTGCCTTTCGCGATTCGCCCCTCCATGCCGATCTATGCCTTCGAGTGCGCCGCCTGCGGCCACGCCTTTGACCGCCTGCAGAAGCTGTCTGAGGCCGACCCCACGCAGTGCCCGGTCTGTGGGGAGCCCCACGTGCGCCGCCAGTTGACCGCGCCGCAGTTCCGCCTGGCCGGCGGCGGCTGGTACGAGACCGACTTCAAGAAGGACGGCGACAAGAAGCGCAACCTCGCCGGCGAAGGCTCGTCCTCCGGTGGCGGCGACAGCAAGCCGTCGGAGAACAAGTCGGAGAGCAAGCCGGCAGAGAAGAAAGCCGACCCGGCACCGCCGTCCAAGACCTGACGGCGCGCATCCGGGAGCGGGCGTGCAGCTGGGTCAGACCCCGATGCGCATGAATACCGCTCCGCAGCCCTGGTCCACCCAGATCGCGCCATCGCGCCAGCCCCAGTTGCGGTCTTCGACGCAGCGGGTGCCGGTGATCTCACGCGACAGCCGCACCGGGCCGCGGAACGGCGTACGGCATTCGCGATAACCGCGGTTGGGGCTGTGGCACAGCACGGCGTTCGGTGACGCCGGGAAGTCCAGGCTGGCCGGGTCGGGTGGCTGCGTGGTGGTCGAATCGGGAGCAAGCAGGGTCAGGCCAACCTGCATTTGCCCACTGCTGCTGCTGGCCATCATCGGCGCGACGAACGCGCCGCCTGCGCCGCGTGCCGGCGAAAGAATGGGCGTCGCCAGCAGGGTCAGGCTCAACAGCCAAACCGCTTGCTTGGGCACTGTCGCCATGACGCTCTTGCTCCTGGATGGGCCGGGTCTGACTTGGACGGGACCATTGGCCGGCTGCGCCGAATGCGGGTCCTGCCACGACATCGGCCGTCGCACGGGAAACTTGAGGACGAATTTCGCATGGCTGTTTCGGCGGCGGGGGCTGGCACGGAACGGCCGCGCCAGCGCCCCTTCTATATGCCCGCGGGCGTGGAGGCAGCGTCAGTAACCAAAGCGCCCGCTGCAGCCCTGGCTGACCCAGATCGCGCTGCCGGTGAAGCCCCAGGTCCGACCCTGTACGCACGGTTGGCTGGACAGCTGCTGGATCAGGCGCGGCGCGCCGGTTCCGCTCGGCCACTGGCAGCCCTTGGGGCGGGCATCGACGCTGGTGCACACCACCGACGGCGTGCCTGGCGCCGGCGCGACCGGCTGCACGGTGCCCAGGGCGACAAACTCCGCCCGGCAGTTGCGACCGACGTAGACCTGGCCGTTCTGCGATTGCCAGGTCTGGCCTTCGATGCACGGCTGGCTGCCCGAGGACTGCCGCATCAAACGCGACCGGCCCTGCCAGGGCACGCGGCAGATGCTCGCCTGGTTGTTGAAACTCTCGCAAGTCACGCTCTGGCCAACCGGACCGCCGGGCAATGTCGTCGGCCCTGCCGAGGCGAATTCGGCCCGGCAGTTGTTGCTCACGTAGACCTGGCCGCGCTGGGACTGCCAGCTGCGGCCTTCGACGCAGGGCACGCTGGACAGCTGCCGCAGCAGTCGCGAGTCGCCATTCCACGGCACCCTGCAGACCTGCGCCCGGCCGTTGAAGCTCTCGCAGCGGACCGGGGTCGAGGGCGACGTCGGCGAACCGCCCAGGGACACGGCGATATCGGCCTTGATCTGGCTGAAGCGCCAGTTCGAGCGGTTGACCTGGTCGAGGTAGAACTGCAACTGGTCGTCCGGGATCCGGCGCCCGTAGGACTGATCCTCGTATTCGCGGCTGATGACCCGCATTTGGTCCTCGTAGGACAGGCTGCGCAGGTCTTCCGGCGCATAGGCGCGCTGCTGCGCGGCGGCCGGAAGGGCGAGCAGCGCCAGGCACAACGCCAGAAACCAGGGTTTGATCGGGCGGTTCATGGGACCCCCGGGGTCGAAATGGCCGCCTCGGCCACGTTGGCTGAGATCCGCGGGCAAGTAACCCGCCGGTGCCGTTAAAATGACGTGTTCTCCGGCCTGCCCTTGGCCGGACGTTGTTTTACCCCGGAGCCCCCATGCGTACCCATTATTGCGGCCTCATCGATGAGGCCCTGATCGGACAGACCGTCACTTTGTGCGGCTGGGCCGACGTTGCCCGTAACCTCGGCGGCCTGTGCTTCATCGACCTGCGCGACCACGAAGGCATCGTCCAGATCGTGGCCGAGCCGACCCAGGACAAGGCGCTGGGCGCGGGTGAGGTCAACGCTGCCGTGATCGCCGCCGCGGCACAGGTGGGCTACGAGGACTGCCTGCGCATCACCGGCGTCGTGCGCAAGCGCGAGGCGGTCAACGCCAAGATCCGCACCGGCCAGGTCGAAGTGGTCGCGACGAAGATCGAGCTGCTCAACAAGGCCGAGCCGTTGCCGTTCCACGCCCACGAGAATCCGGGTGAGGACATCCGCCTGCAGTACCGCTACCTCGACCTGCGCACGCCGGAAATGCAGCGCAAGATGCGCACCCGCATCAAGCTGGTGCAGGCGCTGCGCCGTTACCTCGACGAGCGCGGCTTCCAGGACATCGAAACGCCAATCCTGACCAAGGCCACGCCGGAAGGCGCGCGCGACTTCCTGGTGCCGGCGCGCATGCACCACGGCGAGTTCTACGCGTTGCCGCAGTCGCCGCAGCTGTTCAAGCAGATCCTGATGATGGCCGGCTTCGATCGCTATTATCAGATCGCGCGCTGCTTCCGCGACGAAGCGCTGCGCGCCGACCGCCAGCTCGAATTCACCCAGCTCGACATGGAGTTCGCGTGGGTGTCCGAGCGCGACGTGCAGGACCTGACCGAGGAGATGATCCGTTCGGTGTTCCGTGAAGTGATGGGCGTTGAACTGGCCGCGCAATTCCCGCGCATGACCTACGCCGAAGCCATGCGCCGCTACGGTTCGGACAAGCCGGACCTGCGCATCGCGATGGAGTTCACCGACATCGCCGAGCTGGTGAAGAACTGCGAGTTCAAGGTCTTCACCGACTGGGCCAATCACGAGGACGGCCGCGTGGTCGCGCTGCGCGTTCCGGGCGCCGCGACGCTCAGCCGCAAGCAGATCGACGACTACGGCGCGCACGCGGCCAAGTTCGGCGCCAAGGGTCTGGCGTGGATGAAGGTCGAGGACGCCGGCAAGGGTCGCGAAGGCGTCAATTCACCGATCGCCAAGTTCCTCGATGACGCCACGCTGGCCGCGATCCTGTCGGCCACCGGCGCGCAGAGCGGCGACGCGATCTTCTTCGGCGCGGCAACGTACAAGTCCGCCAGCGACTTCATGGGCGCGCTGCGCCTGAAGCTGGGCAAGGACCTGAGCATGGTCGCCGACAGCTGGGCGCCGCTGTGGGTCACCGACTTCCCGATGTTCGAGTGGGACGAGGAAGAGAACCGCTACGTCGCCCTGCATCACCCCTTCACCGCGCCGGCGGTCGATTCGATTTCCGACCTGCGCGCCAACGCCAGGACGGCAGTGAGCCGCGGTTACGACATGGTGCTCAACGGCAACGAGATCGGCGGCGGTTCGATCCGCATCCACAACTCGGCGATGCAGTCGGCGGTGTTCGAGCTGCTCGGCATCGGCGCGGAAGAGGCCCAGGGCAAGTTCGGCTTCCTGCTCGACGCCCTCAAGTACGGCGCGCCGCCGCACGGTGGCATCGCCTTCGGCATCGACCGCATCGCCGCACTCATGGCCGGCACCGAGTCGATCCGCGACGTCATCGCGTTCCCGAAGACCACCACCGCGCAGTGCCTGATGACCGGCGCGCCGTCGGTGGTGCCGGATGCGCAGCTGGCGGAAGTGCACATTCAAGTTCGCCCGAAGAAGGAAGGGAAGTAAGCGCATGACGGAAGTTGCTCTGGACCTGGAGTGGGAAGCATTGGGTGAAACCGGTTCGGCCGCGGGTGCCGGCCTGGTGACCGAGCGCGCGCAGGTGTTCGGTGGTTGGCTGGTGCGCACGCGTACTGCCGGCGGACAGCTGACGATGACCTTCGTCGCCGATGGCCAGTTCCGCTGGGACGGCGAGGACTTCGGCGACGAGGACTACGAGGAAGAAGAAGACGCCGAGGAAGGCGAGGACGCCGAGGAAGGCGACGAAGAAGACGAGGACGCCGACGAGGAAGAAGAGGCGGACGAGGAAGTCTGATCGTGGCGACGATTCGACGAGCCACCGTGGCCGACGCGGAAACCGTGTCGGCCCTGGCCGCGCAGACCTTCACCGAGACCTTCGGGCATCAATACCCGGAGGCCGACCTGGCATTCTTCCTGCGCGACAGCTATGCCGTCGACAAGCAGAAGATGATCCTCGGCCACCCGGACTACGCGGTGTGGCTGCTGGAAGTGGAGGGCAAGGCCGTCGGCCATGCCGCGGCCGGCCCCTGTGGCCTGCCGCATGCCGATGTCGCCGACGGCGATGGCGAGCTCAAGCGGCTGTATGTGCTGCGCGAGCATCAGAACGGCGGCTGGGGTGCGCGGTTGTTCGAGACGGCGCAGGAATGGCTGCTGCGCGATGGCCCCAGGACGCTGTGGATTGGCGTCTGGAGCGAGAATCTTGGCGCCCAGCGGTTCTATGCGCGGTACGGGTTCGGGCGGGTCGGCGATTACGACTTCGTGGTCGGCGGTACCCGTGACCATGAGTTCATCCTGCGCCGGTCGGCGTAGCGGCAGTTGCATTGCCCCCGATCGCCACCATCAATCCCCCATGCCCACCACCCGCGTAGTCCTCCTCCACGGGCTCTGGATGCCCCGCCTGTCGATGCACTGGTTGGCCCAGCGCCTGCGCGAGGCGGGATTCGCCCCGGAGTTCTTCGGCTACGCCACGGTCGCCGGTGGCCCGGACGCGGCGATCCCGCGCCTGGCCGACCACCTGGACAAAGCCCCGGCGCATGTCGTGGCCCACAGCCTCGGTGGCCTGGTCACGCTGACCGCCCTCCAGCGCCACCCTGCGGTCCCGGTCGAACGCGTGGTCTGCCTGGGTTCGCCCCTGTGCGGCAGCGCCGCGGCCAGTGGCCTGGCCGGCTACGCCTGGACCGCGCCGACGCTGGGACGCAGCGCCCAGATGCTGCGAAAAGGCTGCGCCCCCTGGTCGGGCAGCGCCGAAGTGGGGGTGGTCGCCGGCCGCACCTCGCTGGGGCTGGGCAAGTACTTCGGCCATTTCGCCGAGGAAAACGACGGCACCGTGGCGGTCGCCGAGACCCGGCTGCCGGGCCTGGCCGACCACACGGTGGTCAGCACCAGCCACACCGGACTGGTCTACTCCCGGCAGGTCGCCGGGCTGGTCGCCGGGTTCCTGCGCAGCGGCCGCTTCGGGTCCTGAGCCGGCGTTTCGGGGCCTGAGGCCGGTCGATTCGCGACGGGCGGCACGTTCTGCCCAATCGAGTAAAATCCCGCCTTCGCCAAAGCAACAGCCTGGAACAAGTTCATGGGTAGAGGCCCCTCGATCGAGGCCCGCAAGAACGCGGTAGACGCGCAGCGCGGCAAGATCTTCACCAAGATAATCCGGGAAATCGGCGTCGCGGCACGCGCCGGCGGCGGCGACCCGTCGGGCAATCCGCGCCTGCGCGTGGCCGTGGACAAGGGCCTGTCGGTCAACATGACCAAGGACGTGATCGAACGCGCCATCAAGAAGGCCACCGGCGAACTCGAAGGCGTGGTCTACGAAGAAATCCGCTACGAGGGCTATGCCCCGGGCGGCGTCGCCGTGATCGTCGACTGCCTGACCGACAACAAGGTCCGCACCGTTGCCGACGTGCGCCATGCGTTCGGCAAGTTCGGCGGCAACCTCGGCACCGATGGCTCGGTGGCATTCATGTTCAAGAAGGTCGGCGTGCTGTCCTTCGCCGCCGGCGCCAGCGAAGACAAGGTGACCGAGCTGGCGATCGACGCCGGCGCCGATGACGTCGTCGTCTACGACGACGGCGCGATCGACGTGGTCACCGCGCCCGACGCTTTCGCCACGGTCAAGACTGCCGTGGAAGCCGCCGGCCTGAAGGCCGACATCGCCGAAGTGACGATGCGCGCCGACAACGACATCGCCGTCAGTGGCGAGACCGCGCAGCAGGTGGTCAAGCTGCTGCGCTGGCTGGAAGACATGGACGACGTCCAGAGCGTCTACTCCAATGCCGACCTCGGCGAGGATGCCTACGCCTGACGGCGTAAGCTCGACACGTGATCAGAATCCTCGGGATAGACCCCGGTTCCCAGCGCACCGGTGTCGGCGTCATTGACGTCGCCACCGATGGCCGCTGCACGTTCGTGCATGCGCGCGCGCTGGTCCTGCTCGAAGCCGAGGATTTTCCGTCGCGGCTGGGGCTGCTGTGCGACGGGCTGGAGGCGCTGCTGGACGAATGGCAGCCGCACCAGGTCGCGATCGAGACCGTGTTCATGGCCAAGTCGGCGACCTCGGCGCTCAAGCTCGGCCATGCCCGTGGCGCGGCGCTGGCGACGGTGGTGCGCCGGCGCATTCCGATCAGCGAGTACGCACCGCGCGTGATCAAGCAGTCGCTGGTGGGTCGCGGCGCGGCCGAGAAGGATCAGGTCCAGCACATGGTCCGGCTGCTGTTGAACCTGCCGGAGCAGAAGATGCAGGCCGACGCCGCCGATGCCCTGGCCGTGGCGCTCACCCACGCGCACATGAGCGCGACCGCGGCCCGCACCGGCGTGGCCACCCACCTGTTGCGGAGACGCGGCGCATGATCGGTCGTCTGAAAGGCATCCTCGTCCACAAGCAGCCGCCGTGGCTGGTGGTGGACGTGCACGGCGTCGGCTACGAGCTCGAGGCGCCGATGAGCACCTTCTACGACCTGCCCGACGTCGGGCGTGAGGTCGCGCTGTTCACCCATTACGCGCAGAAGGAAGACAGCGTCTCGCTGTACGGTTTCCTGCACGAGGGCGAGCGTCGCCTGTTCCGCGACGTGCAGAAGGTCTCGGGGATTGGCGCCAAGATCGCCCTGGCAGTGCTCTCTGGCGTGTCGGTCGACGAGTTCGCGCGCCTGGTCCAGGTCGGCGACATCACCGCGCTGACCCGCATCCCGGGCATCGGCAAGAAGACCGCCGAGCGCATGGTGGTCGAACTGCGCGACCGCGCCGCCGACCTTGCAGGCGTCGGCGCGACCCTGTCCGGCAACGGCGCCGCCGCCGACCCCCAGAGCGAAGCGGTCATTGCCCTGCAGCAGCTGGGCTACAAGCCGACCGAGGCCGTGCGCATGGCGCGCGAAGCCACGGCCGCCGGCGACGACGCCGCCACCATCATCCGCAAAGCGCTAAAGTCCGCGCTTCGTTGACGCCACGGCGGCCCTGCCGCCCCGAGCAACCAACTCCATGTCCTCTTCAGTCAACCCTTCCACCTCCGCCAATGGCGCGCAGCACAGCCATGGCAAACAGGGGCTGGGCGGCCTTGTCATCGGTGCCATCGGCGTCGTCTTCGGCGACATCGGTACCAGCCCGCTGTACACCCTGAAAGAGGCGTTCTCGCCGCACTTTGGCCTGATCGGCAACCACGACACCGTGCTGGGCATCCTGTCGCTGGTGTTCTGGGCGTTGATGATCACGGTGACGCTCAAGTACGTCACCATCATCATGCGCGCCGACAACGAAGGCGAGGGCGGCATCATGGCGTTGATGACGCTGGCGCAGCGCACGCTGCCCAAGGGCTCGCGCTCGGCCTACGTCATCGGTATCCTCGGCATCTTCGGTGCGTCGCTGTTCTTCGGCGACAGCGTGATCACCCCGGCCATCACCGTGCTCGGCGCGGTCGAGGGCCTGGAGGTCGCCGCGCCGGGCCTGCACCGGTTCATCGTGCCGATCGCGGTGGTCATCCTGGTGATGGTGTTCTTCGCCCAGCGTTTCGGCACCGAAAAGGTCGGGCGGATCTTCGGGCCGATCACCACGGTCTGGTTCCTGGCGCTGGCGGCGATCGGCGTCCACAACATCGTCGATGCGCCGGAAGTGCTCAAGGCGCTCAACCCGATGTGGGGCGCGCGATTCTTCATCGAGCACGGTTCGCACTCGGTGCTGATCCTGGGCGTGGTGGTGCTGGCGGTGACCGGTGGCGAAGCGTTGTACGCCGACATGGGCCATTTCGGCCCGCGGCCGATCCGCTACGCCTGGTATACGCTGGTGCTGCCGTGCCTGATGCTGAACTACCTGGGGCAGGGCGCGTTCGTGCTCGGCCACCCGGACGCGGTCAAGAATCCGTTCTTCGAGGCGGTGCCGGCGTGGGCGCTGTACCCGATGATCGTGCTGGCGACGATGGCCGCGGTGATCGCCTCGCAGGCGGTGATCACCGGCGCCTTCTCGGTTGCACGCCAGGCGATGCAGCTGGGCTACATCCCACGCATGCAGGTCAAGCACACCTCGCAGTCGACCATCGGCCAGATCTACGTGCCGTACATCAACTGGCTGCTGATGATCGCGGTGCTGGCGGTGGTGCTGATGTTCCGCAGCTCGACCGCACTGGCCACGGCCTACGGCATCTCGGTGTCGGCGACGATGCTGATCGACACGCTGCTGCTGGCGCTGGTCGCGCGCGCGCTGTGGCCGCGCTGGCGCACCTGGGTGCTGCCGCTGTGCCTGCTGTTCTTCGTGGTCGATGTCGGCTTCGTCATCGCCAACGGCGCCAAGTTCTTCGACGGCGCCTGGTTCCCGCTGCTGCTGGGCCTGGTCGTGTTCACCCTGCTGCGCACCTGGCGCCGTGGCCGTGAGCTGCTGCACGACGAAGTGCGCAAGGAAGGCATCTCGCTCGACAGCTTCCTGCCCGGCCTGATGCTGGCGCCGCCGGTGCGCGTGCCGGGCACGGCGATCTTCATGACCGCCGACAAGGGCGTGGTGCCGCACGCGCTGCTGCACAACCTCAAGCACAACAAGGTGCTGCACGACCGCAACGTGTTCCTGACGGTGGAGACGCTCAACGTCCCGTACGCGCCGCGCGACAAGCGCCTGAAGATCCAGGCCATCGGCGACGACTTCTACCGCGTGCTGATCCGCTTCGGCTTCATGGAAGTGCCTGACGTGCCGCTGGCGCTGATGCGCTCGTGCGATGCCGGCGGTACCTATTTCGACCCGATGGACACCACCTATTTCGCCAGTCGCGAGACCGTGGTGGCCACGCGCCATCGCGGCATGCCGATCTGGCGCGACAAACTGTTCGCCTTCATGCACCGCAACGCGGCGCCGGCGACGGGCTTCTTCCGCATCCCCGGCAACCGCCTGGTGGAGCTGGGGGCGCAGGTCGAGATCTGACCGCCGCTATCCCGGCGGCGCCGGGATCCCGGTTTTGAGGCCCTGCGCCATGCCTCCGGGGCCGCGCGCGTGCGAACATACGGGCATGAATGACTCCCGCATCATCGCCGCCGGCGCCACCCGCGAGGACGAGGCCATCGAGGCGTCCATCCGGCCCAAGCGGCTGGACGAATACCTCGGCCAGGTGCCGGTGCGCGAGCAGATGAAGATCTATATCGAGGCCGCCAAGGCACGCGGCGAGGCCCTCGATCACGTCCTCATCTTCGGACCGCCCGGCCTGGGCAAGACCACCTTGAGCCACGTCATCGCCAACGAGCTCGGCGTCGGCCTGCGCCAGACCTCCGGCCCGGTGATCGAGAAGGCCGGCGACCTGGCCGCGCTGCTGACCAACCTGCAGCCGCACGACGTGCTGTTCGTCGACGAGATCCACCGCCTCTCGCCGGCAATCGAGGAAGTTCTCTATCCGGCGATGGAGGACTACCAGATCGACATCATGATCGGCGAGGGCCCCGCCGCCCGTTCGATCAAGCTCGACCTGCCGCCGTTCACCCTGATCGGCGCGACCACCCGCGCCGGCCTGCTGACCGCGCCGCTGCGCGACCGCTTCGGCATCGTCCAGCGCCTGGAGTTTTACAGCGCCGAAGAGCTGACCCGGATCGTGCGCCGCTCGGCCAAGATCCTCGGCATCGCCTGCGAGCCGGAAGGTGCGGCCGAAATCGCCCGCCGCTCGCGCGGTACCCCGCGCATCGCCAACCGCCTGCTGCGGCGCGTTCGCGACTTCGCCCAGGTGCGCGCCGGCGGCGACATCACCCGCGAGGTCGCCGATGCGGCGATGGCGATGCTCAAGGTCGACCCGGAGGGCTTCGACGAGCTCGACCGGCGCATGCTCAAGATCATCATCGAGTCCTTCGACGGCGGCCCGGTCGGCGTGGAATCGCTGGCCGCGGCGCTGAGCGAGGAGCGCGGCACGCTCGAGGACGTGATCGAGCCCTACCTGATCCAGCAGGGTTATCTCATCCGCACCGCACGCGGCCGCATGGCCACGGCGAAGGCCTACCGCCACATCGGCCTGAAGCCGAAAGCCGGCTCCGGCGGGCTTTTCGAGGAGGTCGAGCGTGACGGTTGATGCGGCGTTCAGTTGGCCGACACGGGTCTACTGGGAAGATACCGACGCCGGTGGGGTGGTCTACCACGCGCAATACCTGGCGTTTCTCGAGCGCGCGCGGACCGAATGGATGCGTGCGCAGGGATACGGCCAGGAGTTGCTGCGCCTGGAGCACGGGCTGGTGTTCGCGGTTCGCGCCATGCAGCTGGACTTCCTCAAGCCGGCACGGCTCGACGATGCCCTGGCGGTGTCGGTCGCGTTGCAGGAGTGCCGCCGCGCCAGCGCGATCTTCACCCAGGCGATCGGCCGCGGTGGCGACCTGCTGCTGACCGCGCAGGTACGGGTGGCTGCGCTGGATGCCGATGGCTTCCGTCCGCGCCCGATCCCGCAGCCGCTGTACGACCAGCTCAAGGCGCTAGAGCGTCCGCTGTAACCCGATTTGCCGCTGTAACCCCGATTTGCCCTTCACCCGTTTTTTTGTTCGATCAGGCATTCCCCCAAGTTGCACACAGTCCCGCGTGACGGGCACGGAGAACCGAGCATGACCCCACTGTTGACAGCACTGCAGGCCACCGCGGTGGAGCCCCTGCCGGAAGAGGCCGCCAATGCCGCGACGACCGCCGCGCAGGCGCTGACCACCGGCGCGGCCGACACCAACAGCCTGAACCTGCTGCAACTGGTGCTGCACGCCAGTATTCCGGTGCAGCTGGTGATGCTGTTGCTGCTGTTCGGTTCGATCGCCTCGTGGGTCATCATCTTCCGCAAGAAGCGCGTGCTCGACCGCGCCGCGCGCGAAGCCGACCAGTTCGAGGAACGCTTCTGGTCCGGCGCCGAGCTGTCCAAGCTCTATGCCGGCACCACCGAGCGCAACCGCGAGATCGGCGGCCTGGAAGCGATCTTCGAAGCCGGCTTCCGCGAATTCGGCCGCCTGCGCCAGCGCCGCGGCGCCGACAGCCGCATGCAGCTCGAAGGCGCCCAGCGCGCGATGCGCGCGACCGGTTCGCGCGAGATCGACGGGCTGGAGCACAACCTGGAGTTCCTCGCCAACGTCGGTTCGATCAGCCCGTACGTGGGTCTGTTCGGCACGGTGTGGGGCATCATGATTTCGTTCCAGGGCCTGGCCAACATGAAGGAAGCGACCATCGCCACGGTCGCCCCGGGTATCTCGGAAGCGCTGATCGCCACGGCGATGGGCCTGTTCGCGGCGATCCCGGCGGTGTGGGCCTACAACCGCTACGCGACCAAGGTCGAACGCATGTCGGTGCGCTACGACGCTTTCTCCGAAGAGTTCTCCTCGATCCTGCAACGTCAGGCCAACCTCGACGAGCCGTGATCGGGCTTCCTCGCAATGTCCCGCACGCCCCTGGCGAGCGGACCTTCAAGGGCCAGTCCCTGGCCTTGAACCACTAGTTACGAGAGGAAGGCCATGGCCGGTATCACCGCGCGCCGCCATCGCAAGCGCAAGCTGAAGGCAGAGATCAACGTCGTTCCCTATATCGACGTGATGCTGGTGCTGTTGATCATCTTCATGGTCACCGCGCCGCTGTTGAACCTGGGCGTCGACATCGACCTGCCGCAGTCCAACGCCAAGTCGATCCAGGAAAAGAAGGACCCGGTCGTCGTCAGCGTCGACCCCAACGGTCACTACTTCCTGGCCCTGAAGGCCGGCAGCAACGAGGCGGTCACCGCCGAGGCGCTGCAGGCCAAGGTCTCGGCGATCGTCGCGCAGAACCCGGATGTTGCGGTGTTCGTGGCCGGCGATGCCAAGGCCAACTACCAGAAGGTGATGGACGCGCTGGTGCTGTTGCAGAGCGCGAACGTGAAAAAGGTTGGCCTGATGAGCCAGCCCGATCAGGCCCAGGGTCAGGCCACCAAGGCGGGTCGCTGATGCGGGAGTCGCGCGCCGACACCGCGCGGGCGATCTGGCAGGCGCTGGGTCTGCACGCGTTGCTGTTTGCCCTGATGTTCGTCGGGCTGCTGTGGACACGCACCACGGCCCAGGTTTCGGCGGTGGGATCGCCCGTGACCGCCGAGTTGATCGACGCCAATGCGTTGTCGCCGGCGATGCAGCGCACGTTGCAAAAGCGCCCCAAGCCGGCCGAACTGCCGCCGCCGGAACCGGAGGAGGCCGCGCCATTGCCGCAGCCGTTGCCGGAACCGCGTCCGGAAGACTCGGTGGTCACGCCGCAGCCGCAGGCCCAGGATTTCATCCCGGTCCCGGACAACACCAACCAGGACGCGGTGGTCGACCAGCCAACGCCGATCGCGGCCGAGGAAGACAAGGTCCAGGAAGCCAAGCGCAAGCAGGACCAGGTCGACCTGACCGAGCAGAAGCGCCAGGAACAGGTCGAAAAGCAGCGCCGCCTGGCCGAGCAGCAGGACCAGGAGCGCGAGCAGAAACTGGCCGAGATCCGCCGCAAGCGCGAAGCCGCGACCCGCGAACGGACGGCCGCCGAGCGCGCCGCCAACCTGGCCAACCAGCGTGCGCAGCAGGTTGCCGACGCGCGCTCGACGGCGGCCACCGGCAGCAGCGAAGCCAGCCCGCCGCCGGGCAACAACGGCATCGATACCGGCCTGCAGGCGCGCTATGCCGCCGCCTTGCAGGAGGCGATCCTGAGCAAGTGGACGCGTCCGGAAACCGTGCCGATCGGAGCGCGCTGCACCCTGCTGATCCGGCAATTGCCCGGCGGCCAGGTGATGAGCGCGGAAGTGTCATCGCCGTGCGCCTACGATGAGCAGGGCCAACGCTCGATCGAGGCCGCCGTGCGAAAGGCGCAGCCGCTGCCGTATGCCGGGTTCGAGAAGGTGTTCGCGCGCAACCTGACGCTGAACTTCACGGCGCAGGACCGCTGAGGGATGCCCTCACCCCGACCCTTCTCCCGCAAGCGGGAGAGGGGCTCGAGCTTGAGCCCACGTTCACCCGATGCCTGTTAACAATTGCAAAGCTGAATGACCGCATCACTGGAGCACCGATGAACCGACCCCTCGCCTGGCTTGCCTCGCTGCTCGCCCTGTTGCTGCCTGTCGCCGCTTCCGCCCAGCAGGGTCTGGAGATCGACATCGTCGGCGGTAACGCCGCTGCACTCCCGATCGCGGTGGTGCCGATGCCCTACCAGGGCAGCGCGACCGCGCCGGAGACCGACCTTGCCCAGGTGGTCAGCGCCGACCTGGCCCGCTCCGGCCAGTTCCGGCCGCTGCCGGACAAGGACATCATCGAGAAGCCGACCAAGGGCGGGGAGATCAACTACCCGACCTGGCGCGCCCTGAACCAGGATTTCATCGTCGTCGGCCGCGTCCTCGACGCCGGCGCCGGCAGCTACCGCCTGGAGTACGAGCTGTTCGACGTGGCCAAGCAGCAGCGCCTGCTCGGCTTCGCCCTGACCGCGCGCGCCAACGCCATGCGCGACGTCGCCCACCAGGTCGCGGACGCGGTCTACGAGAAGATCACCGGCATCCGCGGCGCCTTCTTCACCCGTATCGCCTATGTCACTGCCATCGGTACCGGCAAGGGCGCGCAGTACGCGCTGATGGTCGCCGACTCCGACGGCTTCAACCCGCAGACCGTGGTGCGCTCGCCCGAGCCGCTGCTGTCGCCGTCGTGGAGCCCGGACGGCGGCCGTCTGGCCTATGTCAGCTTCGAGGGCGGCAACTCCTCGATCTACATCCAGAACATCACCTCCGGCAGCCGCGAGCTGATCGCCAAGTTCCGCGGCATCAACGGCGCCCCGTCGTTCTCGCCGGACGGGCGTCGCCTGGCCCTGACCCTGTCGCGCAGCGGCAACCCCGAGATCTACGTGATGGACCTGGGCAGCAAGGCGCTGACCCAGCTGACCAACCACTTCAGCATCGATACCGAGCCGAGCTGGAGCGCTGACGGCGGCACCATCTACTTCACCTCCGACCGCGGAGGCCGCCCGCAGATCTACTCGGTTCCGTCCAGCGGCGGCAGCGCCACCCGCGTTACGTTCCAGGGCAGCTACAACGCCAGCGCCAGCATTTCCGCCGACGGCAAGAAGATCGCCACCGCCCAGGGCGCCGGAAATACCTATCGGATCGCCATGATGGACAGCAGCCTGGGAGCTGCGCGCTGGAGCACACTTTCGCCCGGTTCCCTGGACGAGTCGCCCAGCTTTGCCCCGAATGGCGCGATGATCCTTTATGCTGCGCGCGAGGGCCGCCGGGGCGTGCTCTACGCCGTTTCGTCCGATGCCCGGGTGCGCCAGCGCCTGGTGCTTGCGGATGGGGACGTGCGTGAGCCGGCTTGGGGGCCGTTCCGTTTGCCTCGCTGAGCCCTCCCCACCCATCCGGTTGGACCAGCGAGATAGCAATACGTTTCTTGTTTCACTTCCGCTTGCCCCGTATCTGTCCCTGCTTGAATGACGAGGAAAACCATGAACAACACCGCTCGCATCCTGCTCACCGCCGTGCTCTGCACCGCGGCTGTGGCCTGCTCCAAGAAGGTCAAGGAAACCCCGCCGCCGGCCGAAACGCCGACCACCGCTCCGGCTGCTGAAGCTCCGGTCACCTCGGGCGTGTACGGCCCGAACGATCTGGACACCGACGCTTGCCTGCGCCAGCGCGTGGTCTACTTCGACTTCGACCAGGACAGCCTGCGTCCGGAGTTCCAGGCCATCGTCGGTTGCCACGCCAAGTACCTGCGTGACCGTCCGTCGGCCCGCATGACCCTGGAAGGCAACGCCGACGAGCGCGGCAGCCGCGAGTACAACCTGGGCCTCGGCGAGCGCCGCGGCAACGCCGTGTCCTCGTCCGTCCAGGCCAATGGCGGCTCGGGCAGCCAGATCACGGTCACCAGCTACGGCGAAGAGCGTCCGGTCTGCACCGACTCGAACGAAGATTGCTGGGCCAAGAACCGTCGCGTCGAGATCGTGTACACCGCCAAGTAATAGCTGGCGATGATGCGCAAGACGTTACTTGCCATGGCGTTCGCGGCGACCCTCGTGGTCGCCGCGCCCGCTGTCGCGCAGCGGGCCAGCCTGGCTGACCGCGTGGCCGTGCTCGAGCAGCAGGCCGCCAACAACCAGGGCAATGTCGACCTCCTCAACCAGGTCAGCCAGCTGCGTAGCGAAGTGCAGGCCCTGCGTTCGCAGATCGAAGAACTGCAGCAGCAGAACAGCCAGCTGCTGGAAAGCGGCAAGGCCCAGTACCTGGACCTCGACGGCCGGATCAACCGGCTCGAAAGCGGCGCGGTAGCGCCCGCGGCAACCGGCACCCCGGCACCTGCCGCGGCACCGGCCAAGCCGGCCAGGACCCCGGCGCCTTCCGCATCTACCAGGGACCGCCCCCCGGCGGTCTACGGCGACAAGGGCTCGCTGGCCCAGGGTGCCGATGAGCGCTCGGCCTACGATGCCGCCTTCAATGCCCTCAAGGCCGGCGACTACGTCCAGTCCGCGCGCCTGTTCCAGGCCTTCATCGAGACCTACCCGCAGGGCGCCTACGCCCCCAATGCGCTGTATTGGCTCGGCGAAAGCTATTACGTCACCCAGAATTACGAGATGGCCCTGGTCCAGTTCCAGTCGCTGCTCGAGCGCTTCCCGACCCACGACAAGGCCCCGGGCGCGATGCTCAAGGTCGGCCTGTCGCAGATCGGCCTCAAGCAGGTCGAAACGGCCGAGCGCACGCTGGCCGAAGTCTCCTCCAAGTACCCCGGCACCGACGCCGCCCGCGCCGCCAGCGACCGCCTCAACGCGATCCAGCTCGGCCGCCTGCGCTGAGCCACGGCCTGAAAGGCCGGCATCTGCCGCGCAAGATCCTTTAAAATCACTGCGATGAACGCCGTCCCCGCCGAAGCGGCCGCAGCCTCGCCGGAGCGGCTGCGGATCACCGAGATATTCCTGTCCCTGCAGGGCGAAGCCCGCAGCATCGGCTGGCCGACCGTATTCGTGCGCCTGACCGGCTGCCCGCTGCGCTGCCAGTACTGCGACACCGCCTATGCCTTCCACGGTGGCGAGTGGCACCAGATCGACGACATCCTGGAAGAGGTTGCCGGCCACGGCGCCCGCCATGTCTGCGTGACCGGTGGCGAGCCGCTTTCGCAGAAGCGCTGCATCGGCCTGCTTCAGCGCCTGTGCGATGCCGGCTACGAAGTGTCGCTGGAGACTTCCGGTGCGATCGACATCAGCCAGGTCGACGCGCGCGTCTCGCGCATCCTCGACATCAAGACGCCGGGGTCGATGGAAGTCCACCGCAACCTGTGGTCGAACCTGCCGCTGCTGACCCCGCACGACCAGGTCAAGTTCGTGATCTGCTCGCGCGAGGACTACGACTGGGCCAAAGGCGTGGTCGCCGAGCATGGCCTGGCCGCGGTCTGCGACGTGCTGTTCTCGCCGAGCTTCAGCCAGATCAAGCCCAGCGACCTGGCCGACTGGATCGTCGCCGACAAGTTGCCGGTGCGATTCCAGCTGCAGTTGCACAAGATCCTGTGGAACGACGAGCCCGGTCGCTGATCGCGCGCCGTCGTTGCGCAGATGGTTCCCCCAGTGGATTGACGTGATGAAGAACGCTGTGGTCCTGGTATCGGGCGGGATGGACTCCGCCGTGGTCATCGCCATTGCCCGCGAGCAGGGCTACGCCGTGCACGCGCTGAGCGTGCGCTACGGTCAGCGCCATACTTCCGAGCTCGACGCCGCTGACCTCGTGTCGAAGTCGCTGGGCGCGGTCGCGCACAAGACCGTGAACGTCGACCTGCGCAGCATCGGCGGATCGGCGCTCACCGACGAAAACATCTCGGTGCCCACCGACGACGACGGCCATGCCATCGGCCAGGCCGCGGCCAAGGACGCCATCCCGGTGACGTATGTGCCGGCGCGCAACACGATCATGTTGTCGGTCGCGCTGGGCTGGGCCGAAGTGCTGGGTGCGGCCGACATTTTCTGCGGCGTCAACGCCGTGGACTACTCGGGCTACCCCGATTGCCGCCCCGAGTTCATCAGCGCATTCCAGGACCTGGCCAACCTCGCCACCAAGGCAGGCGTCGAGGGCGCCGGCATCCGCGTGCACGCGCCGCTGCAGTTCATGAGCAAGGCCGACATCGTCCGCGAGGGCGTGCGCCTGGGCGTGGATTTCGCCGACACCGTATCGTGCTACAAGGCCGACGACCTGGGCCGCGCCTGCGGCCATTGCGACGCCTGCCGCCTGCGCGCCGAAGGTTTCGCTGCGGCCGGCGTGGCCGACCCCACGCGTTACGTCTGAACAAGCGCCGCCGCGGACTGCATCGCGGTGGCGGCGTGCGCTAGAATGCTCGCCCGGCGCAAGGCCGGGTGCGCAGCCCGCAACCACCACGGGCGCAGGAAGTTCCAAGTGGGCCGTTAGCTCAGTCGGTAGAGCATCGGACTTTTAATCCGCTGGTCGACGGTTCGAATCCGTCACGGCCCACCATTTGCAGTAGTGCCCTAGGGCTCCAGTTTGCCGCGCTTGCCTCCGTAATTCGTGGAGGGAGGCTTCGGTGCTTCTCTACTGCAACAATGGCCGCTATCGACCCGAAGCAGGCCTTTGAGCGAACTGTGCACTTCTGCGGAGGACCTTCTGTTTCCATACCGCCACAAAGTTTCGCTTCGATTCCGGCATCCGTCTGCGGATCTGTCGCATTTCACACGATTGATTGGCATCGAACCGGTCCGCCAATGGACCGCCGGGGAGCCTCGCACTTCACCACGTGGCACCCCGCTCAACGGCGTGCGCCTCGATTCCTACTGGTGCGCCTCGATCGAAATTGGCGAGTCGGACTTCGAGAGCTCATTGCTGGCAATACTTGTCAGTCTGGAACAGTTCCGCGACGCGCTTGATCTGAACTCCGCGACGGGCGGTTCTGCCGAGTTGTTCATCGGGTTCTTCCTTGAGGCCTTCAACGGTGGCTTCTCACTGAGGCAAGAACTGCTGGAGAAGTGCGTGTCACTTCGACTGTCCTTGGACTTCGACATTTATGGGCAAGAGGATGATCCTGTCAGAGCCATCGGAGACGGCCCGCGATAGAGCAGCGTGCTGCGAATGGCCGTTTTTCGCCGAGGCGGTCATTGGGGTAGGCTGGCTGGTCCGGTGCGGTGCTAATGTCCGCTTCCGACCCGAATCGCAAGTCAGGCAGGGAGCCACTGTCGTCTGTCGTGAATCGGTTTGGTGATCTGATTGACGTGGTTGGATCAGTCCGCTCCTGAGGAGGCACCGTACGATGCGTTGGTCGCCAAGGCTTATGGGCATGCTCCTCCTGTCGTTGCTCGCGGGCCCAGCCGTAGCCGATGGCTGGGTGCTCCGTGAAGGGAGATTTCCTGGAAAGAGCACGACCATCGACCTGACCCCTCATCAGGCCGCGCGCCTGGACTATATCCGTAAATGCCATCGAGACAGCACGCGCACGCCCTATGTCTTTCATCTGACAACTGATCAATCGCGTTTACTCAAGAAGCAAACCGGCGTTTGGGCCGAGCGCTTTGCGGTCTTCGACAGCACTCACGGAGCTTCAGGTGTTGATCTGTCGACAAACGCGTTGGTCCGCTTCGCGGAGCGTCAGGCCGAGATTCCGAATGCGCTTGTCGCGACGGCTCAAGAGTTGCGAGGGTACGAGATTGAGGCAATGGGTTGGGAGCCTAACCCAATCGAGCACGCAACTTCTTCGCAGGTTGCGAGCGGTAAGTGTCCCGATCCGGCGCCGGCATGACAGGCCGCTTCTGGCCGGTAGCGGACATCAGAGACTTCCTGAGCGCCGGGACCGGTGCTAACGTCCGCTTCCGACCCAAAGCGGTCATCGCCTCGGCACTCGCAGCACAGGATAAGAGATGGAATCTGTCGGGTACGTCCTGGTCACCTTAGCCATGTCCACGCTCGTTTCGGCGGTGGCGCTTGTCGTGTTCCTGATCTTCCCACTCCAGCGCCAGAACCCTGGGCTTTGGCTAGTGACAAGTTCTGTCCTGGCCGCATTTGCCTCGTTCGTTGCGGCGCTCTTTCTAGCTACGTTCTTCGGTATCTCATCTCTAGATGCTCTTGTGCTGAGCCTCGCGGTTGCATCTTGGATCATGGTTGCTCCGGTTCTGATTCGGGCCTCTGTCCTCGTCGGCAGGCGCAAGGCTTAGCGGCGCTTGTTTGGGTAAGTGCGCGTCCGCTTCTGGACGAAAGCGGTCATGGGGTAGGGCCGCCGGCGCGGCTGGTCCACAATCGGTTCACAAGTCAGCCTGTTAGGTGCTTAGCCAACATGTCGAAGCGTCGCGTTGCCATCATGGATGACTACGGTAGTCACATCGCCGCCGTTTACCTCCCAGCGGATTCTCTCGACCTTGAGCATGGAAACCTCGATGGTCTTGCTGCGCCTAACGTCTCGACTCTCCGCGGTCACAGCTTCGCGGGATCCTCGCTTTACGGGGCGTTGTTGGAGGGCTCTGACCTGTCTTGCTGTAACTTCGAGGATGCAGACTTGCGCGGGGCCAATCTGATGAGCTCCAAGCTCGTTGGTGCCAATCTTCGCCGCGCCAACCTCGCGCTCGACAACCTTGGTGCTCCAACCCGGTTGCAGGGTGCTGATCTGACAGATGCCAGCCTCAACCGATGCAACCTTGTCGGGGCGGAATACGACCCAGAAACTCGATTTCCTGCGGGCTTCGACCCCGACGCTGCGGGCATGGTCAGTGCTGGCTAAGGGTTTGCCTTGCCGAGTGGCCGCTTCTGGCCGATAGCGGACATATGGCCGGGACGGATGGCGGCGGTGCTGCCAATGTCCGCTTCCGACACGAAGCGGACCCGGTGTGCTCGCCAAGATTACTGGGGTGAAAGCATGAAGGCAGGCGACCTGCTCATTCGCCGGCGGGACACAGGCTGGTCCGCAGTCAAACTGCTAGCGGTCGATCGTTGGTCGGATGGCAGTGAAGTGTTTCACTGCTGCCTGTATGAGCCTGTAGAAGAGAGGCCGGCGGAAGACAACCTGGAATCCCTCAGGGTTTCGGTAATGCACGCCCCCATCGCCGCAGAGGGGTATCGAAGCGGATGGGAAGTTCTATGTTCCTGCCCGGTGGCCGACGATGAGCTGGAAGGATTCCACGAGTATCTCAAGCTGACGGACTTCGCACGCTTCGCGAGCGTTACCGGGCAGGATGTGAGCGGCCTTGTCGCTCGTGCGAACGACCATTACCGCCGTGCATGCGCGCTTGGAGACATCGAGAAGCGTGCAGAGGCTATCGAGGAGTACTCCAAGGCCATCGATATCTTTCCTCTGTTCTACGAGGCAATCGACAATCGGGCCTTCACGTACATGGAGCTTGGCGATTACGTCACTGCACTCAGAGGTTTCGAGGAGTCACTGCGAGTGAACCCAGAGGGGCAAGCGGCCTTCTTCTCTCGGGGTGAGTGCCTTATGAAGCTAGGCATGAATGACGAGGCCGCCGCGATTTTCCGTGAAGGCGCGGAGCGTTTTCCAGATCATCGTGAACTCTATCTTCGTTATCTGAACGCATTGCATCTCGACGGACCAAGAGGTCCGAATTCGCGAGCAACCGTGGCCGACGGAAAGCCACAGAAGGTGAAGCCATGGTGGCAGTTCTGGTGAGGACGAGGCATAGGTAGCTTCGTTACTCGTCTGGGCTGACGTCCGCTTCTGGCCGGAAGCAGAACATCCGTCAGTAGCAATCCGTGCTTCCTCCTTTCGCAACAAAGTAGGCCCGCCGTTGGCGGACCTGAATACTGGACGGAGGTTCCAGAACTGACTTGGTTACCTCCGTCCCCATGCTGCCCCCCCCCTTTCTTTCGTTCTGGGGACCGGCTTCGCCCTTACTGCGCCAACGCCTTGACCAGGTCGAACAGATAATCGCGCCCGAAATAAACCGAGCGCACTTCTAGCCGTTCATTGAGCCCATGCGCGCCATTGCCATCGGGATCGCCCCACATGCCGGGCACGCCGTAGGTCGGGATACCCACGGCCGACATGTAGAGTCCGTCGGTCGCGCCGGTCGACATCGACGGGATCACTGGCACGCCGGGGAAGTACTTCGCACTCAACGTCTCCATCGGGCCGATGATCGCCGGATCGAGCGCGGGCGACTTGGCCAGGGGCTTGTCCTTGCGTGCCAGGTCGATCGAGATGGCGGGATTGCCGATGACCCGGGCCAGCGCGTCCTGGATCTCCACCGGCGTATGGCCGGGGAAGATGCGGCAATTGACGTTGGCTTCGACCCGCTGCGGAAGTGCATTTACCGCATGCCCGCCGTTGATCATCGTCGCCACGCACGTCGTGCGCAGCATCGAGTGGAAGCCTTTGTCGGTATTGACGACAGCCGCCGCCCTGGCGTCATCCGGATCCTTCGCCAACGCCACCATCGCCGCCCCCAACTCATCCTTGCGCGCCGCGCCGGCGCGCGCGAAGAAGGCGCGGGTAGTGTCACTGAACTCGGCCGGGAACTCGTGCCCTCCGACCTTCAGCAAGGCCTCGGACATGGCGTAGAGCGCGTTCTCGCGCACGGGTTGGGAGCTGTGTCCGCCGGGATTGGTGGCGACCAGCTTGTAGTCCTGGTAAGTCTTCTCGCCTACCTGGATCGATTGTGCGACGAGGTGCCCCTTGCCATCGGTGTCCCCGCCGCCGCCTTCATTGAGGGCGAAGGCCGCGTCGACCAAATCGCGTTTGTGGTTGGCCAGGTACTGCGCCCCGTTGAACGCGGTGTCGGTCTCCTCGCCGCAGGTCAGCGCCATCTTGACCGTGCGCGCGGGCTTGTAGCCGTCCTGCTTGAAGCGGATCAGCGTGTCGGCCCAGGTCGCCGCCATCATCTTGTCGTCGGCGATGCCGCGCGCGTAGTAGTAGCCGCCCTCCTCGACCAGCGTGTACGGGTCGCGCACCCAGTCGGCCCGCTTGGCCGCCACCACGTCGATGTGCGCCAGCAGCAGGATCGGCTTGAGCGTGCTGGACGTGCCGGGGTAGATGGCTACGATCCCGCCCTCCTTCGGATGCTCGGGCACCGAAAACAGGGTGATCTGGTCGTCGGCAAAGCCCGCTGCCTTCAGGCGCGCGGCGATCTGCCCGGCGGCCTGGGTGCAACTGCCGGTGGTGACCGAGGTGTCGGTCTCGACCAGTTGCTTGTAGAGCTCGAAGAAGCGTTGCTGGTCAGGACGCAGCGGGTCCATTTTGCCGGTCGGCACCTGTGCCACGACCGGACCCGCGATCAACGCGCCCACCGCCAATGCCATCCCCATCATTTTCATGCCTAACCCCTTGGTTGTGTCCGCGAATTGCGCGAGGCTGCGCAATCGCCCCCTCGATCGAAGGGCCCTCATCCGCCTTCTACAGTATCCAGTGACCGATGTCCGCTCCTGGCCGTTAGCGGTCTACAGAATGACCATCCGCGAGCCTTCCGGGCGACCCGAAGCCTTGGCCGTCACACTCGACCAAACATCCGCGATGCGCCGGACGCCCTCGATCAACTCCTCTTCCGGTCGTACGTAAGGGATGCGCAGCCACTGGTCGGCGCCACCTTCGACGCTGAACATCGGGCCGGGAGGAACGTGGACGCCAACCGCCTCCAGGCTCGCCGCCAGTCGCGTGGCGCTGCCATGCGGCAACTGCAACCACATGGTCATTCCGCCTTCGGGCAGTCGGAAACGCCAGTCCGGCAGCTGTTCGCGGATTGCACCAGCCAGTGCATCACGACGCTGGCGAAGTTGCGCGCGACGCATTGCGATGACGTCGCCATATTCCAGAAGTTCAGTGACCACCAGCTGGTCGAAAAGCGCCGTGCCCAGGTCGAATTGCAATCGCGCCTTGATCAGCCGATCCATCAGGTCGTGCGGCGCGCGGATCCACCCCACGCGCAGGCCGCTCCACAGCAGCTTCGACACGCTGCCGACCGTGATGGCGTCCGGCGCATGCGCGGCGAAGGGCAGGGGCATGCTGACGTCCGTCAGTGCGATCGCCTGCAGCGATTCATCGACGACCGCCACGGTGCGCGTGGCATGCAGCGCGGCCGCGTAGCGGCCACGCTGGTGGTCGCTCATCAGGAAGCCGGTGGGATTCTGGAAGTCGGGAATCAGGTACGCCAGGTGCGGCCGCGTCTGGCGCAGCGTGGCCTCGATGCCGTCGAGGTCCCAGCCTTCGTCACCCAGCGCATCGCCCATCGGTGACGCGACCAGGCGCGCGCCGCCGAGGCGGAGCGATTCGATGACGTTCGGGTAGACCGGAGATTCGATCATCACTCGATCGCCGGGCCGGGACAGTGCGCGCGCGACGATGGCCACGCCCGACAGCGCGCCGGAGGTGACCATGATCTGTTCGGGGTCGGTGGGTAATCCACGCCGTGCGTACATCTGCGCGATCAGGGCTCGCAGGGTCGGAAGCCCGGTGGGCCGGTGGCCGTCGCTCGCCAGATAACAGGGCAGCCTTTCGAGCGCGCGCTCGTAGGCGGAGGCGATGCCCGCAATGGCGGCCGTCGAGGCGCAGTTGAGGTCGATGGCGCCTTCGAGCGCATCCGCACTGGCGATCGAACGCAGCGAGTGTTCGTGCGCGCGCCGGCGCTCGTCCGGAACCGCGGCGAACGTGCCTGCGCCCTGGCGTGCGTTCGCGAAACCCGCGACAACCAGGTCCGCGTAGGCGCGGGTCACCGTATTGCGCGAGACGGCAAGCGCCTGTGACACCGCCCGCTCGCTGGGCAATCGCGTGCCGAGGGGAATGCGGCCGTCGCCGATCAATTCCTGCAGGGCCTTGCGGAGCCCGCGGTAGGCCGGCTTGCGCGGGAACTGGCCGATCAAAGTGGCCAGGTGCTCTGGGGTCAAGGATCGGTTCATAAGGCCACTATGGCGATATTGGCTCTAGGTGGAAGAGCCAATCGTCCAGATACTGGCGCCATGAACGCAAATATGTCCCCTTTGGGGCTGGCCAATCTGGGCCCTCTCGCCCAGCTCCGGGCCGGCCGCCTGCCGGAACGGCTGGTGCGCCTGCTGGCAGGACTATGGCTGTACGGCGTGTCCAACGCGCTGCTGATGCAAAGTACGCTCGGCGGCTCGCCGTGGGTCGTTTTCCATCAGGGCGCTTCGCTGCACCTGCCGTTGTCGCTCGGAACGATCATGGTCCTGGTCGCCGTGGCGGTGCTGCTGTTGTGGATCCCCCTACGGCAGATGCCCGGGCTGGGCACCGTCGCCAACACGCTGTTGCTGGGACCGTTCACCGACCTCAACCTTCGGCTGTTGGATGCGCCTGGGTCACTGTCGTTGCGTTGCGTCTACCTGGTCGGTGGCGTAGTGGTCTGCGCGCTCGCCACCGCGCTCTACGTGGGTGCGCAACTTGGTCCCGGGCCGCGCGACGGATTGATGACCGGATTCGCGCGTCGCACCGGCCGGTCGATCCAGCGCGTGCGCACCTGCATCGAGATCGTGGTGCTCGCGATGGGCGTGGTGCTGGGCGGCACCGCCGGCGTCGGAACCCTCGTGTTTGCTCTGTTCGTTGGGTCGATCACGCAGTTCTTCATGCGTTACCTGGTGGTGCGCCTGGAGGCGCCGACCGGTTGAAACCGCAGCCGATAGCGGACATTAGGCTGGAGCAGGAGTAGGAAGCTGATGGTTTACTTTGTTCTTTCTCGACATGGCTACGATCAGTTGGCCGCTGGCGACCTCCCTACTGCTCCTGTTCCAGGCGCCGCGCCAGCGCTGCAGTCAGTGACTCGACGAACTCGACTTCGAGGTGCCTGGTGTCGCGATAGATCTGATGTCCACCCACAGACGCGCGGCATTCATTGCCCGGGCAGACTGCACCGTTCATGTCGACGATGCGGACGTTGTGGAAACGCGAGGCGGCCGCAACGATCGACTGGACGACTTCTTCCGATTGCCGCGAGGCCGCGGGCGCGGTGCACGCGACGGTATCTACGATTCCAAATCTTCGGGCGGCTTGCAGGCAGGTGGCCGGTTCGAAGGGAAGCGCGGGCGTGGCGCGAAGAATGACGATCTGCTTCGCATGGGTGGCCACGACTCCGAGCAGTCGCGAAGTGCCCTCGGTCCACTGGTCCGGCGTGAATCCGTAATTGTCCGTCGATCCCAGGATGAGCACGTCAGGGGAGATCGCGGTGATTCGGTCGAGCGCGGCGCGGCGCCAAGTGGAGCATTCGGTGTACTCACGGCGAATCCGCGGATAGAAGAATGGTTCGTCCACCATCGGGCAGGACGACTTCGTTATCACGAGAAGGCGCCAACCGTGTTGCGCATAGATCCGCTCGATTGCCGGGAACCATTGCGCGCCAACACTATCCCCCATCAGCACGGCAGTGTGGTGCGCGTTCGCAGGTCCGAACGCGCACACCTTCACGTCGCCACTGTGGATCCAGTCATCGCAGCCGAGGCGATAGACGGCAGACTGCTTGCTTGCAGTAAACCGGACTTCGGATGCATCGAGGGCCGTTGCGCGGCCATGCCACGCGACCGTGCCGGCAACGAGGACTGCCATCGCCGCCGCCGTCACTGCGATCAGCCGCCGCGGGCGCCGGAGGATGCGTGAGTTGTTCTGGAATGGCGTTTCGACGTACCGGTACGACAGGCATGCGATTGCAAAGGATGCGGCGACCATCAGCGCTCGCCGCGGACCGTCTGCCATCGGGATAAGCGCGTCGCCAAGCAGCAGGACGGGCCAATGCCACAGGTACCAGGAATAGCTGACCCGACCAATCCACTGCATCGGGTAGGTGGACAGCGGTTTCCCCACGCCTTCGGTTGGCCGTAGTGCCCCGGCGACCAGGATCAATGCCGTACCAACGGAGGGAACAAGGGCGCGCCATCCCGGATAGGGAGATGCCGGCGTGAGGGTGATCGCGCTCCACAGGATCAGGCCGAGACCGGCCCAACCTGCCAGTCGTGCGGTCGTCGGTGAAAGACGGACGCGCTGGACGCCGAGCAGGGCCAGCGCGCCGCCGGCGAACTGCCAGGCTCGAGTTGGCATCGAATAGAACGCGAAGTTCGGCTCCGCAGTTGTCAGCCAGACGCAGGCTGCCAGGCTGCCCGCGAGGACGGCGCCCATGACGAGCCGCAGGCGCCGCGGATGCGTCGCAGATCCGGCAAACAGCACCAGTGCCGGCCAGACCAGGTAGAACTGCTCTTCAACACCGAGCGACCACGTGTGGAGGAACAGGTTCTGCTCGGCGTCCGCAGCGAAGTAGCCGACGCTGGAAAGCGAGAAGTGCATGTTGCTGAGCCAGAGGGCGGCTGCGGCTGCGGCTGAGGCCTGGTCGATCTGCGCTTGGGCCGACAGCGCAAGTGCGGCTGTGCCGCACACCACAAGCAGCATCACCATCAGGGCCGGCATCAGGCGCCGGAACCGGCGCGCATAGAAGCTGGCGAAATCAATCGAGCCGGACTGTGAGGCTTCCTTCAAGAGCAGGCCGGTAATCAGATAACCCGACAGCACGAAGAAAACGTCGACCCCGACGAACCCGCCCGGGAATCCCGGGACATGGGCGTGCGCGAACACCACGAGCAGAATGGCTACTGCCCGCAACCCTTCGATATCGCTCCGAAACCCCATGCCCCTTGCCATGGAGGCAAATTACCATCCGGTGTGTGCAGCTGCACGAGGCCCGGTCACATTCCTGCAGCCTGCGTGACCTGGAAGGAGTGCCAGCGCTGGCGGCGCTGTACTCCTCCAAGTGCATTTTCAGCATCGCCGGGCAGGTAGCGGCGGACCAGTTCGGTCGGTATCAGCTCGCCAGCGCCACCGGTTGCCTCACCCGCTCGTGCACATTCGCAGCCGGCGTGCGATCGATTACCAGGCTCAGCAGCTCCGGCCGGTTGTAGTGCCCGGCAGCGTCCATCAGCATCTTGCGCTTGTCGATCAGGCTGAAGTCGAGGTCGGCGATGACTTCACCCTCGCCGGAGCGCAACGGTTCGCCAATGAGCATGCCGTCGGGGGCGACGATGGCCGTGAAGCTGCCGCCCGATATCGGGCCGATGTCGCAGCCGGTGTCCTTCATGATCTGCGCCTGCTGGTCCGCATCGAGCCAGGCGGTTGCGTTGACCACGAATGCCCCGGACTCCATGGCGTGCTGGCGGATGTTGATCTCCATCCGCTGCGCGAACGGTTCGCCGAAGGCCGATCCCGGGTACATCGACGAATGGATCTGTTCGCCGTCGGCCATCATCGCGTAGCGCGCCAGCGGGTTGTTGTGCTCGTAGCAGGCCAGCTGCCCGATCCGGCCGACGGCGCTGTCGACGGCGCGCAGACCTGATCCGTCGCCCTGGCCCCAGACCATCTTCTCGAAATGGGTGGGCGAGATCTTGCGCCGGCGCTGGATCAGCGTGCCGTCGGCGTCGAACAGAAGTTGCGTGTTGTAGAGCGTGCCGCCGTCGCGTTCGTTGACGCCGATCGACACGACCATGCCGGCTTCGCGGGCGGCATCGCCGATCGCGTCGGTCGCGGCGGAGGGCACCGTCACTGCCTGGTCGAGGAGCTTGAGGAACTCCGTTCCGCCCAGTATCTGTATCGGCGTTTGCACGGCCGAGAAGTAGGGGTAATAGGGCACGACTGTCTCGGGGAAAGTGGCGAACTGGACGCCCTTGAGGCCCAGCTCGCGGATCTTGCGCACGACTTTGTCGACGGTGGCTTCGCGGCTGTACAGCACGGGGCTGATCTGTACGGCGGCGGCTTTGATGATGGTCATGGTGGGGGTTGCCTGGACGTTGCTGACGGGTCGGTTACGCGGCTTGTGCCCGCGCGAACTCGCTGGAATGAAGCTTCACGAACTCGACCATGCTGGTGGGCCGTTCGCCGGTGAGCCTGAGCAGATCGTCGGTCATGCGGTCATAGCTGCCTTGCTTGTGCAGGGTGGCCATCGTCGCGAGGTGGCTGAGGACGTGTTGCGGGACGCCGGCCTTCGCCAGTGCGTCGGTCCAGGCATCGAGCGGGACGTCGCGGTAGGCGATGGTGCGGCCCAGCGCCTCCGAGAATGCGCGCGCGTAGTGCTCCACATCGGTGGATTCGTGACCGGTGAGGTTGTAGACCTGACCGATGTGCGGGGTGGGATCGTCGAGGATCGCCGCTACCGCGCGCGCCACGTCGAGCGACGAGATCGGCGACGTGCGGCTGTTGCCCAGCGGCAGCGCCAGTTCGTTGCGTTCGCGCACGCCGTTTGCGGCCAGGCGCAGGAAGAAGCCTTCGAGGAAGACGGTAGGACGCACGGTAACGACCGGCAGCCCTGACCATGCCAGCGCCTGTTCGGCCAGCCAGTGCAGCTTGTGCTGCGGGCTGTCGGTGGTCTGCGTGGCGCTCATCTGCGTGACTGTCATCTGCGACATGTTCACGAATGCCTGGACGCCATGGTGGCGCGCGACGGCGGCGACGTTGACCGTCGCTTCCAGATAGGCCGGCGAGATCGACATGCCGAAGTAGAGCCGCGAGGCGCCTTCGATGGCGCGGTGCATCGAGTCGAGGTTGGTCAGGTCGCCCAGCACCACCTCGGCGCCGAGCGCGCGCAGGGCCTGGGCCCGCTCGTCCTCGCGCCGGACGAGGGCGCGTACTTTGTGGCCCCGGGCGAGTAGGTCTGCGGTGACGGTGCGGCCGATGGCGCCGATGTCTCCGGCGGCTCCGGTGACGAGGATCGGGTTTTCGTTGGAAGTGTTCATGGTCGTGGGGTTCGGGGAGGTCCAGTGGGGGAGGGCGTGGGGAAGGAAGTTCTCAACGGTGGTGTATATACAACAATAAAAAACCTTGGCAGCCGGACTCAGCCCGACTCGACCGGCAGGTTTGCCGCGAGATCGACGATGGCGGTCGCGCCGTCATCGCCAAGGATGCGCCGGGCTTTGGCCTGGGCCGAGCGCCAGGCGGGCATCGCCGCAGCCAGCAGGTCGCGACCGGCCTGCGAAATCAGGATCGGCCGGCTGCGGCCTTTGTCGGGCACGATTTCCTCGGCCCATCCCTGGTCCAGCACCAGCTGCAGGTTGCGGGTGGAGGTCGAGCGTTCCTGATGGTTGGCGCGACCCAGCTCGGCGCGGCTGGCGCCGCCCTTGCCGGCAATCAGCACCAGCAGCGAGAACTGCGAGGCGCTTACGCCGAACGGCCGCAATTCCTGGTCGAACAGGCTGGTGATCACGCGCGAGATGCGGCGGGTCCGGGTCATCAGGCAAGCGCGTGTGACTTCCTCGACCAGTCCGGCGGCCACGGGATCAGGGCGATGGGGGGCTTTGGTCTTCATGGGGTCTACTATGGTGCATATACACCATTATGTCAACCCCCCCCCCGGAACGCGCACCCCTGCCATCCGCGCCCTCACTCCTGCAAAACCGGCCTCAATCCGTCCCGGTCGCGCTGCCCGCGCGTGGTCGGGAACAGCATCGCGATCGCCGCGGCGGCCAGACCCACGGCCATCGAGCCGACGTACAGCCATGTGTAGCTGCCGAAGCGGTCGTACAGCCAGCCGCCCAGCAGCGGGCCGATCGCCATGCCGAAGCCGGACAGCAGGCTGGCCGCGCCCAGGACGGTGCCGAGGATGGCGGGGCTGAATGCGTCGCGCGCGAGAGAGGCATACAAGGGCATCGTGCCGCCGTAAGCCATGCCGAACACAATTGCGACGGCATAGAAGCCGTCGAGCTGGTTCACCTGCAGGTAGCTGACCGCCGCCACGGCCTGGATCAGCAACCCGGCGACCAGCACCGGCTTGGCGCCGACCTTGTCGGCGAGGACGCCGAACAGCAGTCGACCGCCGAGCCCTGCCGCGCCTTCCATGCTGTAGATGGTCACCGCAGCGGTAACGCTGAGGCCACAGCCGACGGCGTAGCTGACGGTGTGGAAGATCGGCCCGGAGTGCGCCGCGCAGCAGGCGAAGAAGGCGAGCCCGAGGACGATGAAAGCCTTCGATCGCAATGCCTGTTGCGCGGTCATCTGCTGAGTCGGGGCGACGAATTCATCGTGGCTGGCAATCGTCACGGGACGCACGAACCACACCGCCGGCAACGTCAGCGCCCAGGCCAGCAGCCCGACGATGAGCAGCGTGGTGCGCCAGTCGTAGTGGCTGATCAGCCACGCCACCAGCGGCGACATCGTCATCGGGGCGACACCGACGCCGGCGGAGACCAGCGATATCGCCAGGTTGCGGCGACGCTCGAACGCCGCTGCCGTGGTCGCGATCACCGGCGCGAAGAAGCTCGCGGCGGCCACGCCCAGCAGCACGCCGTAGGCGAGCTGGAACTGCAGCAGGCTGGCGGCGCGGCTGGCCAGCACGCACGACAGGCCGAGCAATAGCGAACCGGCCAGCACGACGATGCGCGGCCCGTAGCGATCACTGAGCATGCCCCAGCCAAATCCGGCGAAGCCGCTGCTGATGAAGGCCAGGGTCATGGCGCTCGACAGGCCGGCCCGCGACCAGCCCGTGGCAGTGCCCATCGGCGTGAGCAGCACGGCCAGCGAAAAGATCGTGCCAATGGCGACACAGCCCATCAGTGCGCCAGCAGCCACGAGGGGCCAGTTGCGGTCGATGGAACGGGTCGAGGCTGGGCTGTTCATCGGTTGGAATCTCCCGGGACCTGCTTCGATGACGAAGCAGGGCGGGAGGAATCGACATCCGGTCGTGAAGCAGGGCGACCGCGGTGGCGGCCCTGTCGCGGGGCTCAGGCCGGGGGGACGGACCGGAAGCCGATCGCCAGGCGGTTCCAGCCGTTGATGGCGTTGATCGCCACCGTCAGGTCGACCCGCTCGCGCTCGTCGAACTGCTGGCACAGCCATTCGTAGTCGGCATCGGGGGCGTGCGTCTGCGAGATCAGCGTGAGCGCTTCGGTCCAGGCCAGCGCGGCACGCTCGCGGTCGGTGAAAAACGGGGCTTCGCGCCACACCGAGACCGAGTAGAGGCGACGTTCGGTTTCACCGCGCTTGCGTGCGTCGCTGCTGTGCATGTCGACGCAGAAGGCGCAGCCGTTGATCTGCGAAGCGCGCAGCTTGATCAGGTCGAGCAGGCCGGGATCGATGCCCAGTTTGCCGACGGCGCCCTCCAGGGCAATCATCGCCTTGGCGGCATTGGGAGAGGCCTTGTAGAAGTCGAGACGGGGTTCCATTGCGGTACACCTGAAGTGAGGGACTCGGGTCGGGAAAGGTTACTGCGACGGCTTGCCGGGGAACGTGACAACTGCAGGGATGGACTGTTCCCTCAAAGTTGGCTCATGCCGCCGTCGGCGATGATCTCGGTGCCAACGATGAAGGCCGATTCCGGCGACGCCAGGTGCAACACGGTGGAGGCGATCTCGTCGGGAGTGCCGAAGCGTCCCAGCGGGATCTGTTCCTGGATCTGCGCGGCGGTGGTCTCCAGCGTTGCCGCGTCCAGGCCGAGCTTGCCGTAGATCGGCGTCGACACCGGGCCCGGGCTGACGACGTTGACGCGAACGCCGACGGGCAGCAGTTCGGCCGAGAGTGTCTTGGCCAGCGAAATCAGCGCGGCCTTGCTCGCGGCGTACACCGAGGTCTGCGGCATGCCGATGCGGGCATTGATGGAGCCGTTGATGACGATCGACGCACCCGGGTTCAACAGCGGCAGCAGCGACTGGACCTGGAAGTAGGCGCCCTTGACGTTGGTGTCGAAGATCTGGTCCCACAGCGCTTCGTCGACGTCCTTGAAGGCGGCGAACTTGGCCGCGCCGGCGTTGACGAACACGGCGTCGAGGCGACGGCCGCTGTCGGCGATGGCGGTGGCCAGCGTGCGGGCGTCGGCGATGTTGCCCGAGTCGATGCGCAGCGCGGTGGCAGCCGAACCCAGCGTTGCCGATGCCTGTTCCAGCATGGCGGCATCGCGGCCGGTGATGAAGACATGGGCGCCCTCGGCGACGAACGCCCTGGCTGCGGCCAGGCCGATGCCACTGGTGCCGCCGGTAACGAGAACAGACTTGCCGGTGAAGCGGTTCATGGTGATTCCTTCGGGAGCAGCCGATTGCTGCAGGGCCATACTGGTCGCGACCGCGGCGCTTTCCGTACCACCTTCCCGGCCAACTCGTTCGATGTCTTCGAACGTCTTCCGCAGAGCCTGTCAGGGGCGGTCGGGCTCCTCGGGGCCCTGCGCCAGGCTTGGCACCGCGTCGCTGCTGGCGGCGAATCGCGGCAGCTCGTCGCGCGTGTCGAACCAGGGCAGTCGCGACTGTGTCCATACGTGGTCGTCGATACGCACCCGCGCCGGCGCGTCCAGGCTGCCAACCGCCACCTGCACGCGATCGCCGAGCACGTCCTCGCGCATTCCCAGCGTGCTGCCGCAGGTGGCGCAGAACGCGCGTTCTGCAAACTGCGACGAACGGAACCAGTCCGGCTGCCTGCCAGTCCAGGCGAACGATGCTGCGGGAAAGTGGACGAACGCCAGCGCAGGCGCGCCGGAATGGCGGCGGCAGATGTCGCAGTGGCAGATCACGCCGCGCAGCGGCTCGGCCGTCGCCCGGTAGCGGACCGCGCCGCACAGGCAGCCACCTTCGTGGATCGAGTGTTCCGTGACGTCGGGCATCGGGTCGTCCTCAAGCGTTCGGTCAGGCGCCCACGCTGCTGCGCGGGTAATGCTTGGTTTCGGGGCTCAGCGTCTCCCAGGCGATCTTGTGCTCGATCCAGATCTCCTTGGTCGGCGCGTAGTCGTCGGGTGCGTCGAGCGTCGCCGTGGTGACGTCGATGGTGCTGCTGCCATTCCTGCGCTGGTAGGTCAGCGGCGTCCCGCACTGGCCGCAGAAGGTGCGTTCGATTCCAGGCGACGACTCGAACGCCACCGGCTGGCCCCGGGTGAAGCTGAAATCGCGCGTGCGCAGGACCACCCACGCCACCGTGGGCGCACCGCTTGCCTTGCGGCAACTGCGGCAATGGCAAAGGCTGCGCGCCTGCGGTTCGCCGGTGGCGCGGTAACGCACCGCGCCGCACAGGCAACCGCCGTCGATGGGATTGGCCATGGTGCCTCCGCTGAAGGGCAGAAGGGAGGTATAGCGGCGCCAGTGTGTGCCCGGTGTCGCCGCGGCACAAACGTCCCGTCAATCCGTGGGGGGCATCACGGCGCGCTGTCGAACAGGTGCTGCAGAACCGCCTCGCCATAGCGGTCCAGCTTGCTGCTGCCGATGCCGGGGATGCGCCCCAGTTCGTCGAGGTCGTCGGGCGCGGCTTCCGCGATCGCGCGCAGCGTGCTGTCGTGGAAGATCACGTAGGCCGGCACGTTCTGTTCGCGCGCGGTGGTGGCGCGCCATTGCCGCAGCGCATCGAAACGCAACTGCGAGTCGACGTCCAGCTCGATCATCTGCACCGTGGTCGCGCCACGCGCCTTGCGGCCGCGTGCGGGCTTGGGGGCTTCGTGACGGAAGCGCAGTTCGCGCTCGCCGCGCAGCACCGGGCCGCTGGACGCGGTCAGGCGCAGTGCGCCGTGATGTTCGACATCGGCTTCGAGCAGGCCGTTGGCGACCAGCTGGCGGAACACGCCGCGCCATTGCCGCTCGTCCAGGTCGTTGCCGATGGCGAAGGTGCTCAGTGTTTCATGGCCCCATTGCCGCACCTTTTCGGTGTCGGCGCCGCGCAGCACGTCGATGACGTGGCCGGCGCCGAAGCGCTGGCCGGTGCGGTACACGCACGACAGCGCCTTGCGCGCGGCCTGGGTGCCGTCCCAACTGCTCGGCGGCTCCAGACAGTTGTCGCAGTTGCCGCAGGCGCCCGGGTGCGGTTCGCCGAACCAGCCCAGCAGTGCCTGGCGCCGGCACTGGGTCGATTCGCAATAGCCGAGCAGTGCGTCGAGCTTGCCCAGCTCCAGGCGCTTGCGCTCCTCGCCCGCTTCGCCCTGCTGGATCATCTGGCGCAGGTTGACCATGTCGCCCAGGCCATAGCTGAGCCACAGTTCGGCCGGTGCGCCATCGCGGCCGGCGCGGCCGGTTTCCTGGTAGTAGCCCTCGATCGACTTGGGCAGGTCGACGTGGGCGACGAAGCGCACGTCGGGCTTGTCGATGCCCATGCCGAAGGCGATCGTCGCCACCATCACCACGCCGTCCTCCTGCAGGAAGCGGCGCTGGTTGCCTGAGCGTAGCTTTGCGTCCATGCCGGCGTGGTAGGGCAGGGCCTTGATCCCGGCGGCCTGCAGCTGCTCGGCCACGCTTTCCACCCGCTTGCGCGAGAAGGCGTAGACGATGCCGCTCTCGTCGCGATGGCCTGCCAGGAAGTCCAGCAACTGGCGCACGCCGGCGCCGTCCTTGTGCACCACGCGGTAGCGAAGGTTGGGGCGGTCGAAGGAGCTGACGAACTCGCGCGCGTCCTCCAGCGCCAGCCGCTCGGCGATCTCGCGCCGGGTCGGGGCGTCGGCGGTTGCGGTCAGGGCGATGCGCGGGATATCGGGCCAGCGCTCGTGCAGCACCGTCAGCTGGCGGTATTCCGGGCGGAAGTCGTGGCCCCATTGCGAGACGCAGTGGGCCTCGTCGATGGCGAACAGGCCGATGCGGGCGCGCTCGAGCAGCGACAGGAAGCGGCCGGTGAGCAGACGCTCGGGCGCGACGTAGAGCAGGTCGAGCTCGCCGGCGAACAACTGGCGTTCGACGTCCGCGGCCGTGGATGCATCCAGGGTGGAATTGAGGTAGGCCGCACGCACGCCGAGCTGGCGCAGCGCCTCGACCTGGTCCTGCATCAGCGCGATCAGCGGCGAGACCACCAGGCCGCAGCCATCGCGCAGCAGTGCCGGCAGCTGGTAGCACAGGGACTTGCCGCCGCCGGTGGGCATCAGCACCAGGGCGTCGCCGCCGCCGGTGACGTGTTCGACGATCTGCGCCTGTTCGCCGCGGAAAGCAGGGTGGCCGAAGGTGCGGCGGAGCAGATCGAGTGCGGGGTCGGACATGCGCCTAGTTTAGCGGGCGCGGCAGGGTCGACTGTCGGAAAAACAGTAACCAGCCCTCACCCCAACCCCTCTCCCGCACGCGGGAGAGGGGCCATGGCTGTCACTCGAGCAGCGAGCGCAGCATCCAGGCGTTCTTCTCGTGGGTCTGCAGGCGCCGGGTCATCAGGTCGACGGTCGGGTCGTCGCCGCCGTCATCGGCCAGCTTGAGCACCTTGCGCGCGGTCCGGGCCACGGCCTCGTTGCCGACGGTGAGCTGGCGGACCATCTCGCGCCAGTCGGGCGCCTCGGTCAGGCCGGGCTCTTCCGGAATCGAGCTCAGGCGGATGAACTCGGCGTACGAGCCGGGCGCGTTGTAGCCGAGCGCGCGCATGCGCTCGGCGGTCTCGTCCAGCGCCGTCCACTGCTCGGTGTACTGGCCTTCGAACATCACATGCAGGCTGTTGAACATTGGCCCGGTGACGTTCCAGTGGAAGTTGTGGGTCTTCAGGTAGAGCGTGAAGCTGTCCGAAAGGAACCGCGACAGGCCCTCGGCGATCTTCTTGCGGTCGGCGCCGCTGATCCCGATATCAATGCCCGGGTGGCTGGGCGCGGGTGCTGGCGGGGTCTTGGACTTGGCGGTTTTCTGTTTGGCCACTGTTTTTCTCCCTTAGCTGAGCATTGCGGGCGACAATAAGCCGTGCCGACCGCGAAATGAAATGGTTTTTGGCTTGTACTTCGATCGATGAAATCAATGGACCCGGCGCAGTCTAAGCAGCCCGATGTCAGTAACGCGTTACGCCAGGCCCGGCGCGCCATCGATGGCGCGCTGAGCCGTGACCGTGGGCGGCTGCATGGACTGTGGTCGCGCTGGAGCGGCAAGCCGGCGGACGAGCGCGCACGCGAGGCCTTCGCCCAGGCCCTGAGTGCGTCGGTCGCGCAGCGCCAGTCGCGGGCGGCGGCGCTGCCGCAGGCACCGGTCGACCCGGGCCTGCCGATCGCGGCCGAAGCCGAGCGCATCGTCGAGCTGATCCGCAAGCACCAGGTCGTCGTCATCGCCGGCGAGACCGGTTCGGGCAAGACCACCCAGCTGCCCAAGCTGTGCCTGGCCGCCGGCCGCGGCGCCGCCGGCATGATCGGCTGCACGCAGCCGCGCCGGATCGCCGCGCGTGCCGTGGCCCGCCGCGTCGCGGAGGAGCTGCAGACCCCGCTGGGCGGCGCGGTCGGCTACCAGGTCCGATTCACCGAGAATGTCGGCGAGCAGACCGCGGTCAAGTTCATGACCGACGGCATCCTGCTGGCCGAGATCCAGTCCGACCGCTGGCTGTCGCGCTACGACACCATCCTGATCGACGAGGCGCACGAACGCAGCCTCAACATCGATTTCCTGCTCGGCTACCTCAAGCAGCTGCTGCAGCGACGCCCGGACCTGAAGGTCATCGTCACTTCGGCGACGATCGACACCGAGCGCTTCGCCCAGCACTTCGGTGATGCGCCGGTGGTCAACGTCGAAGGCCGTGGCTATCCGGTCTCGGTGCGCTACCGCCCGCTGGGGGAAGGCGACGAAGAAGGAGGCGAGGGCGACCGCAGCGTCAACGATGGCATCGTCGCCGCCTGCGACGAGATCACCCGCGAGGACCCGCGCGGCGACGTGCTGATCTTCCTGTCCGGCGAGCGCGAGATCCGCGACGCCCACCAGGCGCTGGAACGACGCAAGTACCGCGAGACCGAAGTGCTGCCGCTGTATGCGCGCTTGTCGGTGCGCGACCAGGACCGCGTGTTCAATCCCGGGCCCAAGCGTCGCATCGTGCTGGCCACCAACGTCGCCGAAACCTCGCTGACGGTGCCGCGCATCCGCTACGTGGTCGATCCGGGCCTGGCCCGTGTCAAACGCTACAGCCCGCGCGGCAAGCTCGACCGCCTGCATATCGAACCGGTCAGCCAGGCCAGCGCCGACCAGCGCAAGGGCCGTTGCGGCCGCATCAGCGAGGGCACCTGCTACCGGTTGTATTCGGAGGCCGATTTCCTCTCGCGGGCGCGCTACACCGATCCGGAAATCCGCCGCGCCGCATTGGCCGGCGTGATCCTGCGGATGCTGTCGCTGGGCCTGGGCAACATCGAGGACTTCCCGTTCCTGGAACCACCCGATCCGCGTGCGGTCGCCGATGGCTGGCAACAGCTCGGCGAACTTGGCGCCGTCGACGAGGTGCGCCAGCTCACCGTCACCGGCAAGTTGATGTCGCGCCTGCCGGTCGACGTGAAACTGGCGCGCATGCTGGTGGCCGCCAACCAGCACGGCATGCTGCGCGAGATGCTGGTGATCGCGTCCTTCCTGGGCATCCAGGACCCGCGGGAGCGTCCGTCCGACCAGCGCGGTGCGGCCGACAACGCCCACGCCCAGTTCGCCGATGCGAAGTCGGAATTCGTCGGCATCCTCAAGCTGTGGGACGCCTACCAGGCCGCGCACGAAGACCTCACCCAGTCCAGGCTGCGCGGCTGGTGCGAGAAGCACTTCCTCGGCTTCCTGCGCATGCGCGAATGGCGCGAGCTGCACCGCCAGCTCAAGCTGATGGCCGACGAACTGGACTGGGCGAGTGAGCCGCGCCACGCCGAATTCGACCAGGCCGCCTACGCGACCCTGCATCGCGCGCTGCTGGCCGGCCTGCCGACGCAGATTGGCTTTCGAAGCGAGCGCGGCCAGTACGACGGCCCGCGCGGTCGCAAGTTCCAGTTGTTCCCCGGCTCGCCCTTGGCGAAGAAGCCGCCGCCGTGGGTGCTGTCGGCGACGCTGCTCGACACCGAGCGGGTGTGGTCGCTGACCAATGCCGCGATCGAACCGGACTGGGTCATCGCCGAGCTGCCGCACCTGCTGGCGCGGCGCCAGCACGACCCGCGCTGGGCGCGCTCGCAGGGACGCGTGGTCGGCAGCGAGCAGATCAGCCTGTTCGGCCTGGTGCTGGCTCCCAAGCGGCCTGTGCACTACGGCGCGCTGTTTCCGGAAGAGAGCCGCGCGATCTTCGCCCGCGATGCGCTGGTCACTGGCGAAATCAACACACGTTGCGCCTTCCTGCCGCGCAACCTGGCGACGCTGGCCAAGGCGCGCGATGAGGAGGCCAAGCAGCGCCGCAGCGGGCTGGTGGTCGAAGACGAATGGATGGCGCAGTGGTACCTCGACCGGCTGCCGCCGCAGGTGCACAACGCGCACGCCCTCGATGCGTGGTACGGCAAGCTGCCGGCGGCGGAGAAGGCGGCGCTGGAGTGGTCGCTGGCGGACCTGATGGTGGTCGACGAGAGCGATGCGCAGCGCTTCCCGCCGTACCTGGCGTTGGGCAACGCACGGCTGGCGGTGAAGTACCGGTTCGAACCGGGCGCCGGCGACGACGGCATGACCCTCGCCGTGCCGCTGCATCTGCTCAACGCGCTCGACCCGGTGCGGCTGTCATGGCTGGCGCCGGGTTTCGTCGCCGACAAGGCGGCGGCACTGATCAAGACGCTGCCCAAGACACTGCGCCGCAACTTCGTGCCGGCGCCGGATTTTGCCCGCGCCTTCCACGAGGCCCATCAGCAGCCGACGGCCGACAGCATCACCGGCGAACTGGCGCGTTTCCTTTCCAGGCTGGGTGGCGTCGCGGTTTCCGCGCTCGACTTCGACGAGACGGCACTGGAGCCGCACCTGCGCATGAACCTGAGCCTGCTCGAGGGCGATGGCAAGGGAGGCAAGGGCGGTAACGTGCTGGCCGAATCGCGCGACCTGGAGGAACTGCGCCGCCGCTTCGGCGAGCGCGCGGCGGCGGCCTTCGCGGCGCGCGCTGCCGACGGACTGGCGAAGCAGGGGCTGGTGACGTTCCCGGAAATGGCGATCCCGGTGTCGGTGCCCGGCGCCGGCGGCGTTCCGGCCTGGCCGGCCCTGCACGACGATGGCGACAGCGTGTCGCTGCGCGTGCATGCCGAAGCCGAGGTGGCCCGCCGCGAGCATCCGCGCGGCGTGCGCAGGCTGCTGGCGATCGCGCTGGCCGACAAGCTCAAGCAGGCGCGCAAGCAGTTGCCGGTGACGCCCAAGACCGGGCTGCTGTATGCCGCGATCGAGTCCGCGGCGCCGCGCAACGATGGATTGAAGGAAGGCGACCGCTTGCGCCTGGATCTCGTCGACGGCGCATTCGCGTCGCTGGCGGGCGAGGACGCCGACGGCGGCCTGGTCGACGTCCGCGACACTGCCGCATTTGCCGCGCGCCGCGACGTGATCGCCAGGCAGCTGTTCGCCGACGCGATGGAGCGCCTGCGCCAGGCCGAGGCCATCCTGGGCGCGGTCGCCGAGGCGCGGGCAAAACTGGAATCGCCGTTGATGGGCTGGGCCAGCGGCAATCTCGACGACATGCGCGCGCATCTGGCGGCGTTGACGCCGCCGGGCTTCCTGCGCAATGTCCCGGCGCAGGCGCTGCGCGAGTACCCGCGTTATCTCAAGGCGCTGGCGCTGCGCGGCGAGCGTGCGCTGCGCGACCCGGTCCGCGACCAGGCGCGCATGCTCGAGATCAAACCCTTCGCCGACGCCCTGGCCAACGCAGTCGCCGAAGGTGTCGGCGATGCGCCCCAGTGGCAGGCGCTGCGCTGGGACCTGGAAGAACTGCGGGTGTCGCTGTTCGCCCAGGAGCTGGGCGCGCGCGGTGGCGTGTCGCCGAAGAAGCTGGCGCAGCGGCTGGCGCAGCTACGACGCTGACGGCGCGCCCAGAAGGCGCGCTCAGTAGACGCGCTGCACCTTCACGCGCGGCGCCTGGCCTTCCATCTCCATGTACCAGGCGCCGAGGAAGCCCGGTGCGATGGTGACCTGCGGATTGCTGACCGGCTTGCCCAGGTAGAGGTTGCCGTCGATGACGCGCCAGCGCTGGCCGTTGTCGAGCAGCACGGTGTCGCCGCGCGACCAGGCGCGCACGTCGCCCTGCACGCTGGCGCTGAGCGCTTCGGCCGGCGGGCGCTTCTCGCGCAGGCCGGCCTGGGCCGTGCGATCGGCCACCGCGGCGTCGACCGCCGCGCCCTGGTCCTGGCTGAGCAGGTTGTTAAGCAGTGCCAGTTGCGCGGACGAGAGCGTGTCCAGGCCGGTGGCGTGCATCTGTTCGGCGTCGAGGCGCTGCTCCAGCGCGACGTACTCCTGGGCAGCATCGGCCGACGCCGACAGCACCGTGGCGGCAACGAAGAATCCGGCAAGCAACAAACGCATGGGAACGGGTCTCGGCTACGGGGAACGCGGGGGTGGCGTCTGGCGACGCCTCACTTCACCCGCTGCACCTTGGCGCGGGCGTTGAAACCTTCAATGGCCATGTACCAGGCAGAGCCAATCAGGCTGGGAGTGATCATCACGATCGGATTGGTGTTCTTGACGCCGGAAATGGTGACGTCGTCGATCTGCTGCCAGACCTGGCCGTTGTCGAGTGTATAGCTGCGGCCTTTGCCGAAGCCGGCGAAATTGGTGATCTTGCCGCCGATCGGCTCGCGCGAGGCGGCCGAGAAAAGCCCGCGATGGTCCTCTTCGGCGGCACTGTGCTTGGCGGTCTCGGCCGCCTTGGCGGTTTCGACCTTGACCTTGCCGTCGAGCCAGTCGTTGAGGTTGGACAGCTGTTCCGGGCTCAGTCGATCCAGGCCGGCGGCCTTGAACTGCTCTGGGGTCATCTGCTGTTCGATTTTCTGGGCGAATGCCGCGGTGGCGAGCGGCAGCATGGCGGCCAGCGCGAGCAAGCGGAGCGCGGGCAGGTAGGGGCGGGTCGAACGCATGCGCTGTTCCTCCAGACGGTTGCCCGCTAGTGTAGACCGCGTCGTCCCGGACCGTTCCACGCCACGCCCCCACCATGGCCACCGAGTCTCCACAGCTTGCCGCCGTGCTGGCGCATCCGATTGCCGCCGGCATCGCCGCGCCGTTGCGGCAGGCGATGGAGAAGGCCGCGAACGCGCCCGGCGCGCTGATCGATGCCGTCGATCCGCCACCGGTCGTGGCGAGCATGCTCGAAGCGCTGGTGCTGCTCGGCGCCGACGGCGACACCGCCGCTGCCGCGATCCTGCACGCCTATCCGGGCTGGCGGGCCGCATTGGGCCCGATCGAACGCGAGTTCCCGGCCGTCGCGCCGCTGATCGAGGGCCAGCGCGCCGCCGCCCAGGTCTGGGCGCTGCACGCCGAGCGCCACGGCCAGGCCGGCAACGAAGGACTGCGTCGCCTGTTGCTGGCGATCGTGCGCGACCTGCGCGTGGTGCCGATCCTGCTGGCGCGCCAGCTGGCGCGCATGCGCCACGCCGAGCCGCTGCCCGACGACGAGCGCCGCGAGCTGGCGTTGCTCACCCGCGACATCCATGCGCCGCTGGCCAATCGCCTGGGCATCTGGCAGCTCAAGTGGGAGCTGGAGGACCTGGCCTTCCGCTACCTGGAGCCGCAGACCTACCAGCAGATCGCGCGCCTGCTCGACGAAAAGCGCGTCGATCGCGAGCGCTACATCGAACAGGTCAAGCACACCCTGCGCGAGGCGATGGCGGCGCAGGGCGTGGTGGCCGAGATCGCCGGCCGGCCCAAGCACATCTACAGCATCTGGAAGAAGATGCAGCGCAAGAACGTGCCGATCGGCGAGCTCTACGACCTGCGCGCGGTGCGCGTGCTGGTCGACGACCTGGCCGGCTGCTACGCCGCACTGGGCGTGGTCCACGCCACGTGGGCGCCGATACCCAGCGAGTTCGACGACTACATCGCCCGGCCCAAGCGCAACGACTACCGCTCGCTCCACACCGCCGTGGTCGGGCCGGAAGGCAAGACCCTGGAAGTGCAGATCCGCACGCACGAGATGCACCGCCAGGCCGAACTCGGCGTGGCCGCCCACTGGAAGTACAAGGAAGTCGGCAGCCACAGCGCCGACGCCGCCTTCGATCGCAAGATCGCCTGGATGCGCCGCCTGCTGGAAGGCTCGGCCGAGGGCGGGCGCGAGGACGGCACGCTGTCGGGCGAGTTCGATACCGAACTGGTCGAGGACCGCATCTACGCGCTGACGCCCAAGGGTGAGGTCATCGACCTGCCAACCGGCGCCACGCCGCTGGATTTCGCCTATCACGTCCATACCGAGGTCGGTCACCGTTGCCGCGGCGCCAAGGTCGACGGTCGCATCGTCCCGCTCGACCACAAACTGCGCACCGGCGATCGCGTCGAGATCATGACCGCCAAGACGGGCGAACCCCGCCGCGACTGGCTGATCGCTGCCAACGGTTTCCTCGCCAGCAGCCGTTCGCGCGACAAGGTCCGCGCCTGGTTCCACAAGCTCGACCGTGCCCGCAACGAGACCGCCGGCAAGGACCTGCTCGACAAGGAACTGCGCCGGCTGGGACTGCTCGGCGCCGACCTCGCTCCGGCGCGGGAGAAGTTCAATCTCGCCAGCGATGGCGAGGTGTACGTGCAGGTGGCGCTGGGCGACATCGGCCCGCACCAGGTCGGCCGCGCCCTGCTCGAGCACGAGCGCGCCGCGTCCGCCGCCGCCGCCGCCGCGAGCACGGCCACGGCCGGCAGCACGCTCACCACGCCGCCACCGCCGCGAAAGGTTCCGCGCAGAAGTACCGACTTCACCGTCGAGGGCGTCGGCAACCTGCTGGTGCAGCTGGCGCGGTGCTGCCAGCCGTTGCCGGGCGAGCCGATCGTTGGCTACCTCACCCGTGGCCGTGGCGTCAGCGTGCACCGGCCCGGCTGCGTGGCCTTCCAGCGACTGGCCGCATCGCAGCCGCAGCGCGTGCTGCCGGTGGAGTGGGGCCGTGCCGGCAGTGGCTACGAGGTCGACATCGAGGTGCTCGCGCTGGACCGCAAATGGCTGCTCAAGGAAGTCACCAACCTGATCGCCCAGGGCAACGCCCATGTGCTGAGCATCCGCAGCGACGTCGAGCGCAATGGCGCGCGCGTACGCCTGCGGCTGCGTCTGCGCGTGGGCGATTACGGCCAGCTGTCGACCCTGCTGGGCAAGCTGGCCTCGCTGCCTGGCGTGGAGCACGCGCAGCGACGCTGAACGAATGGTGTCGGCTTTCTGCGTGCCGTCACCGTCATGAGGCTATGCTTGGCCGGTGACATCAGCTACGCCACATGAACCGGGAAATGCCAGTGTCGACGGCGCGGACAGCGTCCCGGCGGGGCGTGGCGACCGCATCGAGCCGCAATCTGCGCGCTGGAGCGACTGGAAGTGGGGCGACGACGAGCGCAGCGCCGAAAAAACCTGGCGCGACGACGGGCACGACGACTGGCAAGGATCCGGCCGTTGGGCCGATCGCACCGCCAGGCGCATGCGCTGGCGCGGCTGGGGCATCGGCGTCATGGCGGTGGTGTCGCTGGCATTGCTGCTGCTCCTGCTTCGCCAGCCGCTGTCGAACTGGCTGTGGCCGGACACGCGCGCGCAGCAACTGCAGGCCGACGCTTCGCAGGCACTGCAGCAAGGGCGGCTGACATCGCCCGACGGACGCGGCGCAAAGGAGCTCTACGCGGCCGCGCTCGCACTCGATCCCGACCGCAGCGAGGCCCGGCAGGGCATGGCCAAGGTCGGCCAGCAGGCCCTGATCCAGGCCGAGCGCGCGCTGGAACAGCGCGATTACCCATCAGCCCATCGCCAGATCGCGCTCGCGCGTGAACTGGCCGTGCCGCGTGCGCGCGTCGATGCGCTCGAGCAGCGCGTGCGCGAGCGCGAGGCCGGCGACTCCGGCGTCGACAAGCTCCTTGCCCAGGCCGCCGCCGCGCGCAAGGCCGGCCTGCTCGACGGTGGCGACAACGCCGCGTTGCCGTTGTACCAGCGCGTGCTGGCGCTGGAACCCAACCGCACCCAGGCGCTGGAAGGTCGCGAGGACACCCTGGCCGACCTGCTGCAGCAGGCCCAGGTTTCACTGGCGCGCGGCGATCTGGCCGAAGCCTCGGCGCGGATGCAGCGCGTGCAGGCCGCCGACGCCGGCCATGTCGATCTTCCCGATGCGCTTGCCGCACTCAACCGCGCGGCCGAACAACGCCGCGGCAGCGCCGACGCCGAGCTGCGCCGCGGCCGCCTGGCGCAGGCACTGGAAGGCTACCGCGCCGTGCTGGTGGCCATCCCCGCTGACGAACGCTCGCAGCGCGGCATCACGGCGGTGGCCAATGCCTACGCCGGGCGCAGCCAGCGCTACGCCGGCGATTTCCGTTTCAGCGATGCCGAGAAGGAATTGCTCGAGGCGCGTCGCGTCGATGCCGACGCGCCCGGCGTGGCAGCCGCCGAACAGCGCTTGGCGCAGTCGCGGCAATCGCAGCAGCGCTACGGCCAGCACGTGCCGACGGCCGAACGCCAGCGCCGGCTCGATCAGTTGCTGGCCGACGCGGCGCAGGCGGAATCGCGCGGCGACCTGCTGACCCCGCCCGGCGACAGCGCCTTCGACAAGCTGCGCGCGGCGCAGTCGATGGCGCCGCAGGATCCGAAGGTACGTTCGGCGATGACCCGCCTGCTGCCCGCGGCGCAGCGCTGCTTCGAATCGGAACTGCGTGGCAACCGGCTCAGCCGCGCACGCGAGTGCCTCGATGCGCGCGCCGTGCTGGAAGGCGATGGCCCGGCGTTGCGCGACTCGCGCCGGCGCCTGGCCCAGCGCTGGATCGCCGTGGGTGACGAGCGGCTGGGCGCGGGTGAACTTCGCGCTGCGCAGGACGCGCTATCGGCTGCGCGCGAACTCGATCCGCAGGCCAGCGGCCTGGGTGAGTTCGCCGACCGCCTGCGCCGCGCTTCGGCCGCCAACTAGGCAGGCAACCGCCGGACCTGTCGGCTCGCTCAGCTGCCTGAGCCGAGCAACACCCGACGCACCACCTCGCGTGCGGCATCGAGCGAGAAATGCCGTTCGACATTGGCCAGGCCATTGCCGGCCAGCCGCTGCCACAACGCTTCGTCGCGATACAGCCGCAGCACCGCCGAGGCGAAGCCGTTGGCGTCATCGGCGACCAGCACGTCCTCGCCATCGCGCAGGTGCATGCCCTCGACGGCGCAGGCCGTGGCCACCACCGGCTGGCCATGGGCCATGCTGAGGTTGACCTTGCCTTTGACGCCGGCGCCGTAGCGCAGCGGTGCCACGCAGATGCGGGCGCCATCCATGTACGGCGACAGGTCGGGCACATGGCCGTGTATTTTCACCCCCGGTTGCGCTGCCAGGGCGCTGATCTCCGCGGGCGTGTCGCTGCCGATGCAATGGAAGGTGATCTCCGGTGCCTGCGCGCGAATCAGCGGGAACACCTCGGCGACGAACCAGCGCACCGCATCGACGTTCGGCGGATGGCGGAAGCCGCCAACGAACACCAGGTCACGGCGTTGCGCGAACGGATGGCCGCGCCCTTGGACCTGGTGCAGGTTGGAAAGGATGTCGACCTGTGCGGCGGGTGCATCCCGGGCCAGCAGGTTGCGCTCGACTTCGCTGACCACCAGGGTAGCGTCGCTGCGCGCGATCATGTCCAGTTCCAGGGTGCGCGTGCGCTCGGACGCTCGCATCAGTGCCTGATCGGATGACAGCTCCGCTCCGCGCCGTTCGCGCAGGTAGTGCAGGTCGACGGTGTCGAACACGAGCCGCGCCTGCGGCGCGAACTTGCGCAGCAGCGGCAGCCATTCACGAAGCACGTAGTGGCGGCAGACCACGACTGTATCGAAGCGCCGGCCGTGCTCGCGCAGCCAGGCATGCGGACGGCTTGCGAACGGCGCATACCAGACCTCCACGCCCAACTGCTGGAGCGCTTCCGTATAGGCGCCCTCGTGCGCGCGATTGTCGGGCACGAAGACAACGTGGGCGCCTTCCTCCCGAAGAATTCGCATCATGTTGAACAGGCGCAGCGAACCAGAATCGCGGTCGGGCTTGGGGGTCAATGCATCAACGACCAGGACGCTTCGCCGGTACAGCGTGCCGATCAGTTGCGTCCCCGATACATGGTGATCGGGATGCTGCAGGAGCCGGCTGGCCCAGCGCTCATGGAACGTCCCCTGGTTGCGCACCTGGTAGGCCTTGACGCCACGGCGGACGTCGGTGCCGGTGGTTACGCCCTCGGCATGCACGACCACCGACGCCGGTTGGCAAATGACTTCCAGGCCGCGTTCGCGCACCTGCATCGCCAGCTCCGTGTCCTCGTAGAAGGCCGGCGTATAGCGAGCGTCAAAACCGCCAATGGACTCGAACAGCGCGCGCGGGATCGCCAGAGCTGCGCCCGAGCAGTAGTGGACCCGGCGTACGAAAGAGAATTCGGGTTCGTTGGCCGCGCGCAGACGACCGAGTTTGTCGGCCGAACCGTCGCGCCAGATCACGCCACCGGCTTCCTGCAGGCGTCCGTCCGGATAGACCAGGCGGGAGCCTGCCATGCCCGTGCCGGGCTGGCTGTCGAAGGTGGACAAGAGGACGTCCAGCCAGCCTGGCTGGGGCACGGTGTCGTTGTTGAGGAACACCAGATAGTCGCCGCGCGCTATCGAGGCGCCATCGTTGCAGGCAGCGATGAAGCCGCCGTTGCGGTCACGTCGCTGATAGCGCAGGCCCGCGATCTGCTGCAGGGATGCCTGAGTGCCGTCGGACGAGCCATCGTCGACAACAACTATCTCGATGTCGGCCGCTGGCGGGTGGGCGGCAATGGCCCGAAGGCACGCCAGGGTATGTTCGAAATGGTTGTATACGGGGATGACGACGCTTGCCCTGGGCGCCTTCGAAGACGGCACCTGGAACGGAGCGAATGGCTCGGCCGGGGGCAGGTACAGTGGCAGCCGCTGCGCTTGCGGGACGCGATGGAACTGCTTCTGGAGGCGCTCCCAGGACGCGCGGATCCCGCGCGTGCGCAGGCTGGTCAATCCCCGCCGGAACAATCCGGTTCCCCGGTCGTATAGAAACCGCACTTCGGTCCAGCTCAGGCCCATCGATCACTCGTCATTCTGAAGATTCCTTAACGCAGACTTTGCCGCGGCCACGCCCGTGCGGGGTGGCCGGCCGGCTGCGATAGACTCGCGGCCAAGAGGGCGCAGCCCTGACATTGTCCCATGCCGCCCCACTTATGCCAGCACGCCACACCATCGACTACGACGAAGACGAATCCACCGACGACAGCCAGCCCCCGCAGTGGCGGCGGCGTCTGGTTACCTGGCTGCTGGCCGCGGTCGGGCTGGGCTTGGGTTTCCTCATTCCCTACACGCTGTACCTGAACCACGAGGTCGGTGAGCGCTTCGGCCAGCTGCGCTGGCAGATTCCGACCCGGGTCTACGCGCGCCCGCTGGAACTCGCTCCGGGGCTGGCGCTCGATGCGACCACCCTCAAGACCGAGCTCGATGCCGCCGCCTACCACGCCGGCGACGGCGTCCGCGCCGGCAGCTATTCGCGCGACGGCGGCAAATGGCAGATCTCCAGCCGCGGCTTCAGCGACGTCGACGGCGCGGTTCCGGCGCGGCGGATCGAAGTGGTGCTGTCGGGCAGCCGCGTTGCCAGCGTGCGCGATGTCGACAAGAAGCGGCCGCTCAAGACGGTGCGGCTCGACCCGGCCCGTATCGCCACGCTGTACGGCCAGAAGCAGGAAGAGCGCCGCCTGGTGCGCCTGAAGGAAGTGCCCGAACTGCTGGTCACCGGCCTGCAGGCCGTCGAGGACCGCGACTTCAACAGCCACCACGGCATCGACGTGACCGGCATGCTGCGCGCGGCGTTCAAGAACGTTGCCGCCGGCCGCGCAAAACAGGGCGCGAGCACGCTGACCCAGCAGCTCGCCCGCAGCGGCCTGCTCGGCATCGGTCGCGAGCAGACCCTGACCCGCAAGGGCAAGGAGATCCTCTACGCGCTGCTGATCGAGGCCCGCTACGACAAGGGCACGATCCTGGAGGCCTATTTCAACCAGGTCTACCTCGGCCAGCGCGGCGCGCAGGCGATCCACGGCGTCGCCGCCGGCTCGGAATTCTGGTTTGGCCGCGACCTGGCCGACTTGAGCACCGAACAGATCGCACTGCTCATCGGCATCGTCCGCGGGCCGTCGTACTACGACCCGCGCCGCAATCCCGAACGTGCGCTTGAGCGGCGCAACTTCGTCCTCGGCGAGATGCGCGAAACCACGCTCATCGATGACGCCCAATACCAGCGCGCGCTGAAGGCGCCGCTGGGCGTGACCAGGGACCCGGGCAGCATCGCCGCCAACCGCTTCCCGGCCTACGTCGACCTGGTCCGCCGCCAGCTCGCCCGCGACTATCCCGCCGATGCACTGTCCGGTGCCGGCCTGAGCGTGATGAGCGGCATGTCGCCGTCGGCGCAGGCGATGGCCGAAGGCGCCGTCGCGCGCACCCTCAAGAGCCTGGACAACAAGCGCCGGCCACCGCTGCAGACCGGTCTTGTGGTGACCGACGTGCACAACGGCGAAGTCGTCGCCGTGGTCGGCAGCCGCAGCGTCACCGAGCATGGCTTCAACCGCGCGGTCGAGGCGCAGCGCCCGGTCGGTTCGCTGCTCAAGCCGTTCGTCTACCTGCTGGCGCTGGCGCAGCCGGGCAAGTACTCGCTGGCCAGCTGGGTCGACGATGCGCCCGTCACGGTCGCACTGGGCAAGAAGAAGAACTGGAACCCGGGCAACTCCGACGGCCGCAGCCACGGCACCGTGCGCCTGATCGACGCACTGGCGATGTCCTACAACCAGGCCACGGTGCGCGTGGGCATGCAGGTCGCTCCCGAGCGCATCGCCAGCCTGATCAAGACCCTGGCCGGCATCGAGACCGAGCCAAACCCGGCGCTGATCCTGGGTGCGGTCGACCAGAGCCCCTACGCGATGGCGCAGCTGTACCAGTTCCTGGCATCCGGCGGCGAGATCCAGCCGCTACATGCCGTGCGCGGCGTGCTCGACGCCAATGGCCGTGCGCTCAACCGCTACGACAAGGACCCCGCGCCGGCGCAGGAAGGCGACGCCATCGCCGCGCGCCTGATCACCATCGCGCTGCAGCAGGCGGTGTCGAACGGCACCGGCAGCCAGCTGGTCCGCGACGGCCTCGGCCGCCTCTCGCCGGCGGGAAAAACCGGCACCAGCAACGACGGCCGCGACAGCTGGTTCGCAGGCTGGACGGGCGATCACCTGGCGGTGATCTGGGTCGGCAATGACCAGAACCAGACCACCGGCCTGTACGGCGCCACCGGTGCCATGCGGGTGTGGTCGGGGATCTTCTCGCACTTGCCCAGTGCGCCGCTGAAGGTCGGCGACAAGGGCATCGACTGGCAGTGGACCATTGCCAGCAACACCACCGATCCCGATTGCATGGGTGCGCGCCGCTTCGCCTACGTCGCCGGCTTCGCTCCCGGCTACGCGCCGTGCCCGGCGCCGGAACCGGTGGCCGAGGAAGGTCAGGGCGGCTGGCGCGAGTGGTTCGGCTTCGGCCACAAGGACGAGGAAAAGCCGGCCGAGCCGGCCGCGGAGGCACCGCCGCCGCAGCAGCAGGAGAACCTGCCGTGACGAGGTTGAAGTCGCAGGCCACGACGCTGGCGCTGGCAATCGCGCTGCTGTCGGCCTGCAGCACCACGCCGCCGCCGACGCCGGTACCCGTGTTCGACGCGCCTGCCGCGGTCCGCGCGGTTCGCGCCACCGGCGGTGCAGCCAGCAGCGAACTGGACGTGCAGCCGCTGCGCGACCCGCAGGTCGAGGACCTGCGCAAGGACGCCGAGCAACTGGAGAAGGCGGGCCAGTATCCGCAGGCGGCCGCGGCGCTGGACCATGCCCTGCAGCTCAATCCGGACGACCCGGCGCTGCTGCAGGAGCGCGCCGAGGCAGCGCTGCTGAACGAGCAGTTCGACGACGCCGAGCGCTTTGCCCGCCAGGGCCTGGACGGCGGCTCCAAGGTCGGGCCGTTGTGCCGCCGCCACTGGGAAACGATCGCCCAGGTCCGCCAGGCCAGGGCCAGGGCGCTTCCGGTGGAAGTTCCTGACGCTCCCAGCGCCGCCGATGCCCGCCGTGAGCGCGACGCCTGCACCATCGCCGCACCGCCGCGATACTGAAATGCGAGCGACAATGGTGGGTGCTGGAAGCGGTGGCCCCGCAGGGTCGCCAGCAAGCCGGCCCCCTCATCGGATCGCACATGACTTTGCCTCGCCCCCGCACGCAGGACCGCCCAGCGCATGAGTAATCGCCTCAGCGAGGCGAGCCGTGCGGCCCTGGCCGACGGCGGCGAACTCTCGCGCAACATCCCGGCCTTCACCACGCGAATCGCCCAGCAGGATCTCGCCGCGGCGATCGCCGATGCCGTCGACAGCCGCGGCACGCTGCTGGCCGAAGCCGGCACCGGCACCGGCAAGACCTTCGCCTATCTCGTGCCGGCGCTGCTGTCGGGCAAGAAGACGATCGTCTCCACCGGCACCCGCGCGCTGCAGGACCAGCTCTACCACCGCGACCTGCCGCGCGTGCGCGACGCCCTCGGCATCGGCCTGAAGACCGCGCTGCTCAAGGGCCGCGCCAACTATCTGTGCCACTACCGCATGCGCCAGGCGCAGGGCGAGCCGCGCTTCGCCACGCGCGAGATGGCCGCGCAGTTCCAGCGCATCGTCGCCTGGTCGGGGCGCACGCGTATGGGCGACCTGGCCGAACTGGACGCCCTGCCGGAAGACTCGCCGCTGCTGCCGATGGTCACCAGCACCACGGAGAACTGCCTGGGCAGCGAGTGCCCGTTCTTCGCCGACTGCTTCGTGGTGCAGGCGCGGCAACGCGCACAGGCGGCCGATCTGGTCGTGGTCAACCATCACCTGCTGCTGGCGGACCTGGCGCTCAAGCAGGAGGGTTTCGGTGAAATCCTGCCGGGCGCGCAGACCTTCGTCGTCGACGAGGCGCACCAGCTGCCCGAGTTGGCCGCGCAGTTCTTCGGCGAAGCGCTGAGTGCGCGGCCGCTGGTGGAACTGGCCCGCGATGCGCTGACCGAGTGCAAGCAGGTGCCCTCGGCACTGGCCGCGGTGCAGGATCCGGCACGCGCGCTGGAGCAGAGCGTGCGCGCGCTGCGTGCGGCGATGGACGAGCTGCCGGTGCGTGGCACGCGCAGGCGCGCTGCCGAAGAACCGGCGGTCGAAGAGGCCTTCGACGGCCTGGCCGATGCTTTGCGCCAGTTGCACAACGTGCTGGCGCCGCTGGCACCGGCATCGCCGGGCTTCGACGCCTGCGCGGCGCGTGCCGTCGAGTTCGAAGGGCGGCTGCAGCGATGGCGCGACGACTCGGCCGAAACTGGCGCGCAGGAAGGCGACGCGCAGGACGACGACGAGTTCGCCGACGACTTCGCCCAGCTCGACGCCGCCGCCGCCGACGCAGCAGACGCCGCCGCAAAGGCCAAAGCCGCGAAGAAGAAACGCGACGACGGCAGCGTGCTCTGGTACGAGCTGACCGCGCGCGGGTTCCGACTCAGCCGCACCCCGCTTGACGTCGCAGGGCCACTCGCGCAGCACCGCGCGCAGTCGCATGCGGCCTGGATCTTCACCTCGGCCACGCTCGCCGTCGGCGGCCGCTTCGAGCACTACGCGATCAAGCTCGGCCTGTACCTCAAGGGCGACGATCCGCCGCAGACACTGCTCGTGCCGAGCCCGTTCGACTGGGAAAGGCAGGCGCTGTGCTATCTGCCGCGCGGCCTGCCCGATCCGACCGTGCGCAACTACAACGAGAGCATGGTCGAGAAGATCCGGCCGGTGCTCCAGGCGTCGGGCGGGCGCGCGTTCGTGCTGTTCGCCTCGCACCGTGCCTTGCGCGAGGCGGCCGAACTGCTCAAGGGTGGTCCGTGGCCGTTGTTCGTGCAGGGCGAAGCGCCGCGACCGGTGTTGCTCGAACGCTTCCGCGCCTCCGGCAATGGCGTTCTGCTGGGCGCAGCCAGTTTCCGCGAAGGCGTGGACGTGGCCGGCGATGCGCTCAGCGTGGTGGTGATCGACAAGCTGCCGTTTGCCGCTCCGGACGACCCGGTGTTCGAGGCGCGGCTGGACGCGATCCGCCGCAATGGTGGCAACCCGTTCCGCGATGAGCAGCTGCCGCAGGCGGTGATCGCGCTCAAGCAGGGCGCCGGTCGCCTGATCCGCAACGAGCAGGACCGCGGCGTGCTGGTCCTGTGCGACCCGCGCCTGACCAGCAAGACCTACGGCAGCGTCTTCCTCAACTCGCTGCCGCCGCTGCCGAAGACACGGCATGTGGAGGATGTCGGCGCGTTCTTCGCCGAAGTGCCGGAAGACGCCACCGCGGAGCCTGACGTCGAATAGGAGGCAGCTGTCGAAAGACGGGTCCGTACAAGCCTGTACGGGCGAAAACCAAACATCATGGATGATGCATGGCTACCAGTTGTTGCAGTTTCAGGCTTGCCGACTCGGAAAGAGAGCGCTTTCGCGAATCAATCGGCTCAATCCAGTACGATCCCACTGTGGCACCGCCTACGTAACTGACGTGAGAATTGCGGCGCAATCGGCGCTCCCGCGCCGGGTGGTCGATGCCCTTGCCGAGCAGCGCGCTTCGCTCAGTCCGCAGTCGCATCTGATCTTTGACAACCTTCCTGTCGACGAGGAAGTGTTTACCACTCCTAGCCCAAACAGATTCGATCCGTCCTGCAAGAGCGGCGTAGTGAGCGAGAACTCCGTGATGGCATTCGCAGCAACACTTGGCGAGCCATACTCCATCGCCTTCGAGGGACCGGAGGTGGTCAATAACTTGATTCCGGCGCCAGGATCAAGGGCGGAGTACACCGGTCTTGGCTCCGAGCTCGAGCTGGATTTTCACATCGAGAATGCCGCGCTAAAGTGCATGGGGGAGCGAAATTTCTCGCCGTTGGGGCTCGTACTTGCCGGGGTGCGTCATGACCCCAACGGACCAAGCACGCGGCTGTCCGACGCGCGATGCGCATTGGAGCGACTTTCGAGCGAGACTGTTGCGGAACTGATGAGGCCTTCGTACCGCATCAGAGTGCCTTATCGCTGGAGAGGGGCAGGGGAGGCAGGGTTGGAGCGAACCGGTCCTGTTCCGATGGTGAGCGGAAACCCAGACTTTCCCGAAGTGTATGCCGTGTTCTACGGAGACATGGTGGAGTCCATGGGTGAGCCATCCAGGCGGGCCCTGCAGCTGTTCCATGAACAGATAAAGGCCTGCTCCCTCGCGATCGACGTCGTTCCTGGACGTCTGCTCTACATCGATAATCGCTTCACCCTTCACTCAAGAGATGCCTTCCAGCCGACGTTCGACGCCTTCGGGAATCCATTGCGTTGGGTGCAGCGTGCATTCATCGCGTCGAATTTGTGGAATCACCGAAATCTTGTGCGAGTTCAGAGGCGGGTTTTCATGCCTGTCGAAGTGGCCGCATGATCGAGGTCCTCGAGGCGGTCTTTCCAATCTTCTTGCTCATAGTTGCTGGCGCGATTGCGAAGCGTTGCTTCATAGGCAGTGATGACTTCTGGTCGACGGCAGACAAGCTGGTCTACTACCTGTTGTTTCCGTCTTTGCTGGTACTTGACGTCAGCGGTGCCAGGTTCTCGGGTGGCGAAGCCTTCCCGGGCGTCGTTGCAGCCGTTGGGGCGACGATGGTCGTTGCGTTGGTCGCCTTTGCCGTGCAGGCGATTACAAGCCTCCCAAGCGATGTGTTCACCTCGATATTCCAAGGGGCCGTCCGCTACAACTCCTACGTCTTTATTGCGCTTTCGCAGTCGTTGTTCGGGGAGGACGGGGTGGCCATCTCCGGCGTATTCGTCGCCTACATGATCGTACTGACGAACGTGATGAGCGTGATGGTGTTGAATCGCTACTGTGCAGACGGCAGAAGGAGCTTCGGCAGCATGCTAGTCGCGCTGCTCAAGAATCCATTGATTGGTGGGGCGCTCCTTGGCGTCGTCTTGAATGTATGTGGCGTGAAGATTCCCGAGTTTCTGGTGCAAGTGTTCCGCTATCTCGGCGGTGCGGCTACGCCCTTGAGTCTGATGTCGGTAGGAGCGGGGCTAATCTTCGTGACTCAGGTCCGCAAGATCACGATCACGCTGTATTCGTCCGGATTGAAACTTTTGGTGATGCCGGCCATTACCCTCGCACTCCTCAAGTTCCAAGGCGTGGCCGGCGTGTCGGGGAACATAGCGCTGTTGTATGCCGCCGCCCCGTGTGCAGGAAATGCCTACATTCTGGCCCGTCAGATGGGCGGCGATACAGAGGCAATGGCGTCGATCATCACTTGGACGACGGTCGGATCTCTGGCAACGATCACCGTCATCCTGAGCCTGGTAACGCTGTAGATGACCACTCCTGAACTACCACTGCTCGACTATTCGGCCTTGCTTGAGTTGGCAGCGCATACCTGCGGCATTTCCATCGCCTGTGCGTGCAGCCGTCCCGTGCCTCGCGCTTGGACAAGCATGCCACTGTCACTACCCAACACGCTGCTGGACGAGGTCGCGACGCTGCGCGGATCTTCGGCGGAAGAGTTGACGTTCGAGGAGTTCCATCCGGCTGGAACAAACTTCTGGTCCGAGGACGCTCCCATTGCCATGGGGTTCTACCCGTATAACGACTGCACGGTATGGTCGTGCAGGCGATGCGGCCGTTCATTCCTGTTCTACGTCGAGGGGGGAGGCTATTTCGTGGATCGACGAATCCGGCTTCTTTCCCTGGATCTGGTCAGGGCCGCCGAGACCTGAGTCGAACTGGACCCTTCGCCGGTGAAGGCCTGGCCAGCTCGGGGAGTCGTTCGGGGGCAGTAGAATGTTGTCATTCCCAGGTAGAGGCCCGGTTGACCCATGAAGCTCCTCGCCTTCGAAACCGCCACCGAAGCCCTCTCCGTCGCCGTGCTGGTCGACGGCGAGGTGCGCGAACGTTTCGAGCTGGCGCCACGCCGCCATGCCGAGCTGGCGTTGCCATGGGCCGATGAATTGCTGGCGCAGGCCGGCGTCGCGCGCTCGCAGCTCGATGCGATCGCCGTTGGCCGTGGACCGGGCGCCTTCACCGGCGTGCGCCTGGCGATCGCGGTGGTGCAGGGCATCGCCATGGCGCTCGATCGCCCGGTCGTGCCCGTGTCGACTCTGGCGGTATTGGCCATGCGCGCCGATCAGCGTTCCGTTGCCCGCGCGGACGAGGGAGCGCGCGTGCTCGCCGCGATCGACGCGCGGATGGGAGAGGTTTACTCGGCGGCATTCCTGGTTCGCGACGGCGATGCGCATGCCTTGTCGGCTGAATCCGTGTGCGCGCCAAACCTGGTGACGCTGCCTGATGCATCGCGCAACTGGCTCGGCGTGGGCACCGGTTTCGGCGCGGCCGAGGGTGCCCTGGCGCAGCATCTGGGCGGTCGCGTCATCGCCGTCGATCCGACGCAGTTGCCACATGCAGCCGATGTCGCTCGCCTGGCGGCGCATGCGTTTTCACGTGGCGAAGCGGTCGCGCCGGAACGGGTCGAGCCGGCCTACCTGCGCAACAACGTCGCATTGACGATTCGCGAGCAGCAGGCATTGCGCGACTCGCGCTGACGCACTGTTCCCGGTCAGCGCACCGGTGATTCAACGCACCGGTGATCGGCGCGCGTCCATTCCACCGGTCATTCGTCGACCAGCGTGCCGCCCGGCAGGAAGTTCCACGTCCGCGTCACGTGCAGGATGTCCGGGTTTTCCTCGGTCCTGGGCAGCGGCGGGTAGGGCTCGGCGAGCTTGGCGATGCGCAGCGCCGATGCGTCCAGCAGCGGTACGCCGCTGGTCTTGACGATGTCGGCGCGCTCGACCGAGCCGTCGCGACGGATCGCCACGCTGATCACCACCTGGCCGGCGAGATGGCGGCGGCGGGCCTCGTCGGGGTAGTTGAGGTTGCCGACGCGCTCGACGCGGTCGACCCATTCGCGCAGGTAGCCGGCCCAGGTGTATTCCTGCGTGCTGGCCGAGACGAACTTGCGCGTCGGCCGCTTGGCGTAACGCTCCGAGCGCATGTGGATCTCGGCTGCCAGGCGCGCCATCTCGATGTCGTGCTCGATCTTTTCCTGGCCGCGCGGCAGCGGGCGTTCGCTCGGCGCCGGCGTGGTGCGGGCGGTGGCCGTGACGGTTTCGCCGCGGCTGCTGGTGACCACCCGTGCCTGCGGTGCCGGCTGCGGCGCTGGCGACTGTGCGCGCAGCGGGCGCGGTGCCAGGCCGGTGGTGGCCTGCGGCAACGGACCGGACTGCGCCTCGCGCGGGCGCGTGCTCTTGTCGTGCTCGCCACCGCCCTGGTTGCTGGCCTGGGCGAGGAAATCCGCCTGTTTCGGCGTCAGCGCCGAGGTGGTCTGGGTCAGGATCACGTCCAGCGTCGGCATCACCGGCGCGGCTTTCTCCAGCGTCCAGCCCAGGCCGAGCAGGAGGATGCCGTGGACCATCAGCGACAGCACGAAGGTGGCGCTGACGCGACCGTTTTCGGCGTCGCCATAACTCTGCGGTGCGACCACAGCGCTCATGCAGGCAGGCGAGCCTCGATCGCGTCGAACATCAGCCCGGCGATGTTCAGGCCGTACTGCGCATCGAGCTCACGGATGCAGGTAGGGCTGGTGACATTGACCTCGGTGAGGTAGTCGCCGATGACGTCCAGGCCGACGAACAGCATGCCGCGACGCTTCATTTCCGGGCCGACTTCGGCCGCGATCCAGCGGTCGCGATCGCTCAGCGGACGGCCTTCGCCGCGACCGCCTGCGGCGAGGTTGCCGCGGAATTCATCGCCCTGCGGGATGCGCGCCAGGCAGTAGTCCACCGGCATGCCGTCCACCAGCAGGATGCGCTTGTCGCCATCGCTGATCTGCGGCAGGTAACGCTGCGCCATGGCCAGGCTGTGGCCACCGGCGGTCAGCGTTTCCAGGATCACGTTGAGGTTGGCCTCGCCCGCGCGCGCGCGGAAGATCGAGCGGCCGCCCATGCCGTCGAGCGGCTTGAGCACCGCCTCGCCGTGCTCGCCGACGAAGGCCTTGAGCGCGGCGTTGTCGCGGCTCACCAGGGTCGGCGGGCAGCACTGCGGGAACAGCAGCGCGGCCAGTTTCTCGTTGTAGTCGCGCAGGCCCTGGGGGTCGTTGACGACCATCGCGCCGGCCAGCTGGGCCAGGCCGAGCACCTGGGTGTCGTGGATGTATTCGTTGTCGACCGGCGGGTCCTTGCGCATCAGCACCACCTGGCCCGGGCCGAAGGTCAGCGTGCTCCAGTCGCCCAGTTCGAACCAGCCGGCCTTGTCGTCGCGCACTTTCAACGGCGCCACTTTCGCCAGCGCCGTACCGTCGCGCACGGACAGCCCACCGGGTTGCACGTAATGCAGGCGATGGCCGCGGCGCTGCGCTTCCAGCAGCATGGCGAAGGTCGAGTCCTTGGCGATCTTGATCGACCCGATGGGGTCCATCACGACGACGATGTCGAGCGGCATGGCGGCACTGCTGGAAAGAATGCGGCAGATGGTAGCAGCCCGCCCGCCGCGCCCGGCCAGCCCCTTGGCCGGACTGCGGCCCTGTGCCCGCCGTCCATCCGGACTGGTACCTGCGTCGCGGCTCGGGAACGGGGTCGTCGGCAGCGGCGGGGATCCGGGGTATACGCATCCCACGTGCCCGAAAGTCGCCCCGCTGGCCGGTCCCCCGACCCCCTGCTGTTCGATCTGGAAGCGGTTCCCGGCTTGACCGGGCCCGTGGCGCGTTCAGCATGCCCGCTGAAAAGTTTGCTTGACAGCTACGGCGCGGCTTGGAATAAAGACAGCTGGCGAAGTGCCCGCAGACGCGCGGCATTCGCACGGGGGAAATCGAAAATGCTAGACGAGGTCCGCAACGGCAGCCTCGGCGGTCTGAAGGTCATGGTGATTGATGACTCCAAGACCATCCGCCGAACCGCCGAAACGCTGTTGAAACGAGAAGGCTGTGAAGTGGTTACCGCCACCGACGGCTTCGAGGCGTTGGCGAAGATCGCCGACCAGCAGCCACAAATCATCTTTGTCGACATCATGATGCCGCGCCTGGACGGCTATCAGACCTGCGCCCTGATCAAGAACAACCATCTGTTCAAGGGCACGCCGGTCATCATGCTGTCATCGAAGGACGGGCTGTTCGACAAGGCGCGCGGGCGCATCGTCGGCTCCGAGCAGTACCTCACCAAACCATTCACCCGCGAAGAACTGCTCGACGCGATCCGAACGCACGTAAACGCCTGACCGGGGGGTAAGGCAACAAATGGCACGTATTCTTCTTATCGAGGACTCGCCGACCGATACGGCGGTCCTTACCCAGCTTCTTGAGCGCAATGGCCACCAGGTGCTGGCCTCGGGCAATGCCGAAGACGGCATTGAAACCTGCAAGCGCGAGAAGCCCGACCTGGTGATGATGGACGTCGTGCTTCCGGGCATGAACGGCTTCCAGGCGACCCGCGCGCTGTCGCGCGATGCCGACACCAGCACCATCCCGGTCCTGATCGTCAGCACCAAGGGCATGGACACCGACAAGGCGTGGGGTATGCGCCAGGGTGCCCGCGACTACATCGTCAAGCCGCCGCGCGAAGACGAGCTGATCGCCCGTATCAACGCCTTGCTGGGTGCCTGACACAGATGTTGCATTCGCCGTTCGATGTGCTGGTCGACTACGAGCGCCGCAGCCTGGCGCACGTGGTCGGTCTGCCCGAGCAGCTCGACGCGCCGGGCCTGTGGCGCGGCGTCGGTTACCGCATTGGTGACCGTCGCCTGGCCTCCGGCTTCGGCGAGGTGCTGGAAATCCTCCCGCTGCCGCAGGTCACCCCGGTGCCTGGCGCGCAGCCCTGGCTGCTCGGCCTGGCCAACGTCCGCGGCAGCCTGCTGCCGATCGTCGACCTCAAGCAGTTCCTGGAAGGCCAGCGCACCGTGCTGCATGAAAGCCAGCGGATCCTGCTGGTTCGCCAGCCCGGTGGCGACGTCGCCGTGCTGATCGACGAGCTCTACGGCCAGCGCAGCTTCCTGGAGCAGCAACTGGTCGAGGTCGAAGTCGAGCCGGTGGCCGAAGAGGGCACCGACCTGGCACTCGCGGCAGGCCGTTACAGCCATTTCATCGAGCGCGCCTACCGCCTCGACAACCATACGTGGGGCATCTTCAGCCTGGATCGGCTGGCCCGCACGCCTGAATTCCGCCAAGCGGCCTCTGAAATGCCGCGCACTGACATGTCGCGGTCCGAGAGCCGCTCCAGCAGCAACATTACCGAGGTCGAATCATGAGTGTCACTGCGATTGATAGCGCTGCCGGCAAGGGCCGTAGCCTTGGCGTCAACACCTGGCTGATCGTGCTGGGCATTTCGGTGCTGATCTTCGGCCTCAACACCGGTTATGCAACGTGGAAGGCGGCCCGGCTCGGTGGCGCCAGCTCCTCGGCCTCGGACCTGCAGGTGAACTCGCAGAAGCTCGCCGTGCAGGGCTCGGAGGCGGTCAGCGGTAACGCCGCGGCCTTCACCGCGTTCAAGGAAACCCGCGGCCAGATCGTTGCGGACGTGGAGCAGCTCAACACCAACTTCGGCGACACCGCCGGCGTCTCAGGTGCGATCAAGACCGTCGCCGACACCTGGGGCCCGCTCGGCAAGAGCGCCGACCAGGTGATCTCGAGCGAGACCGCGGTGCTGGCCCTGGCCGGCAACGCCGACAGCTTCACCAGCCGCGTGCCGCAGTTGCAGGCCCGCCTGGACGAACTGGTGCGCGCGATGTCGGCCTCCGGCTCGCCGTCCTCGCAGGTCTATATCGCCCTGCGCCAGGTGGTGCTGTCGGGCAAGATGAACGAACGCATCACCCAGATCCGCGCCGGTGGCAGTGGCGCTGCGCTGGCGGGTGAGGCCCTGGGCCGCGACGCCGCCGTGTTCGGCAACGTCCTGACCGGCCTGCGCAAGGGCGACGCCGCCTTCGGCGTGACCCCGCTGGGCAACAGCAACGCCCTGGCTGCACTGGCCCAGGCCGAGACGCTGTGGCTGGAAATGAAGAAGGACCTGGACGCCATCCTGTCCAGCTCGCAGAACCTGTTCCGCGCACAGGCCGCGGCCGAAGCGATCACCGGCGGCTCCAACAAGCTGCTGGCCGACAGCCAGAGCCTGTTCCGCGCCTTCACCGCGTTCGGTTCGCTCAAGGACACCAGCTTCGCCGGCAACCTGTGGATCTCGATCCTGTCCGGTGGCGCGGCACTGCTCGCGATCGTCTTCCTGGTGTTCTCGCTCAACAGCCAGCAGAAGAAGCGCTACCTGACCACCAAGGAACTCAACGACCGTAACCAGGAGGCGATCATGCGCCTGCTGGACGAGATGGGTTCGCTCGCAGAAGGCGACCTGACCGTAAAGGCCACCGTCACCGAGGACATGACCGGCGCCATCGCCGACTCGATCAACTTCGCCGTCGAGCAGCTGCGCAGCCTGGTGCAGACCATTACCGATACCTCGGTGCAGGTCGCCGCCAGCGCCCAGGAAACGCAGGCCACCGCCATGCACCTGGCCGAGGCAGCAGAACACCAGGCGCAGGAAATCAACTCCGCCTCCAGCCGTATCAGTGAAATCGCGGCCTCCATCAACCAGGTGTCGCGCAACTCGGCCGAATCGGCGGACGTGGCGCAGCGCTCGGTGCAGATCGCGACCAAGGGCGCGGGCGTGGTGCGCCAGACGATCGCCGGCATGGACTCGATCCGCGACCAGATCCAGGAAACCTCGAAGCGAATCAAGCGACTGGGTGAAAGCTCGCAGGAAATCGGCTCGATCGTGGAACTGATCAACGACATCTCCGAGCAGACCAACATCCTGGCGCTGAACGCGGCAATCCAGGCGGCTTCGGCCGGTGAAGCAGGCCGCGGCTTCGCGGTCGTGGCCGACGAAGTGCAGCGACTGGCAGAACGCGCGTCCAACGCCACCAAGCGAATCGAAACGCTGGTCCAGACGATTCAGTCCGACACCAACGAAGCGGTCAGCTCGATGGAGCAGACGACCTCGGAAGTGGTCGCCGGTGCTCGACTGGCCGAGGATGCGGGTACCGCACTGGGCGAGATCGAAAAGGTGTCGTCGGACCTGTCCAACCTCATTCAGGGCATCTCGACCGCTGCGCAGCAGCAGTCCAGCGCGGCATCGAACATCACCGCGACGATGAACACCATCCAGTCGATTACCGCGCAGACCTCGCAGGGTGCGAACCAGACGGCGGCGTCGATTGGAAACCTGGCGCAACTGGCCGCCGACCTGCGCCGCTCGGTCGCCGACTTCAAGCTGCCGGCCTGACAAGGACGAGGTCGATGAACAGGTTCAAATACGGCCACCGGGACATGCCCGTCATGGGCATGCGCCACGGCACGCGCCGGGTCATCCCTGCGTGGGGTGAGCGATGACGGTGATGCGCGAAGCAATCGATACGACCACGCTGGGCTGGATCAAGCCGGAGCTTGACGAGACCCTGCGCCTGGCGCAGCAGGAAATCGAGGCCTATGCCGAGGATCCTGCCGACACCAGCCGCATGCGCCACTGCGCCGACCAGCTGCACCAGGTGCACGGCACCCTGCGCATGGTCGAGCTGTACGCACCGGCGATGGTCGCCGAGGAAATGGAGCGCCTGGCGCTGGCGTTGCAGCAGGGCAAGGTCGCCGACCGCGACGAGGCCTGTGCGGCGCTGATGCGCGGCGTGGTCCTGCTGCCCGACTACCTGGAACGCCTGCAGGGCGGTCACCGCGATATCCCGATCGTGCTGCTGCCGCTGCTCAACGAACTGCGCGCCACGCGCGGCGAGGCGGGCCTCAACGAGAGCGTGCTGTTCGCGCCGGACCTGGACCGTCCGTTGCCGTCGAACCTGGTGTCGTCACCGGGCCAGCGCAGCACGCCTTCGCACAACTCCTCCGGCCATCTGGCCGCATTGCGCGATGCCCTGGCCACCTGGCCGGAAGAGGGCAGTCCCGCGCATCCCGACAAGCTGGCAGGCGCCGTTGACGGCCTGCTCGCCGAAGTGGTGCTGGAGCCGGTCCGGCGCATGCTCTGGGTGGCCTCCTCGGTCGCCGGTGCACTGCGCGACGGCGCCCTGCCGGCCACGCGCGCGCTGCGCCAGGCCTTCGGTGGCGTCGAGCGCGAAGCGCGCCTGATGCTGGCCGACGACGGTTTCGCCGCGCCGCGCAGCGAGCCGGCCGCCGAACCGACCCGCCAGTTGCTCTACCACGTCGCCCACAGCGATGGCCGCCACCCGGCACTGGACGACCTGCGCCATACCTTCGAACTCGACTCGCACCTGCCGAGCGAGTCCGAACTCGAGCATGCACGCGGCAGCCTCAGCGGCCGCAATCGCGCGCTGCTCGACACCGTTGCCGCGGCGATCAAGGAAGACCTGCTGCGGGTCAAGGACGCCCTCGACCTGCACCTGCGCACCGGCCAGACCGATGTCGCCACCCTGCTGCCGCAGGTGGAAGCACTGACCCGCGTCAGCGACACGCTCGGCATGATGGGCCTGGGCGTTGCCCGCACCGTCGTGCTGCAGCAGCGCGACGCGATGCACGAGATCGTCAGCGGACGCCGTCCGGCCGATGAGGGCGCGCTGCTCGATGTCGCCGGCGCACTGCTCTACGTCGACGCTTCGCTGGACGACCAGGTCTCGCGCCTGGGCCTGCCCGACGAACAGGCCGACGACGACCTGCTTGCCGGTGAGGCGCGCAAGGTCCTCGACGTCGTGGTTCGCGAGGCCATCGCCAACTTCGGCGATGCCCGCCAGGCGTTCGTCGCCTTCGTCGAAACCAACTGGGACCACGCCGAGCTGGCCGAAGTGCCGCGCGTGCTGGACGAAGTCGGCGGCGCGCTGCGCATGCTGGAGCTCGTGCAGCCGGCCGACTACCTGACCGGCGTCAAGCGCTACACCGAGGTCGAGCTGATCGGCCGCAAGCGCGTGCCCAATGGCCAGCAGCTCGACACCCTGGCCGATGCACTGGCCAGCCTGGAGTACTACCTCGAGGCACTGCGCGAGCAGCGACCGAACCGCAACAACATCCTCGACATCACCCGCCAGAGCCTGGAATCGCTACGCTACTGGCCGCTGCCGGAATTCGACATCGCCGCGACGATGGCGCCGAGTTCGCCGATCACGCGCGAAGAGCTGGCCAACGTTCCGGACTTCGAACTGTCCGACACGATCACCCTGGGCACGGTCGCGATGCCGGCTTCGGCCGAGCCTGCCAAGGTCGCCGAGGTTGCCGCAGCGGCTGCGCCGGCGCCGGTCGTGGTGCACGCCCCGATCGCGACCACGCCGCAGGCGATCGCCGCCGGTGGCTTCGAGCACAGCGACGACATCGACGACGAGATCCGCGAGGTGTTCCTCGAGGAGCTCGACGAAGAGATCCGCCATCTGGGCGACCTGCTGCCGGTCTGGCACGGTGCGCCGGAAGACAGCGAGCGGCTGCGTCCGATCCGCCGCGTGTTCCACACCCTCAAGGGCAGTGGCCGCCTGGTGGGCGCCAAGACCCTGGGCGAGTTCAGCTGGAAGATCGAGAACCTGCTCAACCGCGTTCTCGACGGCACCCGTGCTGCCAGCCCGGCGGTCATGGGCCTGGTCGGGCACGCCTACACGGCGCTGCCGCAGCTGCACGCGGCGCTGCGCAACGAAGGCACGATCACGGCCGACCTGGCCGGCATGGAAGCCCATGCCGACCGCCTGGCCGAAGGCGACGAAAGCCTGTACACGCCGGCCGTGGCCGGTGCTGCGGCGGTGGTTGCCGACGAGCCGGTGGTGGCCGAAGAGCTGACGCTGGAAGCCGTCAGCCTCGACGTGCTCGCCGAAGAACCCGAAGTCGAGGCCGTCGAGGCCGTCGAGGCCGTCGAAGTCGAGATGGCGATCGAAGAGCTGGCTCCGGTGGTCGCCGTCGAGCCGGGTACGCCCGCCTCGGTCGACGCGGTGCTGCTGGAGATCCTCGATGCCGAGGTCAGCGGCCACCTGGTGACGATCGAACAGTGGCTGGCCGAAGCCAACCACGGTCCGCGCCTGGTCGACGACGGCCTGCAGCGCTCGTTCCATACGCTCAACGGCGCGTTCGCGATGACCGAAGTGCCGGTCATCACCGAGATCACCGGTCCGACCGAAATCTACGTCAAGCGCCTGCTTGCCTCGGCCACGCCGGCCAGCGGTGAAGGCGTGGCGGCGATGGCCGATGTTGCCGACGCGATCCGCCGCACCCTCGCCACGCTGAAGACGCCGGCGCCGCGCGTGCCTGCATTCGAAGGCCTGGCCGCGCGCATGCGCGCCCTGCGCGACAGCCTGCCGGACGCACGCCAGTCGATGCCGGTCAACATCGAGCCGGTCGACACTGACATCGCCATGGACGATGGCGACGAGATCCAGCTGACGTCGTTCGACCTGAGCGAGTTCACCGACCTGGCGTCCGACGTCGGTCCGGATTTCCTCGCCGAGCCGTCGCAGGCCGCGCGCGTGGAAGCCGAACTGGCCGAGGCGCGCCGCATCGAAGCCGAACGCCTTGCGATCGAAGAGGCCAATGTCGGCCAGATCGACGTCGAGCGCGTGCCGGCCGAACGTTTTGGCCTGGAGCAGAACGAAGCCGAGCGCCAGGCCATGGCGCAGCTCGAGCAGGAAGCGCGTCTCGAGGCCGAGCGCCTCGAAGCCGAACGCCTCGAAGCCGAACGCCTCGAAGCCGAACGCCTCGAAGCCGAACGCCTCGAAGCCGAACGCCTCGAAGCCGAGCGTCTCGAAGCCGAGCGTCTCGAAGCGGAGCGCCTCGAAGCCGAGCGTCTCGAAGCCGAGCGTCTCGAAGCCGAGCGCCTCGAAGCGGAGCGTCTCGAAGCCGAACGCCTCGAGGCAGAACGCCTCGAAGCCGAGCGCCTCGAGGCAGAGCGTCTCGAAGCAGAACGCCTCGAAGCCGAGCGTCTCGAAGCCGAGCGCCTGGCAGACGAAGAGCGCGAATATGCCCGCCTCGAAACCGAATACGCCGAAGCCGAACGTGTCGCCCGCGAAAAGCAGGCGGCAGCGATCGAGGCCGCGTCGATTGGCCTGGCCGCATTCGCCGATGCGGGTGCGCCGGGCGCCAACGAATCCGACGGTGGCGAAGACGAACCGGCTGGCCACGAGCCGCAGGCCGAAGTCGCGCACGCCGAAGCGGCCAGCGACGAACAGGAACCGGCCGTTGCCGCACTGATCGCGCATGCACTGGCCGGCAGCGACGACCCCGACGAAGCGTTGGACCTGAGCGGACTGGATCCGGAACTGGTCGACATCTTCGTCGAGGAAGCCAGCGACCTGCTCGACCATTCCGATGGCCTGCTGGCGCAGCTGCGCCAGGCGCAGGGCGATCGCGAGCCGGTGGTGGGCCTGCAGCGCGACCTGCATACCATCAAGGGTGGCGCGCGCATGGCCGGCATCATGGCCGTGGGCGAACTCGGCCACGCCATGGAATCGCTGCTGGAAGCGGTCGCCGAACAGCGCTGCGAGCTCGGACGCGATGGCGTGCCGCTGCTCGAGCACGGTTTCGACCGCCTCCATGCCATGGTCACCCGCGTTGGCGAACGCCGCGCGATCGCCATGCCGGACGAACTCATCGCGCAGTTCGACGCACGCGCCCGCGGCCAGTCGTACGTTCCCGCGACGCCGGTCGAACCGGCCAAGCCGGCCGCGACCACCGTCACGGCGGAAGCGCCGCAGCACGTCGAACTCAAGCCGCTGTCTGCACCGATCAGCGATGCCCCGGCGGGCGACGAAGACGACATCGGCGTTCGCGCGCCGCAGGAGCAGGTGCGCATCCGCGCAGACCTGCTCGACCGTCTCGTCAACTACGCCGGTGAAGTCGCGATCTACCGCGCCCGACTGGAACAGCAGCTCGGTGCCTTCCGCGGCGCCATCGCGGAAATGGCAGCGACCAACACGCGTATGCGTGACCAGCTGCGCCGCCTGGAAATCGAAACCGAAGCGCAGATCGTCGCCCGCTACCAGCGCGAAGGCGATCTGGCCGAGCAGGCGTTCGATCCGCTCGAGCTCGACCGCTTCTCCAACCTGCAGCAGCTGTCGCGTGCACTGGCCGAGTCGGCCGCTGACCAGACCAGCCTGCAGACCACGCTCGACGACCTGACCCGCCAGTACGAAACCCTGCTGCTGCAGCAGTCGCGCGTGAGCTCGGAGCTGCAGGAAGGCCTCATGCGCACGCGCATGGTGCCGTTCGATGGCCTGCTGCCGCGCCTGCGCCGCGTCGTCCGCCAGGCCTCGGGCGAACTGGGCAAGCACGTCCAGCTCAAGCTCGACGGCACCCAGGGCGAACTCGACCGCAACGTGCTCGAGCGCATGACCGCGCCGCTGGAACACATGCTGCGCAACGCGGTCGCGCATGGCCTGGAAACGCCGGACAAGCGCCGCAAGGCGCACAAGCCGGAAGAAGGCACGATCCGCATCGCGGTCCGCCGCGAAGGTTCGGAAGTGGTGCTGGAAGTCGGCGACGACGGTGCCGGTCTGGACCGCGCCGCGATCCGCCGCCGTGGCGAAGAGCGCGGCCTGGTGCCCGCTGGCGCGACGCTGTCCGATGCCGCCCTCGATGCACTGATCCTGGAACCGGGCTTCTCCACTGCAGATGCGGTGAGCCGCCTGTCCGGTCGCGGCGTCGGCATGGACGTGGTCGCCAGCGAAGTGCGCCAGCTCGGCGGCACGCTCGACATCCATTCGGTCCCGGGCAAGGGTGTCAACTTCACCCTGCGCCTGCCGCAGACGCTCGCGGTCACCCAGGCTGTGTTCGTCCGCATCGGCGAGACCACCTTCGCCGTGCCGATCGCCTCGGTCCGCGGTGTCGGCCGCATCGCCCGCGACCGCCTCGACATGGCCGATGCGACCTACCGCTACGGCGGCGAGGACTACTCGGTCCATGATCTGGGCGCGCTGGTCGGCCACGGCACCGCCAAGGCCGAAGGCCACCTGCAGATGCCGCTGCTGCTGATCCGCTCCGGCGATCTGCGCGCCGCGGTCTGCGTCGACCAGGTCGTCGGCAACCGCGAAATCGTGGTGAAGGCGGTCGGTCCGCAGGTCGCTTCGGTGCCGGGTATCTTCGGCGCGACCATCATGGGTGACGGCCGCGTGGTCGTGATCCTCGACGTCGCCCCGCTGGTGCGCCGCCAGATGCTGCTGCCGCGCGACCACGTGCCGGTCGTTGCCGCACCGGTCGAACAGCGCCGCGTGCCGCTGGTGATGGTGGTCGACGACTCGGTGACGATGCGCAAGGTCACCGGCCGCGTGCTGGAACGCCACAACTTCGAGGTCCTCACCGCGAAGGATGGCATCGACGCACTCGAACGCATGACCGACCGCGTGCCGGACCTGATGCTGCTCGACATCGAAATGCCGCGCATGGACGGTTATGAGCTGGCCACCGCGATGAAGGGCGATTCGCGCCTGCGCGGCGTGCCGATCGTCATGATCACTTCGCGTACCGGCGACAAGCATCGCCAGCGCGCGTTTGAAATCGGCGTGGAGCGTTACCTCGGCAAGCCGTACCAGGAGCCGGAACTGATCCGCAACGTCTACGAACTGCTCGGCATCAATGCGCCGGGCGCGGGGGCATCGCGCAATCATGAGTGAGTCTTCGCGTCGCGCGGTGCTGCTGGCGCGACCGGGCGCGGCGTGTGAACGCCTGCGCTCGGCGCTCTCCGACGCCGGTGCCGAACTGGTGCTGGAGGCCGACCCGACCACGCTCGATCCGTCCGCGCTCGGCCTGGCCGCGCCGCAGGTGATCGTGGTGGCGCTGGACGCGGCCACCGAGGATGCGATCGAACGTTTCGACCCGGTGCTGGGCGATCCTGCGGTCGAAGTCATCTATGAAGAGGCGGCGCTTGCCGCCAGCCGCGAAGGCTGGGACCTGGCGCGCTGGACGCGGCACCTGGCCGCGAAGCTGCAGGGTCATGGCAACGTGCTGCCGCCGGGCCACGAGCCGGAAGGCGACGGTGAGGAGTTCGGCGCGGGCACAGCCGTGCCCGGAGCCGCGACGGCCATTGCCGAAGCACCGCTCGCGCTTGCACCGGAACCGGTCGCACCGGAACCGGTCGCAGCAGTGCCTGAGCCCGAGACGGCCCCGGCCCCGGTCGCAGTCGAGACGATGCACCTGAGCCCGTTCGACCCGGTCGCCGCGGAGCTTCACTTCGAAGCGCCCATGGCGGTCACCGCCACGCCGGCGCTGCTGGACGAGCAGGCACTGGACGCGATCGACATGCCGCTGCTCGACGAGCCGGGCATGGTGTCGACCGACGACGATGCGCTGGTGATCGAGCCGTTCGAATCCAGCTTCGACTACGAAATTTCGCCGGCCCAGGCGCCGGTCGCCGTCGAACTGCTCGACGACCTGCAATTGCTCGATACCGAACAGCCGGTAGCCATGCCGCAACACGCAACGCCGGCCGAACCGGTGCTGCTGTTCGAGGCAAGCCGCTCGCTCGACATCGCCAGTGACGACAGCGCGCCGGTCGCCACGCCTGCGGCCCCGGCCACTGCCGCGCCGTCGGCTCCGGACTGGTCGTTCGCCGACGAGAACTCCGGCACCGCCGCCAGCACCGAAAGCCGCGCCGCCAACAACCGTTTCCAGCGCGACCTGGGCGACCTCGAGACCCGCATCTCCGCACTGGAGCTGGTCGAAGACCGCACCACCGTGCACAGCAACGGCGCCGTCCTGGTGCTCGCCGGCATTGGCGGTCCCGACGCGGTGCGCCAGCTCCTGGGCGCGCTGCCGGACACATTCCCGCGCCCGGTGCTGGTGCAGCAGCGCCTCGATGGTGGCCGCTACGACCGGCTGGTCGCGCAGATGCAGCGCGCCACGCCGTTGCAGGTTCGCCTGGCCGAACCGGGCCTGCTGGCGATGGCCGGTTCGATCTACATCCTGCCCGCCGAGATCGGCATCTCCGTCAACGAGCACGGCATCCGTTTCACCGAAGGCGAGGGCGACGTGATCGCCTCGCTGCCGTCGGCCGATTCGGCGGTATTGCTGCTCAGCGGCAGCGACCCGGCCCGTGTCGACGCAGCCATGAACCACTCCTGGGCGGGCGCACTCGTGGCCGGCCAGGCGACCGACGGTTGCTATGACGCGGCCGCATCCACCGCATTGATCGCGCGCGGCGGCGTCGCCGGGCAGCCGGTCGAACTGGCCGAACGTCTGATCGCACGTTGGCGTTGAGCCGGCAGACAGGACCTTACAGATGCCGCATCGAAACCATTCCAATCATTCCGGCGGCAAGCACGCCGCCTCGGTTCCGGTTGTCGAAAACGACATCCGGGGCGTGTTGATCCAGGTTGCCGGCGGCCGCCTGCTGCTGCCCAACGCGACCATCGCCGAAGTGCTGTCGTACGCCGAGCCCGAACCGCTGGCCGACGTGCCGGACTGGCTCCTGGGCCGCATGCGCTGGCGCGGCTGGCAGCTGCCGCTGGTGGCATTCGCACGACTGGCCGGCCTGGCCGACGAACGCGGTGGCCTGGGCAGCAAGGTGGTGGTGCTGCGTGCGCTCGGTGGCAACCCGCGTGCGCCGTACTTCGCCATGCTGACCCACGGCTTCCCGCGCCTGGTCACCGTGTCGCGCGACACCCTGGTGGTGGTGGACGACGCCAATGCACTGCCCAACGGCGTGCAGGCGCGCGTGCTGCTCAACGAGGATGCGGCGTTCCTGCCTGACCTGGAGTCGATCGAGGCCCAGGTCAGCGCGGTGCTGGTGCAGGCGGCTTGACCGCAACGACCGTGGCAGCGCCGACGCGCTTTGCCTCGGTGGATGCGCTGCGTGGCATCACCGTTGCGGCGATGCTGCTGGTCAACAATCCCGGCGACTGGGGCCATGTCTACGCGCCACTGGAGCACTCGGCGTGGAACGGCTGCACGCCGACCGACCTGGTCTTCCCGATGTTCCTGTTCATCGTCGGCGTGTCGATCACGCTGGCGTTGATGCCGCGCCTGGAGCGTGGCGACGCGCGCGCCGCACTGGCGCGAACCGTACTGACGCGCGCCGCGCGCATCGTCGGCCTGGGCCTGTTGCTGCATCTGTGCGCGCTGTGGGCCTTCGACCTGGCCCACTACCGCGTGTTTGGCGTGCTGCAGCGGATCGGTCTGTGTTTCGCCGCGGCGGGCATGCTCGCGCTGTACACGCGGCCGCGCACGCAATGGCTGGTGCTCGCCGGCCTGCTGCTGGGCTACGGGGCATTGCTGGCGGCCGGTGGCAGCTACGAACCCTTCGTCAATATCGCCAGCCGCGTCGACCACGCGCTGCTGGGCGTGCACGTGTACCAGATCGATCCGGCCAGCGGCCGCGGTCATGATCCCGAAGGCCTGGTGAGCACGCTGGGCGCGCTGGCGACCACCGTACTGGGCATCCGCGCAGGCGACTGGTTGCGGCGCGGTGATTCGCGCGCGCTGTGGCTGGCCGGTGCAGTCGCCATGGCACTGGGTCTGGCCTGGTCGTGGTGGCAACCGCTCAACAAGAACCTGTGGACGTCGTCCTATGTGCTCTGGACTGGCGGCATCGCCTGCTGGGTGCTGGCGCTGGCGCACCGGTTGGTCGATCGCCAGGAACTTCCCGCACTGGGCAGGGCCTTCGGCGTCAACGCGATCGCCGCCTATGCGGGCTCGGCTTTCATGCTGTACGCGCTGGTCGCTTTCGGCTGGCTTGAGCCGCTGTACCAGCACGCGTTCGCCGCTTGGATGACGCCGCTCTTCGGGCCGTTCGTGCCGTCGCTGGCGTATGCGATCGCGTTCGTCCTGGTGTGGTGGCTGGTCGTGCGCGTGCTCGACGCGCGAAAGATCTACTTCAAGATCTGACCGTCATCCCGAGATTCGTCATCCCCGCGGAGGCGGGGATCCATGCCCTACTGCAGGTCGCCGAACCGCGCCTGCAACGCCGCAATCGCCGCCAGGCCCGCGCTTTCGGTGCGCAGGATGCGCGGGCCCAGCCGCAACCCTTGGAAGCCTGCTGCGCGCACCTGCTCGCGATCGAGCGGCGACCAGCCGCCTTCCGGACCGATCGCCAGGTACACCGGCGCGCTGATGTCCGGCGACAGGCCGGTGAATGACAGCTCGCCTTCCGGGTCCAGGATCAGGCGCAGGCCGCCCGCAGGCAGCGCTGCCAGCGTGGCTGCCAGCGTGACCGGCGCGGCGACCGCGGGCACGGCGGCACGGCCGCTCTGCTCGCACGCCGACGACACCACGCTGCGCCAGTGTGCAAGCCGCTTCTCCGCGCGGGCCTCGTCGAGCTTCACTTCGCTGCGCTGCGACCACAGCGGATGGAATGCGGCGGCGCCCAGCTCGGTCGCCTTCTGCAGGATCAGGTCCATCTTCTCGCCGCGCGCCACGCCCTGCAGCAGCACCAGCCGCAATGGCGACTCGCGATCGACCTGGCTGGACGCATCGATCGCCACGCGCAGCTCGCGCTTGCCCAGGGCGATGATCCGCGCCGCGTAGTCGTGGCCATCGCCGTTGAACAGCACGCAGGCGTCGCCCACGCCCAGGCGCAAGACCCGGCCGAGATGGGCTGCCGCGCTTTCGGGCAGGACGACTTCGCTGCCGGCCGCCAGCGGCTGGTCGACGTGGACACGTGTCATGCGCATGAAGTGGCCTCGTCGATGGCGGCGCGGGTGGTGTCGGCAAGCAGTTGCAATGCCCGCTCGTCGACGCAGTACGGCGGCATCCAGTACAGCACGTCGCCGAGCGGTCGCAGCAGCACGCCGCGGTCGAGCGCGGCGCGGTAGGCGCGCAGGCCGACACGCGCGGCAGGCTCGAAGGCGGCCCCGCGTTTGCCGCCGGGCGTCAGTTCGAAGGCGACGATCATGCCGGCCTGGCGCACATCGGCGACATGGCGGTGGTCAGCCAGTGGCGCGGCCAGGGCCGTCATCCGTGCCGCGGTGTCGCGGTTGCGGACGATCACCTGGTCGCTGGCGAAAATGTCCAGGCTGGCCAGCGCGGCGGCACAGGCCAGCGGGTTGCCGGTGTAACTGTGCGAATGCAGGAACGCCTTCTCGCGCGAATCGTCGAGGAAGCCGTCGTAGATGGTCTGGGTGGCCAGCACCGCCGCCAGCGACAGGGCGCCACCGGTCAGTCCCTTGGACAGGCACAGCAGGTCCGGCTGGACGCCACTTTGCTCGCTGGCGAACAGCGTGCCGGTACGTCCGAAGCCGACCGCGATCTCGTCGCAGATCAGGAACACGCCATGGGCATCGCACAGTTCGCGTACGAGTTTGAGGTACAGCGGGTCGTGCATGCGCATCCCGCCTGCGCATTGCACGCGCGGCTCCAGGATCAGCGCGCAGACCTCTTCTCCGTGCTGCTCGATCACGATGCGCAGGGCATCGGCGGCGCGGCGCGCACGATCGGCCGGGGTCTCGCCTTCCTCGCACAGGTAGGCGTCAGGCGAGGGTGCGAACAACGCTTCGGCCAGCAGCGGCGCATAGACGCGCCGGTACAGCGGGATGTCGCCGACCGCGAGCGCGCCCAGGGTTTCGCCGTGGTAGCCATTGTCGAGCGCGATGAACTTGGTCCGGCGCTCGACGCCGCGATTGCGGAACCAGTGGAACGCCATCTTCAGCGCGACCTCGACCCCGGCCGAGCCGTTGTCGGCGTAGAACACCTTGCTCAGCGGTTCGCGCCCCGGTTCGCGCGGGGCGATGGTCAGCAATCGCTCGGCCAGCTCGACCGCCGGCGCGTGTGAGCAACCGGCGAGTATGACGTGCTCGAGCGTCATCGCCTGTTGCGCGATGGCGGCGGCGATTCGCGGCTCGGCATGGCCGAACAGGTTGGTCCACCAGCTGCTGATCGCGTCGAGGTAGTGGCGGCCGTCGCGGCCGACCAGCCACGCGCCTTCGCCGCGTGCGATCGGCAGCAGGGGCAGGGTGTGGGGATGCTCGCGCATCTGCGTGCACGGATGCCACAGCACCGCCAGGTCGCGGGCGCGCCAGGCATCGGCATCGCCTGCATGTGCACCTGCCCCGACACCGGCCTCTGCTAGCATCTGGTCATCGTGAGTCTTCTTCTGCATCCCTCCATTATCCCGCCTGGCGGCGCGCGCTGCAGCGCCGCGACCGGGGCCTGTCACGGAACCAGGCCATGAGCCGCCGGCTGCCGACCATCCACAGCGTCACCGAACACGACGCCGGCCCGTACCGGCTGGAACGACTCGACCTGGAGTTCGCCAACGGCGAGCGCCGCCACTACGAGCGCCTGCACGGGCGCGGCCACGGTGCGGTGGTGGTGGTGCCGCTGCTGGACGCCGATACCGTGTTGCTGGTGCGTGAGTACGCCGCAGGCGTGCACCGCTACGAGCTGGGACTGGTCAAGGGCAGGATCGACGCCGGCGAGACGCCCGAGCAGGCCGCCGACCGCGAACTCAAGGAAGAGGCCGGCTACGGCGCGCGCTCGATCACCGTGCTGCGTTCGCTGACCCTCGCCCCGACCTACATGAGCCACCAGGCGCACCTGGTGCTGGCGCGCGACCTGTACCCGGAGCGCTTGCCGGGTGACGAGCCCGAGGAGCTGGAAGTGGTCCCCTGGAAGCTCGACGACCTGCACCAGCTGATCCTGCGCGAGGACTTCTCCGAAGGCCGCAGCATCGCCGCCCTTTTCATTGCCCGCGAGTGGCTGAGGACGCACCAGACATGACGCCGAACACGATTCCTGCCGAGGTGCGCGAAGGCGTGATCGCGCTGGCACACGACGCCGCCTCCGCCATCCTGGGCATCTACGACAGCGACTTCGCCGTCGAGCACAAGGACGACAATTCGCCGCTGACCGCGGCCGACCTGGCTGCGCACCGCTGCATCGTCGATGGACTGGCGCGGTTGACCCCGGACATCCCGGTGATCTCCGAGGAATGCGCCGACGTGGTGCCTGCGGCGCAGCGCCGGCAGTGGCAGCGGCTGTGGCTGGTCGATCCGCTCGACGGAACGCGCGAGTTCGTCAAGCGCAACGGCGAGTTCACCGTGAACATCGCACTGATCGAAGACGGCGTCGCCGTGTTCGGCGTGGTGCAGGCGCCGGTGACCGGCACGCTCTGGCATGGCGGCGCCACGCTGGGCGCGTTTCGGCGTGAAGGCGGCCATGAGCAGGCCGTGCGCGTACGCGCGCCGGCGACTGCCCCGTTGCGCGTGGCGGCCAGCCGTTCGCACCGCGATTCGCGCACCGAATCGTTCATCGCCCGCATGGGTTCGGCCGAGCCGCTGGGCCTGGGCTCGTCGCTGAAGTTCTGTGCCCTCGCCGAAGGCCGGCTGGACATCTACCCGCGCTTTGGCCCCACCAGCGAGTGGGATACCGCCGCAGGCCAGTGCGTGCTCGAAGGCGCCGGTGGTGCAGTGCTCGACCCGCAGGGCCGCCCGTTCCGCTACAACCAGCGCGAGGCCATCCTCAACGGCGACTTCATCGCCCTGGGCGACACCGCGCTGCCGTGGCGGCAGTGGCTGGGCGAGTGAGCCAGGCCATGACCGCCCCTGCACAACACGTCTCTGGACAACACGTCTCAGGACAGCACGTCTCTGCACACCAGGCCATCGAGCGCCTGCTCGCCATCATGGCCCGGCTGCGCGACCCGCAGACCGGCTGTCCGTGGGACGTGGAGCAGGACTTCGCCAGCATCGCGCCGTACACGATCGAGGAGGCCTACGAGGTCGCAGACGCGATCGATCGCGGCGATCTGGACGACCTCAAGGACGAACTGGGCGACCTGCTGCTGCAGGTGGTGTTCCACGCGCGCATGGCGCAGGAGCAGGGCGCCTTCGAGTTCGGCGACGTGGTCGCCGCCATCAGCGACAAGATGGTACGGCGCCATCCCCACGTGTTCGCTGATGCCGCCGTCGAGGACTCCGAAGCGCAGACCCTCGCTTGGGAGGAGCACAAGCGCCGCGAGCGCGAGGACAACGGCCACCAGGACCGCTCTGCGCTCGCCGGCATCGCCCGCGGCCTGCCCGAGTGGCAGCGCGCGGTGAAGCTGCAGAAGCGGGCGGCACGGGTCGGCTTCGACTGGCCCGAGGTCACCCCGGTGATCGCCAAGCTGCACGAGGAGGTCGAGGAGGTGCGGGCCGAGTTCGCCGCGCTCGACGCCGATCCCGACGATGCCGCCGCGCGCGACCGCCTGGAGGACGAGATCGGCGACGTGCTGTTCGTCTGCGCCAACCTCGCGCGCCATGCCAAGGTCGACGTTGGCGCTGCGTTGCGCCGGGCCAACCACAAGTTCGAGCGTCGCTTCCGGGCGATGGAATCACTGGCGCAGGCCGACGGCTCCGCGCTGGAAGGCCAGTCGCTGGAAGCCCAGGACCGCTACTGGGAGCGGGCCAAGGCCGCGGAGAAGTCCGGGGAGTAGGGACGGGCCTGCGCGTCGGCACACGGGCTTTGCCCGGGACGGGCTTGCCGGCGTACGGGAGCCGGTGCACGATCACCGCTGCAGGCCAACGGAGGCCCTGGGAGTCACAACGTGCAGCGCTTCGCCAGCTTCCGCGAGTTCTACCCGTACTACCTCAGCGAGCACAGCCATCGCACCAGCCGGCGCCTGCATTTCGTCGGCAGCTGCGGCGTGCTGGTGCTGCTCGCCCTGGCGATCGTCCAGCGCAATGGCTGGTGGCTGCTGGCCGCGCTGCTGTGTGGCTATGGCTTCGCCTGGGTCGGCCATTTCTTCTTCGAGAAGAACCGCCCGGCGACGTTCCGCCATCCGATCTATTCGTTCGCTGGCGACTGGGTGATGTTCAAGGACATCCTCAGCGGCAGGATCAGGTTCTAGGCCGTACCTGCGTCATTCCAGGAAGATCAGCCAGGCCGCCACCGCGATCAGGGCGAAGCCGGCCCAGTGGTTCCATTTCAGCGGTTCGCCCAGGTACCAGGCCGAGAAGCCGGCGAACACCAGCAGGGTGATCACTTCCTGCATGCCCTTGAGCTGGGGCGCCGAATAGACCGCGCTGCCGATTCGGTTGGCGGGCACCATCAGGCAGTACTCGAAGAAGGCGATGCCCCAGCTGACCAGGATCGCCGCCATCAGGGGAGTCGACTTGTACTTCAGGTGCCCGTACCAGGCAAAGGTCATGAACAGGTTCGAGCCAAGCAGCAGCAGGATGGGGTAAATGCGTTCAACGGGCATGGGGATTGTCGGCCGTAGGGATTGTGTTCAGCTTAAACACCGCGCCTTCACGAAACATGCACACGATCATCGGCAGCCTTCACAAAGCTGAAGGGTTGGAGGGGTTTGCATGCAGGGTACCGGCACAAGGGACGGCGGTCTGGTCCTGATCGTGGAGGACAACCGCAACATCTCGGAGATGGTCGGCGAATATCTGGAGGGCCGTGGCTTCGAGGTGGACTATGCCAGCGACGGCCTTGATGGCTATCGACTGGCGACCGAAAACAACTATGACGTAGTGGTACTGGATCTGATGTTGCCACGCATGGACGGCGTGGAGTTGTGCAAGAAGCTGCGCGAGGAGGCGCGCAAGTCGACGCCGGTGCTGATGCTGACCGCGCGCGACACGCTCGACGAGAAGCTCACGGGGTTGGGGGCAGGGGCGGACGATTACCTGACCAAGCCATTCGCCATCCAGGAACTGGAAGCACGGTTGCGCGCGTTGATCCGGCGCGAGCGTCGCCAGGTGGGTGGTGAAGTGCTCAAGGTCGCCGACCTGGTGCTCGATCCGGCCAGCCTGCGCGTGACCCGCGGTGGCAGCGAACTGCAGCTCTCGCCGATCGGCCTGCGCCTGCTGACGATACTGATGCGCGAATCGCCACGCGTGGTCAGCCGCCAGGAAATCGAGCGTGAGATCTGGGGCAACGGCCTGCCCGATTCGGACACCTTGCGCAGCCATCTCTACAACCTGCGCAAGACCATCGACAAGCCGTTCGACAAGCAACTGCTGCACACGGTGCAGAGTGCCGGCTACCGCGTTGCCGATATCTCGCAGCCACCCGAGTAACCAGCCAGCGCCATGCGGCACGGACTTCCGCGCAGGATCAAGCTTGCGTTCATCACGCAGGCGTTGATCGGCAGCATCGTGATCACGGTGGGCATCCTGCTCGCCGGCGTGATCGTGCGCCAGGAAGTCATCGAGCAGCGCGTGCGACAGGAAGCGCAGGCGTTCTGGAAGGCGTATGCCGCCGACCCCAACCACAGCCTTCCGAGCAGCTCGACGATGTCGGGCTACGTGGTGATCCCCGGCCAGGTCAATCCGAAGCTGCCGGCCGAATTGAACGGCCTGGGCCCGGGCGTGCAGCGCCTGCCCGACAGCCGCAGCCTGGTGTATGTCGACCGCCGCCCGCAGGGAACGCTGTACCTGGTGTTCTCGGCGTGGATGGCCGACCAGTCGGTGCTGATGACCGGGCTGGTCTCGCTGCTGCTCTCACTGATCACCAGCGGTGTGCTGATCTGGCTGACCTACCGGACCTCAAAGCGACTGGTGACGCCGGTGAGCTGGCTCGCCAACCAGGTCGCGCACTGGGACCCGCGCGACCCCGACGCCAGCGCGATCGCGCCGGCGCGGTTGCCCGCCGACGCCAGCGACGAAGTGCGCAAGCTGTCCAAGGCGCTGACCGGGCTGTCGGAGCGGGTCAGCGACTTCGTCCGTCGCGAGCGCAACTTCACCCGCGACGCCAGCCATGAGTTGCGCACGCCGCTGACCGTCATCCGAGTGGCCACCGACCTGATGCTGGCCGACCCGGAAACCAGCCCGCGCGCGCAGCGCTCGCTCGCGCGCGTGCAGCAGGCCGGCCGCGACATGGAGTCGGTGATCGAGGCCTTCCTGATCCTCGCCCGCGAAGCCGACGTGGCGCCGCAAAGCGAGGAGTTCGAGGTGCGCGACATCGTCGCCAGCGAAGTCGAGCGGATCCGGCCGATGCTGGCCGGGCGACCGGTCGAGCTGACCTTCCACGATGAGGGTGGCCCGCGGCTGGTGGCGCCGCCGCACGTGCTGCGGGTGATGGTCGGCAACCTGCTCAGCAACGCCGTGCGCTTCACCGGCAGCGGACACATCGAAGTGCGCGTCATGCCCGACCGGGTGGTGATCCGCGACAGCGGCATCGGCATGTCGCCGGAGATCCTGGCCAAGGCCTTCGACCCGTTCTTCCGTGCCGAGTTTGTCGAAAGCGACGGCAAGGGCATGGGCCTGTCGATCGTGCGCAGGCTCGGCGAGCGCTTCGGCTGGCCGGTCACCCTGGCCAGCGAACCGGGACAGGGCACGACGGCGGTGATCCGGTTCCAGTAAGGCGCGGTGTTGCGTCGATAGGCGGATGGCGCCACCGGGATGACAATGGGCTGAACCATCCGGTCCCCCAGCTGTCAACGCAACGCCACTTCGCGCGTTGGCGCGGGCATAACCCTTGAATCGAGCCACATGAGCGCAGCCCGCAAGTCCCCCCAGTCGTCGAGCCCCGCCCGCAAGTCCAATGTGTGGATCCGCCGCGGCATCGCCGCCGCCATCGTGCTCGCGCTGGCCGGAGGCGGATTCTGGTATTTCCGCCAGCGCGATGCCGAAGCCGCCACTGGCGCGTATCGCACTGCTCCGGTCGAACGCGGCGACATTCGCGTTGCCATTTCCTCGACCGGCACGCTCAGCGCCATTTCGACCGTCACCGTCGGCAGCCAGATTTCCGGCCAGGTGACCGACGTGCTGGTCGACTTCAACGACCCGGTCAAGCGCGGACAGGTCATCGCCCGCATCGACCCCAAGACCTACCAGGCGCAGATCGCGCAGGGCAACGCGCAGATCGCCAATGCCCGCGCCGCACTGTCGCAGGCGCAGGCGGCGCTGGTGAATGCCGAGCTCGACTACCGCCGCAAGGCCGACCTCGGCGCGCGCCAGCTGGTTGCGCGCAGCGACGTCGACCTGGCCCGCGCCGCGCTCGACCAGGCGCGTGCACAGGTCAACGCCGCGCAGGCTTCGATCCAGCAGCAGACCGCATCCACCGAAACGACCCAGGTCAACCTCGACCGCACGGTGATCCGTTCGCCGGTCGACGGCGTCGTGCTGACCCGCAGCATCGAACCGGGCCAGACCGTGGCGGCCAGCCTGCAGGCACCGGAACTGTTCAAGATCGCCGAGGACCTGGCGAAGATGAAGATCGAACTGGCGGTGGACGAAGCCGACATCGGCCAGGTCCGCACCGGCCAGGGTGTGTCGTTCACCGTCGATGCGTTCCCGGACCGGCAGTTCCGCGGCACCGTCGAGCAGGTCCGGTTGTCGGCGACGACCACGAACAATGTTGTCACCTATCCGGTCGTGGTGACGGTCGACAACAGCGACGGCACCTTGTTGCCGGGGCTGACCGTCAATGCCGAGATCGAAGTCAGCCGTCGCGACAACGTGCTGAAGGTCTCCAACGCCGCGCTGCGCTTCAAGCCGGCCGACGATGCGGGCAATGCCACGGCGGCCGCACCGCAGGCCAATCGCCAGGGCGGCGGCAGCGGCGTGATCGATGACCTGACCCGCACCGCATCCACGCTCAACCTGAGTGCCTCGCAGCAGGCGGCATTCGACGCTGCGATCACTGCCGTGCGCGAGCGCCAGGCAGCGCGGCAGGCGCAGGCGGCGCAGTCCGGCGGCGGCAATCGCCTGTTCGGCGGTGGCGGCGGTGGTCGCGGCCCCGGCGGCGGTGGACCGGGCGTGGTGGTGACGGGCGGCGCCGGCGGCGCGGGCAACCTGCAGGCGCAGATGCGCCAGCGCATGGCCGACCGCTTCCGCGAGGATTTCGCCGGGTTCCGCGGCAGCCTCGACGATGCGCAGAAGGCCAAGTGGGACGGCGCGCTGGCGGGCCTGCTCAATGCCAAGCGCGCGCCGCTTTACCGTCTCGCCGGCGGCAAGCCTGAGATGGTGATGGTGCGTATCGGCGCCAGCGACGGCAGCAGCACCGAAGTCTCCGGTGGTGGCCTCAAGCAGGGCGACCTGATCGTGACCGGCGAGCGTGCGCAGCAATGAGCGCGGTCGCCTCCTCACCGGCAGCGCAACCGGCGGTGATCCTCACGCGCGGATTGTGCAAGACCTATTCGGCGCACACCGAGGCAGAAGTGCTGGCCCTGCGTGATGTCGACATGCGCATCGACCGCGGCGAGTTCGTCGCGATCATGGGGCCGTCGGGGTCGGGCAAGTCGACGCTGATGAACCTGATCGGCTGCCTCGACACCCCCACCGCCGGCAGCTACCACTGCGATGGCGTCGACGTGTCGACGCTGGATGCCGAGGACCTGGCGGTCCTGCGCCGGGACAAGATTGGCTTTGTCTTCCAGGGCTTCAACCTGCTCCCGCGGATGAGCGCGCTGGAAAACGTGGCGATGCCGCTGGGCTACGCGCAGGTGCCGCCCCACGAACGGCTCGAGCGCGCCCGTGCCGCGCTGGTATCGGTGGGTTTGGGCGAACGCGTCGGCCATCGTCCCAGTGAGCTGTCCGGTGGCCAGCAGCAACGCGTGGCGATCGCCCGCGCGCTGATCAACCGGCCGCCGATCCTGCTCGCCGACGAACCCACCGGCGCGCTCGACAGCAAGACTGGCGAAGAGATCCTGGCGCTGTTCAAGCGCCTGCGCGACGACAACCACACCGTGGTGCTGATCACCCACGACGCTGAAGTCGCTGCGCACGCCGACCGCATCTACGTGATGCGCGACGGCGAGCTGCATGCGCAGGAGGACGGGGCATGAATTTCTCCGACATCCTGCGCACCGCGATCCATGCGCTGCGTGGCAACTGGATGCGCAGCGCCCTGACGTCGCTGGGCGTGATCATCGGAATAGCAGCTGTCATCGTGATGGTGTCGGTCGGGCAGGGCACCCAGGCCGAGATCGACAAGATGGTGTCGGGGCTGGGCTCGCAGCGCCTGGACATCAGCTCCGGCGCCGCTCGCGGCCCGGGTGGTGGTGGTGCGCGGCAGAGCTCGTCGAGCTTCTTCACCCTCAACGAGGGCGACGTCGAGGCGATCCGCAGCGAGATTCCGGAAGTGCAGTACGTCGCCGGCGCGCTGCGCGGCGGCACCCAGGTCGTGTACGCGGAGAACAATGCCTCGACCAGTTGGCAGGGCGTGCAACCGGACTTCTTCGACATCAACGCCTGGGTCATCGACAACGGCGAAGGTTTCGATGCGCAGGACTACACCAGCGCGGGCAAGGTGGTGATCCTCGGCGAGACGGTGCGACGCACGCTGTTCGGCGACGACCCGGGCGTGGGCCAGACCATTCGCCTGGGGCGCGTGCCGTTCACGGTGGTCGGCACGCTCAAGCCCAAGGGCCAGGGCGGCTTCGGCCAGGACCAGGACGACGTGGTGATGGTGCCGCTGCAGACCGCGCGCCGTCGCCTGATGGGCGCGATGGGCCTGCCGGCCGGTGCGGTCACGCAGATCGCGCTGACGGTGGCCGATGCCAAGGATCTCGGTTACGCGCAGGGCGAGGTGGAAGCGCTGCTGCGCCAGCGCCATCGCATCAAGCCGGGCGAGGATGACGACTTCAACGTGCGCAACATCTCCGAGATCGTGGCCACGCGGACGGCGACGACCCGATTGATGTCGCTGCTGCTCGGTGCGGTGGCGACGATTTCGCTGATCGTCGGCGGCATCGGCATCATGAACATCATGCTGGTGTCGGTGACCGAGCGCATCCGCGAGATCGGCCTGCGCATGGCGGTGGGTGCCGGTCCGTCGGACGTGCGTCGACAGTTCCTGGCCGAGGCGATGCTGATCTCGCTGATCGGCGGTGCGCTGGGCATCGCCATAGGCGTGGTCGGGGCGTTGCTGGTCGGAAAGTTCGGTTCGCTGCCGGTTGCATTGAACGGCCAGGTGATTGCGCTGGCGGCGAGCTTCTCGATCATGACCGGCTTGTTCTTCGGCTATTACCCGGCGCGCAAGGCATCGCAGCTGGATCCGATCGAGGCGTTGCGGCAGCAGTAGCGCCACGGCAAAAGCCCTCCGAAGCGAAGCACCTCCACGGGCGGCTCAGTGCGGCAGCTTGCTGGCCAGCAGGTCGACCCGGTCGATCTGCGGCGGCTGCGACAGCAGTTCGTCGGCGCGTTCCATCAGTGCCGCGGCGATCGGGCCGTCCAGGTGCGCCTGGCGGCCGGCCTCGGTGTCGAAGGTGTCATAGATCCCGAAACTGCTCGGTCCGAAGCGCAGGGCGAACCAGGTGCGCGTGCCCGGCTCGGCTTCGGCCAGCGGCAGGGCGCTGCGAAGGAACTGCTCGAGCTGTTCTTCCTTGCCGGGCTTGGCCTCCAACCGTGCCAGCAGAGCGCATCGGGACATTGCGTCTTCCTCCCATCGGGCGGGTCACTCAGGGTAGGGCCTGGCACGCTAATGGCACGCGAAAAACACGCTAGGCGGCCATGACGGGCTGCCGTTCAGAAAGGCCGGGGCAGGCGCTCGGGGCTTGTGGCAAAATCGGCCCCCTGCCGCGACCGCCGGTCGCGCCTTCACACCTATCCCAGACACCCGTCCATGCCGATCTTCGAGCAGTCCCAGCACTTGTGCGAGCCGCCGGAGTGCCGTCAGCGTGGCTGACGAATTCGGTCACATGCCGCGCGGTCCCGCGCGCGTTCTCAAGGCTGCGAAGTGGTCGATGCAGGGCCTGCGTGCGGCATGGCTGCACGAGTCTTCGTTCCGGCTCGAGGTGTACCTGTTCGTGGTCCTGGCGCCGCTGGGCTGGTGGCTGGGGCAGACCGCGGTGGAGCGCGTGCTGCTGGTCGGGTCGATGCTGCTGGTGCTGAGCATCGAGTTGCTCAATTCGGCGGTGGAGGCGGTGATCGAGCGTTACGGTCCCGAGTTCCACGAACTGGCCGGCCGGGCCAAGGACATGGGTTCGGCGGCGGTGTTCGTGCTGATGATGAACGTTGTGCTGACCTGGGGCGCGATCGTCGTGCCCCGCCTGTGGTGAACCCTGCGTTCGCCGCTCGCATCCATAGATAAGAACCCCAAAAGCCAAAGTGCAGGAAACCGCAAGTGATTGTTGAGCTGCTGACCGATCCGCAGGTGTGGATCACCCTCTTTACCTTGAGCGCCATCGAGATCGTGCTCGGTATCGACAACCTCGTCTTCATTTCGATCGCGGTCAGCAAGCTGCCGTACACGCAGCGCGAGAAGGCCCGCAAATTCGGTATCGCCGTGGCCTGCCTCACCCGTATCGGCTTGCTGCTGACGCTGGCGTGGCTGGCGGGTCTGACGTCGGACCTGTTCTCGATCTTCGGCCAGGGCATTTCGGTGCGCGATCTGGTGCTGATCCTGGGCGGCGCCTTCCTGCTGGTGAAGGGCTCGATGGAGATCCGGGACCTGGTGGTCGGCGAGGACGAGGCCGAGGACATCCACACCAAGCCGGTCGCGTCGTTCATGGGCGTCATCGCGCAGATCGCGGTGATCGACATCGTGTTTTCGCTGGACTCGGTCATCGCCGCGGTCGGCATGGCCAGCCACACCCCGGTCATGGTCGCGGCGATCCTGATTGCGGTGGGCGTGATGCTGCTGGCATCCCGGCCGCTGGGCAATTTCATCGACCACAATCCGACGATCAAGATGCTGGCGCTGGCCTTCATCGTGCTGGTCGGTGTGTACCTGATCGCCGACGGTTTCGAGCTGCACATCCCGAAGGGCTACATCTACGGTGCGATGGGCTTTTCGGCGCTGGTGGAGTGCCTGAACCTGTGGGCGAAGCGGCGCGCTCAGCGTCGCCTGCAGCCCGAGTAGGGGCCGAGGGGGCCGAGCGGGGGCCGTTATGCATTCGTTATCCCGCGGTCGGTTTGCATGCCGCCGCGGTAGATGCTGCAATGCCTGCCATCGTCACGGAAGGAGTCGCGCGTCATGACCCGCTTTGTTCAAGCGCTCGTTTTGGTCCTCATGGCCGTCGCGCTCAGCGGCTGCGGCTACAACACCATCCAGTCGAAAGACGAAGCGGTGAAGGCAGCCTGGTCGCAGGTGCTCAACGTCTACAAGCGCCGTGCCGATCTGGTGCCGAACCTGGTCGCGACAGTCCGCGGTTACGCCACCCACGAGCAGCAGGTGCTGACCCAGGTCACCGAGGCGCGTTCGAAGGTCGGCAGCATCAACGTCAACGCCAACGATCCGGCCTCGCTGGCGCAGTTCCAGCAGGCGCAGGGCGAGTTGCAGAGCGCGATCGGCCGCCTGCTGGTGGTCACCGAGAACTATCCGCAGCTCAAGGCCGACCAGAACTTCCTGCAGTTGCAGGCGCAGCTGGAAGGCACCGAGAACCGCATCACTGTCGAGCGCCAGCGTTACATCGGCACGGTGCAGGACTACAACACCTACATCCGCCAGTTCCCGACCAACCTCACCGCGATGATGTTCGGCTACAAGCCCAAGCCGAATTTCACGGTCGAGAACGAGGCGCAGATCCAGGAAGCGCCGAAGGTCGACTTCGGCCAGCCGGCGCAGCCTCAGCAACCCCAGCCGCAGCAGCCGGCGCCGCAACAGCAGCCGGCACCGGCCAACGGCTGAGCCGGGCGTGAGCCGTAGCGGAGCATTGCCGTGAACGCGCGGCGGTTGTGGTTTCAGGTCGCCCTGGTCGCGGCCGGGTTGCTGCTCGCCTGCGCCTCGTTGCAGGCGCAGCAGCTGGCGCCCATCCCGGCGATGACCTCGCCGGTGGTCGACACCACCGGCACGATCGACGCGACCACCCGCCAGCAGCTCGAGGCGCAGGCGTTGGCGTTGCAGCAACGCAAGGGCAGCCAACTGCAGGTGCTGATGGTGCCGACCACGGCCCCCGAGGACATCGCCCAGTACGCGGTGCGCGTGTTCGACGAGTGGAAGGTCGGGCGCAAGGGCGTCAATGACGGCATCCTGCTGGTGGTCGCCAAGGACGACCGCCGGGTCAAGATCGAAGTGGGGTACGGCCTGGAGGGTGCGATTCCCGATGCCACCTCCTCGCGGGTGATCCAGGAATACCTGGTGCCCAAGTTTCGCGCCGGCGATTACGCCGGTGGCATCGCCGACGCCAGCGGCGCGCTGGTCAAACTGATCGACGGCGAGCCGCTGCCGGCGCCGATGGCCGATCACGCTCCGGCGCGCGGCAACGGTGGCAGCGGCTGGTTGTTCGCGTTGTTCGTCGCCTTCATCGTCGCCCAGATCGCGCGCGGCATCGTCGGCCGCGCGCCGTCGCTGCTGCGCGGTGTGATCGGCGCCGGCGCTGCCGGCGGCATCGCCTGGTTGATCTCCTCGATGATGGTGGTCGGCGGCATCGGCGCCGCCATCGGCTTCTTCATGGGGCTGGCCAGCGTGCCGTCGGGACGCTTCGCGCGCGATCGCGGCCACGGCGGATTCGGCGGCTGGGGTGGCGGTGGCTTCGGTGGCGGTGGGGGCTTCGGCGGCGGTGGCGGCTGGGGCGGTGGCGGCGGCATGAGCGGAGGCGGTGGCGCCTCCGGGAGCTGGTGACCATGCGGCTGTTCAAGCACCTTTTTCCGCCTTCGGCCAAGCGCCTGTTTCCGGCCGCGAGCCTGCAGCGCATCGCCGAGGCGATCGCCGCCAGCGAGCTGCACCACACCGGCGAAATCTGCTTCGCGGTCGACCCGAGCCTGCATCCGCGCCAGGTGTTGTCCGGCGTGGAGGCGCGCGAGCAGGCCAGCGAGGTTTTCGCCCGCCTGCGGGTATGGGACACGCAGGCCAACAACGGCGTGCTGCTGTACCTGCTGCTCGCCGACCATCGCATCGAGATCGTTGCCGATCGCGGCTTCGAGGGCCGCGTCAGCGCCGAGCAGTGGCGCGGCGTGTGCCAGCTGATCGAGGAGCGGATGCGCAGCGGCGAGGCCGAGGCCGGCGTGCTGGCCGGCATCGACGCGCTGTCGGCGCTGCTGGTCGAGCATTTCCCGCGCGGCGAAGGCGTGCACGACAGCAACGAGCTGCCCGATCTGCCGTACATCCTCTAGCCGTTGCGGTCAGCCTGCCCGCCCAAGGCGGGCGGGGAGAGGGCACAATAGCCACCACGCCGTCCGGAGCCGAACCGCCGCATGACCGTCCTGCACCAGATCGATCCGATCGCATTCCATCTCGGCCCGCTCCAGGTGCACTGGTACGGAATCATGTACCTGCTGGGCTTCGGCGTTGCCTGGTGGCTCGGCCGCCGCCGTGTCCGCGCCGGTCGCCTCCCCGGCGTCAACGAACAGGCCTACGGCGACCTGCTGTTCTACGGGATGCTCGGTGTCGTCCTGGGCGGGCGACTGGGCTACGTCTTCTTCTATTCGTTCCCGGCATTGCTGCAGGATCCGTTGATGCTGCTGCGCATCTGGGAAGGCGGCATGAGCTTCCACGGTGGCCTGATCGGCGTGGTCGTGGCGGCCTGGTGGTGGTCGCGCCGGCATCGTCTGCACCTGTTCGACACGGTCGACTTCATCGCGCCGCTGGTTCCGCCGGGCCTGGGCTTCGGGCGCCTGGGCAACTACATCGGCGGCGAGTTGTGGGGCAAGTTCACCGAAGCCGGCTGGGGCGTGGTGTTCCCGCGCGCGCCGGAGTTCGACGGCTGGAGCCAGGAGCAGATCTACAGCCAGTTCGCCAGCGGCGCGCTGGATCGTTACGCGCGCCACCCCTCGCAGCTCTACCAGGCGCTGCTCGAAGGCCTGGTGATGTTCCTGGCGTTGTGGTGGTTCTCCAGCAAGCCGCGCCCGCGCTATGCGGTGTCGGGACTGTTCGCGCTGCTGTACGGCTGCTTCCGCTTCCTCGTCGAATTCGTGCGCGTGCCCGACCAGCAGATCGGCTACCTCGCCTTCGGCTGGCTGACGATGGGGCAGGTGCTGAGCCTGCCGCTGATCGCGCTGGGTCTGTTCTGGCTGTGGTGGTCGCGGCGTCAGCCGACGTTGCAGCCGCAGCCGCTGGCCGTTCCGCCGAGCGCGGGCTGAGCCACGGGAGTTGATGCAATGAAGCAATACCTCGACCTGCTGCGTCACGTCCTGGAAAGCGGCAGCGACAAAGCCGACCGCACCGGTACCGGCACGCGCAGCGTGTTCGGCTGGCAGATGCGCTTCGACCTCGCCGAAGGCTTCCCGCTGGTCACCACCAAGAAGCTGCACCTGCGCTCGATCGTGCACGAGCTGCTGTGGTTCCTGCAGGGCGAAACCAACACCGCCTACCTCAAGGACAACAAGGTCAGCATCTGGGACGAGTGGGCCGACGCCGATGGCGAGCTCGGCCCGGTCTATGGCAAGCAGTGGCGGCGCTGGGCCGGCGCGGACGGCATCGAGATCGACCAGATCCGCTGGGTGGTCGATGAGATCAAACGCAATCCCGATTCGCGCCGGCTGATCGTGTCGGCGTGGAATGTCGCCGACCTGCCGCGCATGGCGTTGATGCCGTGCCACACGATGTTCCAGTTCTACGTCGCCAACGGAAAGCTCAGCTGCCAGCTGTACCAGCGCAGCGGCGACATCTTCCTCGGCGTGCCGTTCAACATCGCCAGCTATGCGCTGCTGACGCACATGGTCGCCCAGGTCTGCGGCCTGGGCGTGGGCGATTTCGTGCATACGCTTGGCGATGCGCACCTGTACTCGAACCACTTCGAGCAGGCGCGCGAACAGTTGTCGCGCACACCGCGCGCGTTGCCGACGCTGCGGCTCAATCCGGACGTGCGAGACATCTTCGGCTTCACGTACGACGACATCGCCATCGAGCACTACGACCCGCTGCCGGCGATCAAGGCGCCGGTCGCGGTCTGACCCGATGCAGCCGGTACAGCTCGAACTGGTCCTCATTGCGGCGCTTGACCGCAACCGTGCCATCGGTCGTGACAACGACCTGCCTTGGCGCCTGCCCGACGACCTCAAGCGTTTCAAGGCGCTGACGCTGGGCAAGCCGGTGCTGATGGGGCGCAAGACCGCGCAGTCGCTCGGGCGCGCGCTGCCCGGCCGGCTCAACCTGGTGCTGACACGCTCGGGACAGGTGCCGTTCGACGGCATGCAGGCGGTTGCGTCGCTGGACGATGCCATGCGCGTTGCGGCAGCAGCCGGCGCGACTTCGCTGTGCGTGATCGGCGGCGGCGAGGTCTATGCGCAGTGCCTGCCGATGGCCACGCAATTGCATCTGACCCATGTCGACACGGTGGTCGATGGCGCCGACGCATTCTTCCCGATCTTTGATGCGGGGCATTGGCGCGCTGTAGGCCGCGAACGGCACGAGGCTGACGCGAAGCACGCCTTTGCGTTCGAATTCGTCGACTACCTGCGCGCCTAGTCCTGGTCGGTTTCCACTGGCGGCGGTGCGGCTGCGGTTTCGTTCTGGCGCTGCCGGCCTTGCCCCTGGCCACCCTGGCCACCTTGGCCGCCCTGGCCTCGCGCCTGACCCTGGCGCGGCTGTCCGCCCTGCGGCTGCCGCTGCTGGCGCTGACGGTTGCGGTCGTCGGCGTGGTACGGCGGCCGCGGACGCGGCGGCGTGGCCGGCACGTCGCGCCCGGCGACCTGGACGATCCGCAGTTCATCGGTATCCAGCTGCAGTGCAGTGAGCTTGCCGCCCCACACCGCGCCCGAATCGATGGCATGGACGCCGTGGCCGATGAACAGTCCCAAGGTGGACCAGTGGCCGCAGACGATCTTGAGGTCGCGTTCGACGCGGCCGGGCACTTCGTACCAGGGGTACAGGCCAGCCGGCTGGGTGCCGGGGCTGCCCTTGTCCTCGAACGAGATGCGGCCGCGCGGCGTGCAGTAACGCAGGCGCGTGAAGATGTTGATGATCGCGCGCTGGCGTTCCAGGCCGGCCAGCTTGGGGTGCCAGGCCGGCTTGTCGCCGTACATGTTCTTGAGCAGCCGGCGGAACTGGTCGCTGTGCAGGCGCTCCTCGATCTCGCGCGCGAAGCGCTCGGCCATCTGGGTCGACCACTGCGGCGCCAGCGCGGCATGGACCATCATCCAGCCCAGCTTGCGATCGACGTGGGCCAGCTTCTGCATGCGCAGCCAGGTCAGCAGTTCGTCGCGGTCTTCGGCCAGGACGATGCGCTGCAGGTCCTGGTTGACCTTGCGCTGCTCGTCCTCGCGCCGCTCGCCAATGGCCAGCAGCGACAGGTCGTGGTTGCCCAGGACGACCACGCTGTTGGCGCGCAGCGAGTGCACCAGCCGCAGCGTTTCCAGCGACTGGCCGCCGCGGTTGACCAGGTCGCCGCAGAACCACAGCTGGTCGCGCGCCGGGTCGAAGGCAATCCGTTCCAGCAGGCGCTGGGTCGCGTCGTAACAGCCTTGGAGATCGCCGATGGCCCAGGTGGTCATGTGTTCAGGGGCCCGGTCAGTGCAAGGTTCGCGGCACGGACAGACTGAACGCCGGAATCGGCGCATCGAACTGCGTGCCATCGTCGGCGAGCATGTGATAGCTGCCTTCCATCATGCCGTGGCTGGTTTCCAGCACGGCGCCGGAGGTGTATTCGAAGTCTTCGCCGGGACGCAGGTACGGCTGCTCGCCGACCACGCCTTCGCCCTCTACTTCCTGGATCTTGCCGTTGCTGTCGGTGATCAACCAGCGGCGGCTGAGCAGGCGTGCCGGCACGCGGCCGCGGTTGTGGATGCTGATGGTATAGGCAAAGACGTAGCGGTCCTGCCCAGGCTCGGACTGGTCGTCGAGGTAACGGGTGGCGACGGAGACGTCGACGGCGTAGTCAATACTGCGTTCCATGCCGACAGTGTAGGGCGACCGGTCGAAAATTGGTCAACGTTGTGTATGCAAACAGTGGGAATCGACCTCTATTCGCTGTTCCCGCGCGTCATTCCCGCTTCAGGGAATTGGCCAGGCGGACGAAATCCGCCACTTCGATCTGCTCGGCACGCGCGTCCGGGCGCACGCCGGCGGCCTCGATCGCGGCCGCATCGCAGAGCTTGGACAGGGCATTGCGCAGCGTCTTGCGGCGTTGCCCGAACGCATCGCGCACGACGGCAGAGAACATCGCCGGATCGGCTATGCCGATCGTTTCCGGTGCGCGAGGCACCAGTCGCACCACCGCCGAATCGACCTTCGGCGGCGGCTTGAACGCGCCCGGCGGGACGTCGAACAGCGCGGTGACCTGGCAGTAGGCCTGCAGCATCACGCCCAGGCGCCCGTAGACCTTGCTGCCAGGGCCGGCAGCCATGCGATCGACGACTTCCTTTTGCAGCATGAAGACCATGTCGCTGATCGCCGCGGCATGTTCGAGTGCGTGGAACAGGATCGGCGAGGACAGGTTGTAGGGCAGGTTGCCGACCAGGCGGATCTTGCCGTCACCGGCGTGGCCTTCGCCGGAGGCGCTGTTGCGCGCGATGACGCTGAAGTCGACCGACAGCACGTCGCGATGGATCACTTCCAGCGTGCCGTGCGCACGCGCGGCCTCGGTCAGCGGGAAGATCAGGTCGCGATCGAACTCGATGACGGTCAGTTCGCCATGGCGATCGAGCAGCGGAAAGGTGATCGCACCCTGGCCCGGGCCGATCTCGACGAGACGGTCGCCAGGCTTGGGATCGACGGCCTGCACGATCATGTCGATGATCCTGCGGTCATGCAGGAAGTGCTGGCCAAGGTGTTTCTTTGCCGGCTCGGTGAAGTTGCGCGTGCTCATGCGGGCATGCTCGTAGCAAAGTGGCTCGTGCCCCGCCGGATGCGGGCGATGCGGGCGCAGGTGTCGGCGGCTGCGAACAGGCTCGACGGGTCGGCCACGCCCTGGCCGGCCAGCTCCAGGGCGGTGCCATGGTCGACCGCGACGCGCGGGTAGGGCAGGCCCAGGGTCAGGTTCACCGCCTGCTCAAAACCGCTGTATTTCAGCACCGGCAGGCCCTGGTCGTGGTACATGGCCACCACTGCGTCGAAGCCCTTGAGTTTGCCGGGCAGGAAGGCGGTGTCGGCCGGAAGCGGCCCGACCAGACGCAGTCCTTGATCGCGCAGGGCGGCCAGCGCCGGCTCGATGACGTCCAGCTCCTCGCGGCCGAGGTGGCCGCCTTCGCCGGCATGCGGGTTGAGGCCCAGCACCGCGATCACCGGCTCGGCGATGCCGAAGTCGTCGCGCAGCGCCGCGTGGGTGGTCAGCAGCGTCCGCGCCAGCGACGGTGCGTCGATGGCGTCGGCGACCGCGCGCAGCGGCAGGTGGGTCGTGACCAGGGCCACGCGGACGATGTCGTTGGCGAGCATCATCACCACCTCGCGGCCGGCGTGGCCGGCGAGCAGCTCGGTGGTGCCGCTGTAGGCGATGCCGCCTTCATTGATCACCGCCTTGTGCACCGGGCCGGTGACAACGCCCTCGAAGCGGCCGTCCAGGCAGCCTGCGGCGGCCTGCAGCAGGGCGTCGATCACCGCCCGGGCGTTGCCCGGCTCGGGGCTGCCGAAAGCCGGCACGGTGGCATTGGGGATGTCGACCAGGGCCAGCGTCCCGGCCTCGAACGCCGGCTGGTCAGGCGCAAGCAGGCGCAGCGGCAGGCCAAGGGCCGTCGCGGCGGCCTGCAGGCTGCGCGCGTCGGCGAAGGCGGTCAGGGAGTAATCGCGTGGGCGCTGGGCCAGGCGCACGCACAGTTCGGGCCCCACACCCGCCGGCTCGCCCGGCACCAGCGCGAGCCGAACAGGGTTCATCCAGGCGTGCTCAGCCGCCGCTGGTGGCGGGCGTGGCAGGCGTGGCGGGCGCTGCGGCCGGCTCGGCGGCCTTGCCGACGCGGACGTCGACGAAGGCTTCGCCACGCAGCTCGCGCAGGAAGCGGTTCCACTCGTCCTCGAGCTTGCGGCGGCCGATGGTCTCCTGGACCTGGGCGCGGCGGTTGCGGTCGCCGACGTCGGACTGGCGGGTGCCTTCGAGCTTGACCACGTGCCAGCCGGCCTGGGTGCGGATCGGTGCGGACACCTGGCCCGGCTGCAGCGCGGCGATGGCGGCGCCAAAGTCAGGACCGAATTCGTCGCGGGTGAACCAGCCCAGGTCGCCGCCCTTGCCCTTGGAGCTGGCGTCGTCGGAGTTTTCCTGCGCCAGCACCGCGAAATCGGCGCCACCGGCCAGGCGGGCCTGCAGCGTGGTCGCCTTGGCCTTGGCCTTGGCGTCGTCGGTGGTGTCGTCGACGCGGACCAGGATGTGGCGCGCCTGGTACTGGGTGACCATGGCCGGCGCCGCCTGCGAGGCGTCACGGGTCTCGACCAGCTTGACCAGCTGGAAACCGCTGGGGCCGCGGATCGGCGCGGTGACGTCGCCGACGTTCATGTTGCGCATCAGCGTGGCGAACGCCTGCGGAATCTCGTCGACACTGCGCCAGCCCAGGTCGCCGCCTTCCAGCGCGTTGGGGCTGTCGGAATAGCGCACCGCTGCCGCTGCGAAGTCCATCTCGCCCTTGTCGATCAGGGCCTTTACGCCCTCGATCTTCTTCTGCGCGACGGCGATCTGCTCGGCGGTGGCGCCTTCCGGCAACTGCACCAGGATGTGGGCGAGGTGGAACTGGCTGCCGCTGTTGGCCTGTGCGGCCATGGCGGAGTCGATCTCGGCGTCGCTGACCGTCACCCGGCTCTGCGCGAAGCGCTGGCGCAGGCGCTGGATCAGCAGTTCATCGCGGATCGAGCTGCGGAAATCGTTGTAGTTGGTGCCTTCGCGCGCCAGCTGCTGGCGCAGCTGCTCCGGGCTGACCCGGTTCTGCTGGGCGATGCCGGCGATGGCCTGGTCGACTTCCTGGTCGGTGACGCGCACGCCGGTGCTCTGGGCGCGGGCGACCTGCAGCTTGACCAGGACCAGGCGCTCGAGCACCTGGCGCTCAAGCACGTCGCGCGGCGGCAGCTGGTTCTCGCGGCCGGCGTACTGGCCGAGGATGTTGTTGACGGCGCGGTCGAGCTCGGTCTTGAGGACCACGTCCTCGTCGACCACCGCAGCGATGCCATCGATGGGCTGGACCGAGCTGGACGGCTGCGAGTCGGGCAGCTGCGAGGACTGGGCCAGTGCGGTCGCCAGCGGCAGGGTGCCGGAGAGCACCGCGACGGCAAGGGCGGACGCGAATAGTTTCTTCATAGGGTCGGGTCGGGAGTGGGTTCGACTTGGCCGCCGCCGTTGTTCAGGCGCTCCGCGGAGCTGGGCGGCACGAGATAGAGGTCATCGCGGTTGTACCCGAGGATACCACGGCGCAGGGAGCGCTCTACGTTCTGCCCGGCCGAGCCCAGGCCCTTGAGTTCAAACTCGAACATGATGCGGGTATCCAGTTCGCCATCGCGATTGCGGAGGTAGCGGCGGGCCACCAGGCGGGCGGCCAGGCAGCAGCTTTCCCATTGGACACCGGCGATCGTCTCCAGTTCCTTCTTGTCGAGGATGGAGTAGTAGTAGCGACCGACCACGCTCCAGGTGCGGTTGATCGGGTACAGGAACGAGAAGTCGGCCTGTTCCAGCAGGTCCTGGTTTTCCGGCGGGTCGATGCCCGGGCGGAAGCTGGCGTTGCGGCGGTAGCGGTAACCGAGGTTGACCACGCCGTTGTTGTCGAAGATGTACCGCGCCCGGAAGCTGGTCATGTCCTCGGCGCGGTACTTGGGGTTCCACATGTAGGTGCCCGAAAGCGTCCAGCGGTCGCTCGGGCTGACGCTGGCGTCGGCGATCCAGGCCGACTTGCCCTGCTCGATCGGCGTCTCGTTGGGCAGGGTGACCAGGCTGTCGTCGAAGTAGAAGATCTGGCCGATGCTGGCGGCCAGGCGCTCCTTGCCGTCGTCCTCGCTGATCAGGCGCGTGGTCAGGGCGGCGGTCAGCTGGTTGGCGTCGGCCTGACGGTCGGCGCCGGTGTAACGGTTGTCGCGGAACAGCTGGCCCCAGCTGAAGGTGGTCGCGCCGGTGTCGTAGATCGGCAGGCCGTCCTGGTCGCGGTTGGGCACGTTCAGGTAGTAGATCCGCGGTTCCAGGGTGTTGAGGAAGGCGTCGCCGCGGACGGTGGTGTTGCGGTCGAAGTACAGGCCGGCGTCGACCGAGGTGATCGGCAGGCTGCGCGATTGCGAGTTGTCGCGGAACTGCTGGGCCAGCTCCTCTGGCGTGAGCGTGCTGCCATAGCGCGCGATGAATTCGTTGGCGCGCTCAATCGCGCTGCCGTCGTTCTGGTAGGCGGTGTAGCGCCAGGCCAGTTTGGGCCGGATGAACCAGCTGGCGCCTTCCAGCGGCACGGCGATGTAGGGCTTCACGTCGATGCGCGAGCCGCCGAGGAACTCGGTGTGCTGGAAGCGCACGGCCTCGGCGTCCACGCCGGCCTGCAGCCAGCTGCCGAAGAACGGCTGGCCCCAGTGGCCGTAGGCGCGCGGCAGCCGGTCGAAGGCCAGGCTGGAATCGGTCAGGGTGTAGTCGGCCAGCTGGTAGTGGTCGGCCATCAGGCTGGCCTCCCAGTGCTGGCCGCGACCGTACAGGCCGGCGTCGCTGCGGATCGAGTAGTTCGAGATGCCGTACAGGCTGCTGCTGAAGTCCTCGAAGTAGTGGGTGTCGCTGACCCAGCCGAGGTTGGTGTTGGCGTACCAGTTGCCGTTGAGATTGTGCGTGGCCGTCATCGCGAACTGGCCGCGATTGTCCTCGGGCAGGGTCGCGCCGGGGATGTGATTGCCGTTGAGATCGTTGAGGTAGCGGTCCGGTTCGTTGCCCGGCAGATCGTCCTTCGGCATCCAGTTGCCGTAGACCTCGCCCTTGCCCTTGGGGTACAGCCAGCGGAACTCGGCGCCGAGCAGGCTGCCGCGATCGCTCATGTAGCGCGGATAGAGTGTTGCGTCGTAGTTGGGCGCGAGGTTGAGGTAGATCGGCTGTTTCCAGTCGAAACCGTTGCGACCCGACAGCGAGATCTGCGGATAGAGCAGGCCGGTGCGGCGGCGCTCGTCGACCGGGAACATGAACCACGGCACGTACATCACCGGCACCTTGCCGATGCGGATGGTGGCGTTGCGCGCCACGCCCATGCCTTCGGCGGTGTCGATGTCGATGCGGTGGGCGCGCAGTTCCCAGGCGCGCTCGCCGGGGGGGCAGGTCGAATAGGTCGATTCGACCATGCTGCCCTTGGCGCCATCGAGATCGATGCGCTCGGCGCCGCCGTTGCCGCGGCGCTGGGTCAGCTGGTACTGCACGTCCTCGATGCGGTGCTTGTCGGCGTTCTGGTCGCCTTCGGCACGGGCCGCGGTGACGCGCATGCCCGAGTCCTGGTAGCGGACGTTGCCGATCGCGCTGTACTTGCCTGTCTCGGCGTTGTAGCTGAGCTTGTCCGTGCCGAGGAACTGGTCGCCGCGATTGAGCTTGACGTTGTCCTGGACGACGATGTCCTGGTCGTTGGCCGAGCGCTCGAGCTGGCCGCCGTCGATGTCGGTGGGTTCCTGCCCGCGCGTGGCCAGGTCACCCACCGGAGCAGGCGCATCGTCGAAAGACGGCACCGCGTCGACGATCGGACACAGGCCCCAATCCTCCTCGTCGCCGTCGGCGGCGTGCGCGGGCAGGGCCAGCGCGATGCACAGCGACAACGGGAGCAGGCGTAGGGATTGGCGCACTCGGGATCCGTATCGTGGCGTGGGGAAACGGGCCGCTAGCTTGCCGTATCCACCGCAAGCGGGCAACGCGCGCATCATCATGCTCACAAGCCTGTTCATTTCCGCGTCAAGACGGCGTGGGTCCCACCAGCCCCCTGGCGGGGAGTCAGGGCTGGGCGTCCAGCAGTGCCCCGACGTGGGCGATGCTGCACTCGCGCAACGCCGACAGGTCGTAGCCACCTTCCAGCATCGACACGATCCGGCCGTTGCCATGGCGGTTGGCCACGGCCACCAGCTGCCGCGTGAGCCAGGTGTAGTCGTCGGTTTCCAGTTCCAGTTGCGCCAGCGGGTCGCGCTTGTGCCCGTCGAATCCGGCCGAGACGAACAGCAGCTGCGGGCGGAACGATTCCAGTGCCGGCAGCAGCCGCTCCTGCCAGGCGCGGCGGAACGCATCGCTGCCGCACGCCGGCGGCAACGGCGCGTTGACGATGTTGCCCACGCCGCGTTCGTTGGCGTAGCCGGTGTCGGGATACAGCGGCATCTGGTGCGAGCTGAGGTACATCACGCGCGGATCGGTATCGAAGATCGCCTGCGTGCCGTTGCCGTGGTGCACGTCGAAATCGACCACCGCCACGCGCGTCAACCCGTGCTTCTCGCAGGCATGCGCGGCGGCGACGGCGATGTTGTTGAACAGGCAAAAGCCCATCGCCACCGTCGCGGTGGCGTGATGGCCGGGCGGGCGCACCGCGCAGAACACGCGCCGCGCGTCGCCATGCATCACCGCATCGACGGCAGCGATGCCGGCGCCGGCGGCTCGCAGTGCAGCTTCAGCTGAGCCCGGTCCAAGCACGGTGTCCGGATCCAGCGCCATCGGCGCGTCGACCACGGTGTCCAGCACCAGTGCCAGCAAAGCGTCATCGTGCACGCGCAGCAGTTGCCCGCGGCTCGCGCGCGGTGCCTCGTGCCAGTCGAGTGAGGTGAAGTTCTCGCGCAGCGCCTCGATCACCGCGACCAGGCGCAAGGGCCGCTCGGCGTGGCCGGGGCCGGGGTCGTGACGGGTGCAGGCCGGATGGCTGTAGACGCGCATGTCAGCCGCTCCGCCGCTGCGTGCTCAGGCCTTGCGGCGCTCGTGGTTCCACAGCACTTCGCCGTGGCCACTGGCGCGCGCCAGCACGCGCGCCAGCACGAACAGCAGGTCGGACAGGCGGTTGAGATAACGCACCGCTTCGGCACGCACCGGTTCCAGCCGCGACAGGGCCACGGTTTCGCGCTCGGCGCGGCGCACCACGGTGCGCGCGATGTGGCAGCGCGCCGCCGCTTCGCCACCGCCGGGCAGGATGAAATCCTTCAGCGGCGGCAACGGTTCGTTGAAGGCATCGAGCTGCTGCTCGAGGCGGTCGATGTCGTTGTCGAAGATGGCGGCGTGGCCGGGAATGCACAGCTCGCCGCCGAGGTCGAACATCTGGTGCTGGACCGTGGTCAACAGGGTGCGGATGTCGTCGGGGACGTCCGTGGCCAGCACCAGGCCGATGCAGGAGTTGGCCTCGTCCACCGTGCCGTAGGCCGCCACGCGGGCCGAATCCTTGGCGACGCGGCTGCCGTCGCCCAGGCCGGTCGTGCCGTCGTCGCCGGTACGCGTGTAGATCTTGCTGAGGCGGTTGCCCACTGTGCCAGCGGTCCGGGGGTCAGACCGTCTGCATGCGCAGCGCCGGCACGCGGCTGCGCAGCAGGGCGAAACCACCGAACAGCAGCGCCGCGTAGAACAGCGTGCCCAGCACGGTCCACTGGAAGAACGGGATGCCGGCGACGAAGGCCGCGCCGAGACCGCCTGCCGTCATCGGATAGGTCGGGGTCACCTGGAACGCCCACGAGGCGAAATTGGTGACGACGAAGAACAGCACCGAGCCGACCAGCGAATAGCCGAGCACGCGCGAGCCGTTGACGCGGCCACGCAGGTTCAGGCCCAGTGCCGTGATCAGGGCCACGCACAGATACACCACCCAGATGCCGGCGCTGCCGAACCAGGTCGAGTACAGGCCGCCATTGATCGCCGCCAGGGCGATGTCGGAAACGAACATGCCAACCAGCGGCACAATGAAAGCCCAGCGCCTGGACGCGAAGTAGGCGCCGCCGAACAGCGCCATGGCCTCGACCGGCGAGAAGTTCGGCGGGTGCGGCAGCAGGCGGGTGAGTGCGGCGACCACGATCATGCCGGCGAGCACCAGCGGGCCGGGGGCGAAGACTTTGTCCAGGGCGGACTTCTCGGAGGCAGGACGATTCATCGTGGTCGATTCTTGGGAAGGTAACGGCCTTCAGGAACCGCTAGCATAACGCAATGCCTGTTTTGCCCCCCACATCCCCGGCCCCCTCGTCGTCGTCGATGGCCGGACTGTCCGGCCCTTCCAGCAGCGGTCGTCACGATGTCCTCATCGTCGGCGGTGGCCTGGTCGGCGCCAGCCTGGCGATCGCGCTGGAGCGGATCGGCCTCGACGTCGGACTGGTCGAAGCCGCCCCGGCTGGTGCGCTGCCGGCGGTGTTCGACGAGCGCAACCTCAGCTTCGCCGAAGCCACCGTCAATGCGCTGTCGGTCCTGGGCGTGCTGCAGAAGCTGCGCGCGCCCAGTGGCGCGATCGAGCGCATCCACATCAGCCGCCGCGGCGACTTCGGCCGCAGCCTGCTGGAGGCGCGGCGCTATGGCCGCAGCGAGTTCGGCCGGGTGGTGATCGCGCGCGATTTCGGCGAGGCGCTGGAGGCGCGGCTGGCGGAACTGCCGCGGCTGGCGCGGTACCGGCCGGCGCGCTTCCTTGGCCTGGCCCCGGCTGACGGCGACGGATGTGCGGTGCGCGTGAGCGTGGCAAACGGCGAGCGCGTGCTGCAGGCGCAATTGCTGGTGGCCGCCGACGGCACCCGCAGCGGCGTACGCGACGCCCTTGGCATCGGCATCGAGGAACACGACTACCGGCAGACCCTGTTCGTCGCCCGCGTCCGCGCGGCGCGGCCGCCCGACGGCACCGCCTACGAGCGCCTGGGCGACGAAGGCCCGACCGCGCTGTTGCCGCGCGGCGATCGTCACTACGGCCTGATCCATGCCGTCGCCAGCGAGCACGCCGACGCAGTCGCCGCACTGGACGAAGCCGCCTTCCTGGCGCGTGCGCAGGATGCATTCGGCTGGCGCGCCGGACGGTTTGTCGGCTGCGGCCCGCGCAGCACGCACGCGGCGATCCGCGTGCTGGCGCGCCGCACCACGGCACACCGCGCCGTGCTGGTGGGCAACGCCGCCCAGACCATCCACCCGATCGGTGCACAGGGCTTCAACCTCGGCCTGCGCGATGCACTGACCCTGGCCGAACTGATCGAGCAGGCGCGTCGCGCCGATCCGGCGGCCGATTGCGGCACGGCCGCATTGCTCGCTGCCCATGTCGCGCGCCGGCGCGAGGACCGCGAACGCACGATGGGTTTCTCCGACGGCCTGGCGCGCCTGAGCGCGAACGATGCGCCCTTGCTGCGACCCTTGCGCAGCCTGGGCATGTTCGCGGTGGATCGCCTGCCATCGGCGCAGTCGTTCCTGGTCGGCGGCGCGATGGGCTATCGCGGCGACGTGCCGGCGCTGTGCCGGGAGATGCAGCGATGAGCCGGCGCGGTGGCGTGGACGTGATCGTGGTTGGCGCCGGCGTGGTCGGTGCGGCCGCGGCCCTGGCCTTTGCCCGCGATGGCCTGCGCGTGGCGCTGGTCGAAGCGCGTGAACCGCCGCCATGGCGCGCGGAAGCAACCGGCTCCGATGCGATCGATCTGCGCGTGTATGCGTTCGCGCCGGACAACGCCGCGCTGCTCGACGGCCTCGGCGCATGGTCGGACGTGCAGGCGGCACGCGCGCAGCCGTATCGGGCGATGCGGGTGTGGGATGCGGCCGGCGGCGGCGAACTCGCCTTCGACGCCGATGCGTTCGGCCGGCGCGAGCTGGGCTGGATCGTCGAGCACGCCCTGCTGGTCGACCGTCTGTGGTCGGCCTTGCCGGCGGCCGGCGTTGACCTGCATTGCCCCGATACCGTTACCGCGTTCGAACAGGACGAGCAGGGCGCTACCGTGCAATTGCACAGCGGCGTGTCGTTGCGGGCGCGTCTGGTCGTGGCCGCAGACGGCGCCGAGTCGAAGTTGCGCGCACTGGCCGGCATCGAAGCACCACGGCAGGATTACGGCCAGCGCGGCCTGGTGGCGTTCGTGCGCAGCGAGCTGCCGCACCAGTCGACCTGCTGGCAGCGCTTCCTGGCGACCGGTCCGCTTGCGTTCCTGCCGTTCGCCGGCGATGGCCACGACAGTTCCATCGTCTGGACCCTGCCCGATGACGAGGCCGCGCGCCTGCTGGAAGTCGACGCTGCGCAGTTCCTGCGCGAGCTGGAGCTGGCGTTTGCCGGGCGCCTGGGCGCGCTGACGGAGGTGTCCAGGCGCGCTGCATTCCCGCTGCGCCTGCAACTGGCGCAGAGCCAGGCCAAGGGGCGCCTGGTGCTGATTGGCGATGCTGCCCATGCGGTGCATCCGCTGGCGGGGCAGGGCGTCAATCTCGGCTTGCGCGATGTCACGACGCTGCGCGCGGTCTTGGCGCAGGCGCATCAGCGCGGCAGCGACCCGGGCGCGGCACAGTCGCTGTCGCGGTGGGCTCGCCAGCAGCGCAGCGCCAACGCGGTGTCGGCCTATGCCTTCGACGGCATCAACCGGCTGTTCTCCAATGATGCGCTGGTGCCGACATTGCTGCGCGGGCCGCTGCTGGGCCTGGCCGGGCGCTTGCCTCCGCTCACGCACGCCTTCTGGCGCCACGCCGCCGGACTGTAGCGGTCGCGCGCTCTGGCGATGGCGGTTGCCGTTGCGCCTCCATCCCTTCCCGCTCCATGGGAAGGGATGGCCTGCACACCCCCGTGTGTACACACATTCGTAATCGCGTATTTGAAATCCAGCTGCGGCTTACATGCCGCCGGCAAGTTCCTTGCGGCTGATGCGACCGTTGTGGTCGGCGTCGATGCGACCGAAGTTGGTAGCCAGCGTTGTGTCGGTGCCCACTTCGGTGCGGCTGAGATTGCCGTCGCGGTCAGCGTCGAGCGAATCGAAATCGACCTTGGTCGACAGCGTCGAGTTCGGCGGGCTCGATGTCACGTTGACCTGTTGCTTTGCGGCAACTGCCGGCACGGCAGGAGTGGCCGGCACGGCCGGGGCCGGCGGCGTCGATGCCTGCACGGCAGCCTCGGCGGCCTGCTGCGCCTGCGCGCTGGCGGCGCTGGCGGCCGACGCCGCCTCGCTCGCCTCGGCGGCGCCGGAGGCAGGATTGGCACCGGTGGCGGCGACGTCCTGCGCGGCGTGCGCATCATGGGCGGCATTGACCGAGCGGTTGGCAGCGTCCTGCGCGTCGCTGGCATGCATCGAGGTCTGCGGGCCATAGCCTGCCGCCGCATTGGCGGTGGCGTCACGCGCGCTCTGGGCACTGTCGCGCGCCGCTTCGGCGTTCGCAGTGGCCGCCTGCGCCGCGGCTTCGGCCTGCTGCTGCGACTTGGCCGGGCTGCCCTGGGTGCGTTGTGCCAGTGCAGTGCCGCTCGATGCGAGCGCGACCAGCAATGCGGCTGCGAGGACCTTCTTCGTGTTGATCGTGTGCGCGGTATTCATTGTCTGCTCTCGCCTCTGTCTGGGATGCACAGGCGACGCTAGTACCGCAGTTATCAACCGCAGATAAATTTCCCGTTCCAACGATGTGCAGTGTTCACGCAGGTGAGGGCGGCGTCATTGCCGCGCCGCCAAATCGATGAACCCTTCGCGACGCGTCATTGCCGCGTCGCGAAAACCGTGATTTCTTCGCGATCGTGATAGAGCTGGCGGGCGCGGATCAGCAGCGGCCTTTCGGCCTGGCGCTCGAACAGCTCCAGGCACAGCCGGGTTTCCTCCCAGCGCTTCTTCATCGGCAGCTTCAGGTTGAAGATGGTGTGCTTGCACCAGCCTTCACGGATCCACGTGGCCATGCGTTCGGCGACGCGGCGCGGTTGCTCGACCATGTCGCAGACCATCCAGTCCAGCGGCCCTTTGGGTTGCCACTGGAACCCGTCCGCGCGCAGGTGTTCGACGCGCCCGCTGTCGAGCAGGTGCGGTTGCACCGGGCCGTTGTCGATGGAGATCACGCGCAGGCCCTGGCGCATCAGCACCCAGCTCCAGCCGCCCGGCGATGCGCCCAGGTCGGCGCCGCGCATGCCATCGCGGAACAGTCCTTCGCGTTCGTGCTCGTGGACCAGCGTCAGCAGCGCCTCTTCCAGCTTCAGCGCCGAGCGGCTCGGTGCGTCCGCATGCATGCGCAGGCGCGGAATGCCCAGTGGCCACGGCGAGCCGTCGCGCGGGCTGCCCTGCGCGAGCATGGCGTGGTCGCCGGCGAGGAAGATCACGTGCAGACGCGGACGCCTGGGGTCGTCGATGCGGGTCAGCCAGCCGGCTTTGCGCAGCGCCGGTCGCAGCGCATTGCCGAATGCGCGCGCCAGGCCCGCGAGTGGCTTGGCCTCGTCGGAATCGGGATGCTCGACCCACAGGTCGCCGTAGGCAGACGGCTTGCCGTCGGGGTAGGCGGCGTCGAGCGCAGCGAGGATCGGCGTGATGCGGTCGCTAGGGTCGAGACCTTGCAGGTCGGCCAGGCGCAACAGCTTCTGGCGGGCGAAGATCAGCTCGTCGAAGGTCAGTGCGCGCGACAACGCGGCGGCATCGGTGCCGAGGAACTCGACGTAGGCCTGGTTGCGCTGCGTGCGCGCGTAACCGGGCAGGTCGACCCGCGCGGCGCGCTCGCCCAGCTCGGCGGCCAGCTCCGGTTCGAAGCCGGGGCGGCAGTAGCACAGCAGCGCGTCGACGATCGGCGTTACTTCGTTCATGGTCAGTAGCGCTCGCCGCCGCGTTCGCCGTACACGCGCAGTACCGCGCGTGCTTCGTCGCGGTGGATGTCGCGCACGACCTGTATTCCGCGGCGTTCCAGCTCGCCGGTCCAGTCGGCGGGCAGGGGGCCTTCGTCGAACTCGGTCAGCTCTTCGACGTCATCGCTGCGCGCGCCGATCAGCAGCCGGTCGATGCCGGCCCAGACCGTGGCGCCGTAGCACTGGCAGCACGGCTGCGAGGACGTGGCCAGCGTGATCGGGCCAACGCGCTCACCGTTGGCATCCTCGTTCAGGCGCGCGCGCTGGGTGCGCTGCTGCGCCAGCATGTAGGCCATGGTCTCGGCGTGCGCCAGCGAGCAGGTGTGCGGCAGCACGCGGTTGACGCCGATGGAGATGATGCGGCTGTCGGGGCCGAAGACCGCAGCGCCGAACGGTCCGCCGCTGCCGGCTTCGATGTTGTGCCGCGACAACGCGATCGCGAGGGCGACCTTGGCCTCGTCGCCGTCGTAACTGCGGCCGGCGTCGACCGAGTCATGCACCCATGCCGGCAGGGTCAGGTGAACCTGTGCATACAGCATCAGCGCACCTGCTCCGGGCCGGGATCGAGACCGGACGAGACTTCGCTGCACTGCCCCTGCGTGCACTGGCAGCTGTCGATCGTCTTGAATCCACACACGCCCATGCGCCCGCTCTTGGCGCAGGCGGCCTGGACGCTGGCGGGGTCGGTCGGGCTGTTGGCGTTGACGCAGGCAGGCATCGCGCCGCAGCAGTTGCCGACATCCTTGATGGCGCAGTCGGCGTCGCTGCGGCAGCTGCGATCAATTTTCACGACCGCGGGCTTCGCTGGCGCCGCCACCGACTGTGCAGGTGGCGGTGCGGCGACCGGCGCCGGCGTGGCTGGAGTCACCGGCGCGGCAACCGGCGAGGGGGTTGCCGCGCCAGCGGCGTCCGAAGGGGGGGCGGCGCAGGCGCACAGCGTGCACAGCAGCAGTGCGATCAGTACCGTCGTCAGACGACGCATGGCCAAACTCCTCAGGCTTTGGTGGTCCAGGTGTCACGCAGGGTGACGCTGCGGTTGAACACCGGCGCGTCGCTGCGATGGTCATGGCGGTCGGCGACGAAGTAGCCGATGCGCTCGAACTGGAACGACTGCTCCGGCTCGGCGACCGCGGCCGCCGGCTCGACATAGCCGGTGACGGTGCGGCGCGAATCCGGGTTGAGGTGGTCCTGGTAGGTCTTGCCGGCGCCTTCGTCGTCGTCCGGATCGGCGACGTTGAAGAGGCGGTCGTACAGGCGGATCTCGGCGGCGATCGCATGCTGCGCGCTGACCCAATGGATCGTGCCCTTGATCTTGCGGTCGGCGCCGGCCATGCCCGGACGCGACTCGGGATCGAGCACGCCGCGGATCTCGACGACCTTGTCGCCGTCCTTGATCACTTCGTCGCAGCGGAAGATGCCGGCGCCACGCAGGCGCACTTCGCCGCCCGGGATCAGGCGCTTGAAACCCTTGGGCGGCACTTCCTCGAAGTCCTCGCGCTCGATCCACAGCACGTTGGAGAACGGCATGGTGCGCACGCCGGCGCTCTCGTCCTTGGGGTGGTTGGGGAACGTCAGCGATTCCTCGTGGCCGTCGGCCAGGTTGGTGATCACCAGCTTGAGCGGGTCGATCACCGCCATGCGCCGCGTTGCGCTGGCGTCGAGGTCGTCGCGCAGGGCGCCTTCGAGGATGGAGATGTCGAGCAGCGAGTTCTGCTTGCTGATGCCGACGCGATCGACCATCAAACGCAGCGCCGACGGCGTGTAGCCGCGGCGGCGGATGCCCTGCAGGGTCGGCATGCGCGGGTCGTCCCAACCATCGACCAGCCCGGCCTGCACCAGCGCCATCAGCTTGCGCTTGCTCATCACCAGGTAGTTGAAGTTCAGGCGCGAGAATTCGATCTGGCGCGGCTTGCTGGCTTCGAACGGCAGGCCCTTGCTGGTCAGCGGAGAAACCAGGTCCGGCGAGTTGGCCAGGTCAACCTTGTCCACGCACCAGTCGTAGAGCGGGCGGTGGTCCTCGAACTCCAGCGTGCACAGCGAATGGGTGATGCCTTCGACCGCATCGCTGAGCGAGTGGGCAAAGTCGTACATCGGGTAGATCGGCCAGTCCATGCCGGTGTTCTGGTGCTCGACGTGCTTGATGCGGTACAGCGCCGGGTCGCGCAGGTTCATGTTGCCGGCGGCCATGTCGATCTTGGCGCGCAGCGTGCGCGCGCCGTCGGGGAACTCGCCGGCGCGCATGCGGCGCAGCAGGTCGAGGTTCTCCTCGACGCTGCGGTCGCGGTACGGCGAGTTGCGGCCGGGCTCGGTCAGCGTGCCGCGGTAGGCGCGCACCTCATCGGCCGACAGGTCGCAGACGAAGGCGTCGCCCTGGCGCACCAGCTTCTCGGCGGCCAGGTAGATGACTTCGAAGTAGTCCGAGGCATGGCGCAGGTCGTGCCACTCGAAACCGAGCCAGCGCACGTCTTCCTGGATCGCGCGGACGTATTCCGGGTCTTCCTTGACCGGGTTGGTGTCGTCCAGGCGCAGGTTGCACTCGCCGCCGAACTCGCGGGCGATGCCGAAGTCCAGGCAGATCGCCTTGGCGTGGCCGATGTGCAGGTAGCCGTTGGGCTCGGGCGGGAAGCGGGTCTTGATCGCCTGGTGCTTGCCGCTGGCCACGTCCTCGCGAACGATCTGCCGGATGAAGTCCTGCCTGGTGGATGCCAGGGCATCGTCGGCGGTGGGGACGGCGGTCGGAGCATTGGCGTGGGGCGTAGCGGACATTCGGGATCGCACGGGCGGGGAAGACCGGGAAGTTTAGCCGCTGGCGGACAATGGCGTCGTTTCTGGCCCGGAATCCGTCTCCGCGGCGCTCGCAGCCCGTTCAATTGCGCCGGCGTATGCTCGGACGCAGCCCCTGCCGTGGATACCCCCGTGAAAGTCGTCTACGAAGCCGCCAACCTGATCGACGCGCACCTGGTCCGGCATGCCCTGGAAGCCGAGCAGATCCCGGTGTTCCTCAAGGGCGAGGCGCTGCTGGGCGGCATGGGCGAGCTGCCCCTGTTCGGGACGATCCTGGTGTGCGTGCCGGATGTGGTCTGGCCCGAAGCCAGCGAGATAGTCGCCGCGCTGCCGCTGAACCAGCCGCCGGACGAGGCCGGTGAGGCCGGTGAGGAAGCGTCGGACCTGCCACCGGGCCTGCTGCCGGCCTGATCCGGCTGGCACCCAACTCCTGAACCCGTCGGCATGTCGGGTATCGTGACCCGCCCAGCCGCGCCCGTGCCCCCATGTCCTCTTTCGAATCCCTGATCCGCGAAGTCGCCGACTTTCCCAAGCCGGGCGTGGTGTTCCGCGATGTCACGCCGCTGCTGGCCGACGCCGGCGGTTTCGCCCGCTGCATCGACGCGCTCGCCGAACCCTGGCAGGGCAGCGAGGTGCAGGCGGTGTGCGGGATCGAGTCGCGCGGCTTCATCTTCGGTGCGGCGCTGGCGCAGAAGCTGCACGCCGGCTTCGTGCCGCTGCGCAAGCCGGGCAAGCTGCCGCCGCCGCTGGTCGAGGTCGCCTACCAGCTCGAATACGGCAGCGATCGCCTGCAGGCGCGCAACGATGCCCTGCGACCGGGCGAACGCACCCTGATCGTCGACGACGTGCTCGCCACTGGCGGCACCCTCGCGGCGGCGCAGGAGCTGGTGCTGAAACTGGGCGCCGAACTGGTCGGCGCGAGCGTGCTGATCGAGCTGGAAGCATTGCAGGGCAGATCGCGCTGGAGGGGTGCGACGCCCCTGCACGCCCTGCTTCGCTACTAGGCCCGCGACACTAGGCCCGCGACACCAGGCCCGCGACGGGCACTTCACGCCGCCCACGCGCCCGGTCAGTAGCCTGACTGCGGCGCGGCTGCCGGGGCGGGTGGATGGACGCATTCAATTACCTGTCGGTCATGGTGTCGATGGTCCTCGGCCTGGGCCTGACCCAGCTGTTCGCCGGCATCGGCAACATGGTGCAGATCCGCCGCCGGGTCGATCACTACTGGCTGCATGGCGTCTGGGTAGGGCTGCTGATCGCGCTGCATATCCAGATGTGGTGGTCGTTCTGGGCGATGCGTTCGGAACGCGACTGGACCTACGGCGAGTTCGCCTATGTCCTGATCGGGCCGGGGACGTTGTGCATCGCCAGCCATGCCTTCCTGCCTGAACTGATCGACGGCAGCATCGATGTCCGCAAGCACTATTACGACGCCCGCAAGGTGTTCTTCGGAATGCTGATCGTGGCGGCGCTGTGGGGGATCTTCATCGAACCGCTCATGGGGCTGCGGCCGCTGCTGATTCCGTTCCGCCTGGTGCAGGTGGCGGGGATCGGGCTGATGGTGGCCTGCGCGATATCCGACCGGCCGCGCGTGCACGTGGTGTCCACGTTGCTGATCACCGTGATGCTGGCGGCGGGGACGGTGCTGACGCGCTATCGCCTCGGCCAGACCGGCCTGGAATGAGCCGCGCTACACCTGCAACGACTGCGAGGCGTGCGACCTGGGCGGCACCAGCAGCGACGCTGGCAGCTTGCGGAACTCGCCCGCCAGCTGCATCAGGAAATCGCCCATCGCCGAACTGCGCCGCCAGACCATCGCGATCTGCCGGTGCGGCGCATCGCCGCGGAAACGCAGCAGGTGGATGTCGGAGGAGACCGGCACCGGCGGCTGCACCGCAAGCACCGGCAGCAAGGTGATGCCGACACCGGCGGCGACCATCTGCCGCAGCGTTTCCAGGCTGGTGGCGCGGAAGCCGTCGCGTTCGCCGGCACCGGCCATGTGGCACACGTCCAGCGCCTGGTCGCGCAGGCAGTGGCCTTCCTCGAGCAGGAGCAGGTGTTGGTTGTCGAGGTCCTGGACGTCGAGCGAATCCTGGTCGGCCATCGGGTGGTGTTGCGGAACGGCCAGCAGGAACGGCTCGTCGAAGAGCACTTCGACGTGCAACTGGTCGTCGTGGATCGGTAGCGCAAGCAGGCCGGCGTCCAGGCGGCCGTCGCGCAGGCGCGCGAGGATCTGGTCGGTCTTTTCCTCGACCAGCAGCAGCTCCAGGCGCGGGAAGCGCTGGCGCAGGCCCGGCACCACGTGCGGGAGCAGATAGGGGCCCAGCGTGGGGAACAGGCCGAGCCGGACCGTGCCGGCCTCCGGATCCTGGCTGCGGCGCGCGATCTCGGCCATCTGCTCGACATCGGCGATGACCTTGCGCGCGCGCTCGGCGACTTCGCGCCCCACCGGCGTCAGCATCACCCGGCGCGGCGCCCGTTCGACCAGCGCGACGCCGAGCTCGTCCTCGAGTTTCCTGATCTGCGTCGACAGCGTCGGCTGGCTGACGAAGCTGGCCGCGGCGGCGCGGCCAAAGTGCTTGTGATCGGCGAGGGCTACCAGGTACTTGAGGTCGCGCAGGTTCAAGGGTGTTTCTCCAACACGGCTTGTGGGGCGACGGACAACTTCGGCTCTTCTTTCGATCTAAAACGTTGTGGCCACTTTTGACCCTACTCGCATCGTCATCCCCGCGAAGGCGGGGACCCAGTGGCTTTTTGTGCAATCAGATTGCGAAGACGCTGGGTTCCCGCCTTCGCGGGAATGACGGTATCAATCGAATCAGGCTGCAACCGCGGTCGCGTTTTCCGCCGGTGCACTGGTGCGGATCAGGTGGTCGAACGCGCTCAGCGCAGCCTTGGAGCCTTCACCCATCGCAATCACGATCTGCTTGTACGGCACGGTCGTGACGTCGCCTGCGGCGAACACGCCCGGGATCGACGTACGTCCGAACGCATCCACTTCGATCTCGCCGCGCGGCGACAACGCCACCGTGCCCTTGAGCCATTCGGTGTTGGGCAGCAGGCCGATCTGCACGAACACGCCTTCCAGCTCGACCCGGTGCGAGTCGCCGCCGACACGGTCCTTGTAGACCAGGCCGTTGACCTTCTGGCCATCGCCGAGCACCTCGGTGGTCTGGGCGCTGGTGACGATGGTGACATTGGCCAGGCTGCGCAGCTTGCGCTGCAGGACTTCGTCGGCGCGCAGCTGGTTGTCGAACTCGATCAGGGTGACGTGGCTGACGATGCCGGCCAGGTCGATCGCGGCCTCGACGCCGGAGTTGCCGCCGCCGATCACCGCCACGCGCTTGCCCTTGAACAGCGGGCCATCGCAGTGCGGGCAATAGGCCACGCCCTTGTTGCGGTACTGGTCTTCGCCGGGCACGTTCATCTGCCGCCAGCGTGCGCCGGTGGCGAGCACCACGCTGCGCGACTTCAGCGACGCGCCGTTTTCCAGCTGGATCTCGATCAGGCCGCCCGGCTCGCTGGCCGGAACCAGCTTGCTCGCGCGCTGCAGGTTCATGATGTCGACGTCGTACTCGCGCACGTGCTGCTCCAGTGCGCTGGCCAGCTTCGGGCCCTCGGTGTAGGTCACCGAGATGAAGTTCTCGATCGCCATGGTGTCGAGCACCTGGCCACCGAAGCGCTCGCCGGCGATGCCGGTGCGGATGCCCTTGCGCGCAGCGTAGATCGCCGCTGCAGCGCCGGCCGGGCCACCGCCGACGACGAGCACATCGAACGGCGCCTTGCCGCCGATCTTCTCGGCATCGCGCTGCGAGGCGCCGGTGTCGAGCTTGGCCAGCACCTGCTCGATGGTCATGCGGCCCTGGTCGAACGGCTGGCCGTTGAGGAACACGGTCGGCACCGACATCACCTGGCGCTGCTCGACCTCGTCCTGGTACAGCGCGCCGTCGATGGCAACGTGGCGGATGTTGGGGTTGATCACGCTCATCAGGTTCAGCGCCTGCACCGTGTCCGGGCAGCTCTGGCACGAGAGCGACATGAAGGTTTCGAACACGTACTCGCCTTCGAGGTCGCGGACCTGCTCGAGCAGTTCCGGCGCAGCCTTCGACGGATGGCCGCCGACCTGCAGCAGGGCCAGCACCAGCGAGGTGAATTCATGGCCCATCGGAATGCCCGCGAAGCGCACGCCGACATCGGTGCCGAGGCGGTTGATGGCGAACGAAGGCTTGCGCGCATCGTCATCGCGGCGCGCATAGGAAATCTTGTCCGACAGCGAGGCGACGTCCTGCAGCAGGGCCTCGAGCTCGCGCGACTTTTCGCCGTCGTCGAGCGAGGCGACCAGCTCTATTGGTTGTGTGACCTTTTCCAGGTACGCCTGCAACTGGGTCTTGAGATCGGCATCCAACATGGGGGACGGCTCCATCGTTTGTTCGAGACGGCTTTGTTCGGAATGAACGCCGCGAGCGCCCGGGCAGGGAGGGAGGGAGAGCTGCCCGAACGTCGCGACATCCAAAAAGGAAAACTGGCGGGCATCTGGCCGGCCGTGGTCCGCGGGGGCGGACGGTCGGGGCGGGCCGCTGTGAAAAGCGTGGCGCCCTGGCCCCACCCCTCTCCCGTGCGGGAGAGGGGCATCGGAACGGCTTTAGATCTTGCCGACCAGGTCCAGCGACGGCTTCAGGGTCTTCTCGCCCTCGTGCCACTTGGCCGGGCAGACCTCACCCGGGTGGGCGGCGACGTACTGGGCAGCCTTGACCTTGCGCAGCAGCTCGGAGGCATCGCGGCCGATACCGCCGGCGTTGATCTCGACGATCTGGATCTTGCCGTCCGGATCGATCACGAAGGTGCCGCGATCGGCCAGGCCGGCTTCCTCGATCATCACGCCGAAGTTGCGGGTGATCACGCCGGTCGGGTCGCCGATCAGCGGGTACTGGATCTTCTTGATCGTGTCGGAGGTGTCGTGCCAGGCCTTGTGGGTGAAGTGGGTGTCGGTGGACACGCCGTAGATCTCCACGCCCATCTTCTGGAACTCGGCGTAGTTGTCGGCCAGGTCGCCCAGCTCGGTCGGGCAGACGAAGGTGAAGTCGGCCGGGTAGAAGAACACCACGGACCACTTGCCCTTCAGGGTGGCGTCGGTGACTTCGACGAACTCGCCGTTCTTGTAGGCAGTGGCCTTGAACGGAAGAACTTGGGTGTTGATCAGCGACATCAGGGGATTCCTTATGCGGGGTGGGTGGAAGCGATGGACAGAGGTTAAGGAAGATGGGGTGATCCATCAAGTTGATTGATGGAATTGATTCAATAGGCACAGCCTATGGCTGGTCGGGCAGATAGGCGGCGCTTATCCATCCTGAGGTGCGGATGTTTCCGCCGGCGTCAAGGCGCGCCGGCTCGCGCCGCCCGGCCGCGCACGCGACAATGCCGCGATGAACGACTCCTCCCATTCAGGTGCGGCGACGGTGGCCCGGCTGCTGGCCGATGCCGCTGCGCGCCTGCCCGGCGATGAGGCCCGCGCCGAGGCCGAACGGCTGCTGGCGCACGCCCTGGGCGTGTCGTCGACCTGGCTGTACAGCCACGGCGAGGACGTACCCGATTCCGTCCGCGCAGCCGATTTCGAGCGCCTGCTACTGCGACGGCTTGCCGGCGAACCGGTGGCCTACCTGTTGGGCGAGCGCGGTTTCTGGCGATTCGACTTGCAAGTGACCCCGGCCACGCTGATTCCCCGTCCCGAAACCGAGCGCCTGGTCGAACTGGCGCTGGAACGCCTGCCGGCCGGCCGCGCGCTGCGCATCGCCGACCTGGGCACCGGGACCGGCGCCATCGCGCTGGCATTGGCGCACGAGCGGCCGCAGGCCCAGGTGGTGGCGGTCGATGTCAGCGAACCGGCACTGGCGGTGGCGCGCGCAAACGCCGGACTGCTCGGCCTGGCGCGCGTCGAGTTCCGCCATGGCGACTGGCTGGCGCCGCTGGCGGGCGAACGCTTCGATCTGATCGCGAGCAATCCGCCATACATCGCCGACGACGATGCCCACCTGCAACAGGGCGACCTGCGCTTCGAGCCGCGCAGCGCGCTGGCCTCCGGCCACGATGGCCTCGACGCGATCCGCGTCATCGTCGCCGACGCGCCCGACCATCTGGCGCCGGGCGGATGGCTGCTGATCGAGCACGGTTGGGAGCAGGGCGGTGCGGTGCGCGAACTGATGCTGGCGGCGGGATTGCAGCAGGTCGAAACCGCCACCGACTGGGAACAGCGCGACCGTGTGACGCTCGGGCGTTTGCCGCAGTAGACGCCTGCCGGCGCGCGCCGGCATTGGCATGCATGCATTGGCGTGCATGCCCAGCGGCTAGAATTGCCGACCTCTGATTTGCACCCCTGCCCAGGCGAGGCCCCGCGATGCGCACGCTCTATCCCGAGATCGAACCCTTCGACAGCGGCACCCTCCAGGTCGACGGGCGCCATACGCTCTATTTCGAGCAGTGCGGCAATCCCGACGGCAAACCGGTGGTGCTGTTGCACGGTGGTCCAGGTGCGGGTTGCAGCCCGAAGATGCGGCGCTTTCATGACCCGGCCAAGTACCGGATCGTGCTGTTCGACCAGCGCGGCAGCGGCCGCTCGACGCCGCACGCCGACCTGGTCGACAACACCACCTGGGACCTGGTTGCCGACATCGAGAAGCTGCGCGGCAAGCTGGGCATCGACAAGTGGCAGGTGTTCGGCGGCTCGTGGGGTTCGACGCTGGCGCTGGCCTATGCCCAGGCACATCCGCAGCGCGTGACCGGACTGGTCCTGCGCGGCATCTTCATGCTGCGTCGCTGGGAGCTGGAGTGGTTCTACCAGGACGGCGCCTCGCGCCTGTTCCCGGATGCGTGGGAGCACTACCTGAAGGCAATCCCGGTGGTCGAGCGCCACGACCTGATCAGCGCGTTCCACCGCCGCCTGACCTCCTCCGACGAAGCCACGCGCCTGGCCGCGGCCAAGGCATGGAGCGTGTGGGAAGGCGCGACCAGCTTCCTGCACGTCGATCCGGATTTCGCCGCGAGCCACGAGGATCCGCAGTTCGCGCTCGCGTTCGCGCGCATCGAGAACCACTACTTCGTCAACAGCGGCTTCTTCGAGGTCGACGACCAGTTGCTGCGCGACGCGCATCGCATCGCCGACATCCCGGGCGTGATCGTCCACGGCCGCTACGACGTGGTCTGCCCGGTCGCCAACGCCTGGGACCTGAAGAAGGCCTGGCCCAAGAGCGAACTGGTGATCACGCCGGCATCGGGGCACTCGGCGTTCGAGGCCGAGAACGTCGACGCGCTGGTGACGGCAACCGACCGCTTCGCCTGACGCGCAGCGCCAGGGGGGGCTGCATACGTATTCAAGGACGGCCCACCCCCGCCTCGCGCAGAATCGCCCGACAGCCGCCAGCAGGCGGCCCCAGGGGAGCCCGAATGAGCGCGATTGCCGAGTCCGAGCAACAACACGTCACCGCACGCGTGGTGCTGATATCCGCCGCCGCCGCTCTGGGCGGATTCCTGTTCGGCTTCGATACCGCGGTCATCAACGGTGCCGTCGATGCCATCCGCGGTGGCTTCGGCCTCGGTGCGGCGCAGACCGGCTTCGCCGTGTCGTGCGCGCTGCTGGGCTCCGCGCTGGGCGCCTGGTACGCCGGGCCGCTCGCCGACCGCTTCGGTCGCGTCCGCACGATGCAGGTGGCTGCGTTGCTGCTCGCCGTCAGTGCGCTCGGCTCGGGGCTGGTGTTCGGCGTGCTCGACCTGATGTTCTGGCGCGTGATGGGTGGCATAGGCGTGGGCGTGGCCTCGGTCATCGCGCCTACCTATATCGCCGAGGTCTCGCCGGCGGCGGTGCGCGGCCGCCTGGGTTCGCTGCAGCAGCTGGCGATCGTGCTTGGCATCTTCATGGCGCTGCTCAGCGATTCATGGCTGGCAGGACTGGCCGGTGGCGCTGCAGGAAAGCTGTGGTTCGGGCTGGAGGCGTGGCGCTGGATGTTCCTGGTCGCGGTGGTGCCGGCGCTGATCTACGGCGCACTGGTGCTGGGCGTGCCGGAGTCGCCGCGTCACCTGGTTGCGCGTGGCCGCCCGCGTGAAGCGCGCGACGTGCTGCGCCAGGTGCTGGGTCTCAACAGCGAATCGGCGCTCGACCAGAAGGTCAGCGACATCCAGAACAGCCTGAGTTCTGAGTACCGTCCCACGCTCAAGGATCTGCGCGGTCCGCGCGCCGGGTTGCTGCCGGTGGTGTGGATCGGCATCGCGCTGTCGGTGTTCCAGCAGTTCGTCGGCATCAACGTGATCTTCTATTACTCGTCCACGTTGTGGCATTCGGTGGGCTTCAGCGAGGCCGACTCGTTCACGATCACCGTGGTGACCTCGGTGGTCAACGTGCTGGTGACGCTGGTCGCCATCGCCCTGGTCGACAGGATCGGCCGCAAGCCGCTGCTGACCATCGGTTCGGCCGGCATGGCCGTCACCCTGGCGCTGATGGCGTGGTGCTTCTCGCAGGCGACCGGCAGCGGTTCCCAACTGAGCCTGCCCGAGCCGTGGGGCATGGTCGCGCTGGTGGCCGCCAATGCCTACGTCGTGTTCTTCGGCCTGAGCTGGGGGCCGATGGTGTGGGTCCTGCTGGGCGAGATGTTCCCCAATCGCATCCGCGCGATCGCGCTGGCGGTGGCGGCTTCGGCGCAGTGGATCGCCAACTTCGTCATCACCAGTTCGTTCCCGTCGCTGGCCGAGATCGGGCTGTCGTTCGCCTATGGCCTGTATGCGCTGTTCGCGCTGGGCTCGCTGGTGTTCGTGCTGACCTCGGTGCGCGAGACCAAGGGCATGGAGCTCGAGGAAATGCGCGACTAGAGCGCCGCTGAGCCGTCCGGGTTGTGCTCGATCATCCACAGCCCGGCCCACAGCTTCAGGTCCAGCTCGTAGCCCTCGCGCTGCTTCTGCATCAGCCATGCCGGTGCCTGCGCGCGGGGGATTTCGTGGACGGTGATGTCCTCGTTGTCGATGCCGCCGCCGTCGCCGACCTTGCTCAAGCCGCGCGCGCGCACGAAGGCGATGCGCTCGTTGCTCATGCCGGCCGAGGTCGGGCCGACCAGCAGCACGTCGACGCGCTGCGCCGACCAGCCGGTTTCCTCGATCAGTTCGCGCCGCGCCGCCGCTTCCAGTGTGTCGCCGGCATGGTCGTCGCCGACCAGTCCCGCCGGCATCTCGATCGTTCGCGCGCCCAGCGGCACCCGGTATTGCTCGACGAACAGCACCTTGTCCTCCGGCGTCACCGCGACCACGATCACCGCCATGCCGTCGCCGTTGGTGCGCTCCACGTACTCCCAGCGGCCACGCCGGCGCATGCGCAGCCAGGGGCCTTCGTAGAGGGTTTCCAGCGGTTCTTGTGCGTGATCGTCCATGGGGCGCCCTGGTGTTTTGCCGAATGCTACGCCTGGGCCTGTGACGTGGCGAAGTCGAGGCCGGCCGACTGATACAGGCGGCGTCGTGTCATCGGGCCGAAGCGGACCGCATCGCACAGCACGCCAAGGCCGGCGCTGTCGCCGTTGCCGCGCACGAACTGCAGGCCGGTGTCGCCCAGCGGCGCGTCGAGCGCGATCGTGGTCAGCTGCCGGCACAGCAACGCCTGTTCGCGATGCTGGCGCAGTTTCGCCGCTGCGCTGGCGGCGCCGCGCAGGCGCAGGTAGGGCACTTCCTCGACCCGGGCGAGCAACCCATCGAGGGTGTCGAAATGCGCCAGCAGCGCGGCCGCGGTCTTGGCGCCGATGCCGGGCACGCCGGGGATGTTGTCGACGGCATCGCCGGTGAGCGCCAGATAGTCGGCGATCTGCCGCGCCTGCACGCCGTGGCGCTCGGGCACGCCGGCCGCGCCCCAGCGCTGGCCGCGGGCGAAGTCCCACTGCTCGTCGTGATCGCCGAGCAGCTGCGACAGGTCCTTGTCGGCCGAAACGATCACCGAGCGGAAACCGTTGCCGCGGGCGGCATGCACGGCGCTGCCGATCAGGTCGTCGGCTTCGTACTGGCCGTGCGACAGCACCGCCAGGCCGAGCGCGCTGCACAGCGCTTTGCAGTGGACGAACTGGCGCTTGAGCTCTTCCGGCGCCGACTCGCGGTTGGCCTTGTAGGCCGGGTACAGCGCATTGCGGAAGCACGAGTCGAGCGCTTCGTCGAAGGCGATGGCGATGTGCTGCGGGCGGGTGCGGTCGATCAGCTCCAGCAGGAAGCGGGCGAAGCCGTGCACGGCGTTGGTCGGCCAGCCGTCGGCGTCGTGGAATTCGTTGGGCATCGAGTGCCAGGCGCGGAACACGTACATGCTCGCGTCGACCAGGTAAAGCGTCTGCCCCGGTGCGGGCGCTGCGGCGTCGACGCTGCTCATGCCGGTGACCACGCGCTCAGCAGGGCGGCCGGGTCGGGGCGCTCGCGTTCGGGCGCGTCCAGCTTCGGCGTACCTATATGGACAAAGCCGACGACGCGCTCGTGCTCGCCAAGGCCCAGCCATTGGCCGACCTGGGCGTCATAGGCCAGCCAGCCGGTCAGCCAGATCGCACCGTAGCCCAGTGCCTGCGCGGCCTGGAGCAGGGCGAAACAGACGCAGGAAGCCGTGGAAAAGCGTTCAGATTCGGGAATCTTCTCGTCCGGCCCGAGTTGTCCGATCACCGCGACCACCAGCGGGGCGTGGGAGAATCGCGTCCGGTCCTTCTCGATGACCGCGTCGCTGGCGTCCGGATCGCGCTGGCGGCTGCGCTGGGCCAGGCGTTCGCCAAACGCATGGCGGGCGTCGCCGCTGAAGCTGATGAAGCGGAAAGGCACCCGCTTGCCGTGGTCGGGGACCCGTACGGCCGAGCGCAGCAGGCGCATCAGGGTGTCCGGATCGGGGCCGGGCTCGCCCAGCTGCTTCGGCGGGACCGAGCGGCGGGCGTCCAAAGGGGCGAGGGCGAGGTCGAAATCCCGGGACGGGTCAGAAGTGTTTCGCGACATCAGTCACAATTGCTCAAAGTGGGCCTGCAAGGCGAGGTCGTATCTTGCCACTATGCGCCTACCACCTGCCGGCGCACGGCAGATTCGGTCCACGCAACTCTGGGGAACAAGCTAGTGTCCGGCTATCCGCACGGCGTCGCTCAAGCTACGCGTACCGATCCGATGCGCATGCTTGAGGAGATCAAGCGTCAGGCCCTGGAAGCGCTCGGCGGGCTGCCGGGGACGCTCTATGGCCCGATCGAGGACGCGCTCAAGCTCGCCTCCCTCAAGACCGATGGCAAAAACAACTTCTACGAAGAGCAGGCTGCGTTGTGGGTGCTGCGCCAGCAGCAGGCGTCGCATGTCATGCGTTTCCGCCAGCAGGTCGCGCAGGGCTTCGATGACTTCCGGGCGCTGCGGATCCGCAGCGGCGGCGAAGTCCAGCTGCGCCTGGTGGACGAGCAGCAACTGGAATACGAGCTTGCCAGCGGCCGCCTGAACGAGGCGCTGGTGGCGCGGTTCGCGCGCCCCCTGGACACCCTGCAAAGCCGCCTGCAGACCCTCTCCGAGGCGATGCGCGTGCCGATGGGGGTCAACCCGATCGGTCCGGACCGCCTGGTCGCGGCCTTTTCCCAGACCTTCCTGGAAGCGCAGGTCCCGGACACGCTGCGCGCACGCCTGTTCCGTCATTACGAAACCGAGCTGGTCCGCGTGCTCGGCGAGTTGTACGCACGCGTCAATACCGTATTGGCGACGTCCGGCTATGGCAGCGCCGCTCCGGCCACGCCGGCGCCGCGCGGCGACGACTCGCGCCGCGAGCGCGGCGGCCAGGGCGACGGCTACGGGCCGGCGCAGGGCTTCTCGGGCGGCGATGGTTTCGGTGGTCCCGGTGCTGGGCCGTCGTTCGCCCACGCCTCCGGGGCGGGCAATTTCGGACGGACCCTGTCGACCCCCATGTCCAACCAGGACATGGCGGCGATGGCCAGCGAGCTGGCCGAGTTGCGCAGCCAGTTGCATGCCTGGCGCGAAAGCGCGCCGAGGGCCGACGCCAGCCCGGGCTCGGTGTCCACGCGCGTCGGCGGGCCGCGCCGCGAGTTGCGCGTCGATGAAATCCTCAGCGTTGCCTCGCTGCTGCAGGCCGAGCCGCCGGATGCGTTCGCGCGCGCGCTGGCAGTGACCGGCAGGCTGGGCGAGACGATCCGCGACCATATCCAGGACGGCGCCCGCCGCCTCGGCCTCAATCCCGAACAGGCCTGTTTCAGCTCCGAGGAAGAGGACGCGATCGACCTGGTCGCGCTGCTGTTCGACTCGCTGTTCAAGCACAACGCCCTGCAGGATCGCGCCCGCCGCCTGTATGCGCGCCTGGTGCTGCCATACGTGAAGGTCGCGCTGACCGACAACGGCGTGTTCGTCAAGCGCGAGCACCCGGCGCGCCGTCTGCTCGACGCGATCACCGAGGCCTGCGAAGGCAACGACGCCGAGACCGCGCAGGATCGCGAACTGCTCGATCGCGCCACCGAGATCTCGCAGCGCATCGTCTCCGAATACAACGAAGACCTGGCCGTGTTCGAGTTGGCCCATGCCGAGCTCGACGCCCTGCTGGCGCAGCAGCGCCGCCGCATCGAAATGCAGGAGCAGCGCGCCGCCAAGGCCACCTATGGCCGCGAGCGCCTGGGCGCCGCGCGCGAGCAGGCCGAGTCGGCGCTGACCGACCGCCTTGCCGAGCCGGAGCTGACCCAGGCCGTAGCCGATTTCCTGGCGATGCCCTGGCGCCACCACGTGGTGCAGACGCTGCTGCGCGACGGCGCCGATCCGCGCCGCCACGCCGAAGCCATCGCCCTGGGCGATGCGCTGTTGATGGCCGATCGCATGGCCGAGCAGAACCGCGGCCGCGAGTTGGCCGACCAGCTGCTGGCGCTGCATCCGGCGATTGTCGAATGCCTGGCCAGTTCCGGCCTCGACGACAGCGCCGCGCAACACGGCATGGCTGGCCTGGTGCGCGCGCTGGCGACACCGGACACGCCGCGTCGCCGTCGCCCGGCGCCGCCGCTGACCATGCCCGAGGACGATGTCACCGAGAACGAGCGCAAGTTGTGGCTCGCCGGCGGCACCGACACCATGAGCCACGACCAGATCCTGGCCGAGCGCATGCGCAGCCTGGAATCGGGCGACTGGGTGCGCCTGACCGACCCGCAGGGCGAGTCGGTGGCGGCCAAGATCGCCTGGGTCAGCCCGCTGACGTCACGCTTCCTGCTGGTCAACCGCCGCGGCATCCGCATGCTGGTCGCCTCGCCGGAAGAACTGGCCGCACTGGCCAGCGCCGGGCGCCTGACCATCGGCGCCGAACGCACCGCCTTCGACGAGGCGATGCGGCAGGTGCGTCGTCATCTGGACAGGGCGCCGGTCGCGCGCTGAGCGTTGTCCCGGCGATTCAATCTCGCCCCGGCGGACGCCGGGGCCGGTCAAGGCAACGTCCATGGATTCCCGCCAGCGCGGGGATGACGGTTTGCGCGAAGGCTAGGCCTGCGCTGGTGAGGGTGCCGGCGCCGGTGCCTCACGCTCCGGCCATACCGTGCGCGCCAGCAGCTCATCGTTCCAGTCGATGGCAAGGCGACCTTCTTTCGACGCTTCCTCGGTCACGAACAGGCTGACGAAGTTGAGCAGGTTGCGCGCGTACATCTCACTGGCATGCACCGCGCCGCTGCTGGCGAGGTTGAGCGGGCCGGCGATGGTGACGCCATTGCGCTCGATGGTTTCGCCCGGCTGCGTCAGTTCGCAGTTGCCGCCGGTTTCGGCGGCGAGGTCGACGATCACGCTGCCCGGCTTCATCCCGGCCACCATGGTCGCGGTGATGATCTTCGGCGCCGGACGGCCCGGCACGGCGGCCGTGCAGACGATGACGTCGATGCCCCTGAGATGTTCGCCCAGGCGACGCTGCTGTTCGGCGCGCTCCTCATCGGTGAGCGCACGCGCATAGCCGCCTTCGCCGGCGGCACTGACGCCCAGGTCGAGGAACTTGCCGCCGAGCGATTCGATCTGCTCGCGCGTCTCCGGGCGCACGTCGAAACCTTCGACCTGCGCGCCCAGGCGCTTGGCTGTCGCCACCGCCTGCAGACCGGCGACGCCGGCGCCGACGATGAGCACCTTCGATGGCCGGATGGTGCCGGCCGCGGTGGTCAGCATCGGGAAGAAGCGCGGCGCAAGCTGCGCGGAAATCAGCACGGCCTTGTAGCCGGCCATGCCGGCCTGCGAACTGAGCACGTCCATCGCCTGCGCGCGCGTGGTGCGCGGCAGGCGTTCGAGCGGAAAGGCGAGCAGGCCGCGCGCGGCGATGGCTTCGCCGCGTGCCGCGTCGCCCTGCGGCGCAAGGATGCCGACCAGCACTGCGCCCTGGCGCAGCCCGGCAATTGCCTGCGCGCCCGGCGGTTGCACGCACATCACGACATCGGCATCGGCCCATGCCGCGGCGGCGTCATCGGCGAGTTCCGCACCGGCGTCGCTGTAGGCCTGGTCGTCGAAGCTGGCCGCACGGCCGGCGCCACGCTGCACACGCACGCGCGCACCTCGCGCAACGAGTTTCTTGCACGTTTCCGGAGTCACGGCGACACGGCGTTCGCCGGTTGCGGTCTCGCTTGCAACGCCAATGGTGATGCCCGCCATGCTCCGCTCCAGAACCTGATGGCTGCATCCTAGTGTAGGAGCGAGCTTGCTGGCGACCCCTGGCCGCGGAGATCGCCGCCAGCCGGCTCCGGCTGGCGCCTGCGAGCTGCGCCTGTCAGCGGCGCCGTGGCTGGTCGTCGCTGTCGGCCGGGGCGGGGTTCGCCTGCACCCAGGCGCGGCGCTGTTCGGGCGTCATCGCCCGCCATTGCTCCTTGAGCGTGGCACGCTGCGCGTCGTCGAGGCCGCGCATCCGGGCGTACAGCGCCCGCATCTGTTCGCGCTGCTCCGGGCTCATGTGCTCCCAGCGATTCATGCCGTGACGCGCGCGCTGGCGCTGGTCGGGGGTCATCTCCTGCCAGCGCCCGGCGCGATCGAGCATGCGCTGGCGCTCGTAGGGCTGGCTGTTCCAGCGCTCGCGAACCGGCGCGATCAATTGCTCGCGTTGCGCCGGGGTGAGCTGCTCCCAGGCGGGCAATGGCTTGGCAGGTGCGGCTGCAGGCGCGCTGGTCGCGGCCGGCGCTGCGGCCTTGGGCGGATCGGCCGCGAATGCCGGCGTAACCGCCAGCAGCAGCGCCATCACGGTTGCAACGCGCCCGAGGCTGGAGGGAAGGGAAACCTTGCGCATGTCGTTGCTCCGCATGTCACTGTTCCAGATCATCACTGTTCAAGATCCGGCATGGCATCGTCGTTCGCTGCCAGCCACAGGTAGAGGTCGGGGTTTTCGTCGAGGACGGCGACGGCGCTGTCGGGGTCGTAGTGCGGCGCGGCCGTCGTTGCGACTGCCGCCGCGGGCTGGGACACGGCCACGGCTGCTGCCGGTACCGGTGCCTGCGGCGACGGCCGCAGCAGCAGTCCGATCGCCAGCGCGAACACCGCGGCGAAGCCGCTGGCCATCACCCAGCCCGGGCCGCGGCGGCGATCGCGCGCAGACGCCGGGGTGGTGGCTGCCTGACGCGCAACGCGCAGGCGCGTGCGTGTCGCCGGCGAGACCTGGTCCACGGCCTGCGCGTGCAGGCGGCGCATGGCCTGGTCGAATGCGCGCTCGTCAGCGGTGCGCTCGTCTTGTTCGTTGCGGCTCATCGCCAGTCCTCCAGTTGTCGCTGCAGCGCTTCGCGTGCGCGCGACAGGTGTGTCTTGACCGCGCCTTCGCTGCAGCCCATCGCCCGCGCGGTCGTGGCGACGTCGAGTTCTTCCAGGATGCGCAGGCTGAAGGCCTCGCGTTGCCGGCGCGGCAGTGTTGCCAGTGCTTCGGACAGCTTGGCGTAGGCCTCGCGTCCGTCGAACGTGCGCGACGGATCGGGGCCGTCGTCGGCCCAGTCCAAGGGGCCGTCGTCGCGCCCGTTCTTGTCCAAATGCGGCGTCGGCATCAGCCAGCGCAGGCGGAACGTGCGGCGGCGCTGAACATCGACGATGCGGCTGCGCAGGATGCTCCAAAACAGCGGCGTCCATTCCTCGGCGGGGCGGTCGCGGTAGGACAGCATCTTCATCATCGCGTCCTGCACGGCGTCGAGCGAATCCTCGCGCTGGCGAAGGCCGAGTTCGGCGAAGCGGAAGGCGCGCGTGCCCACACCCGCCAGGAACTCCTCCAGCGATGCCGGCAAGCGCGCGACCGCCTCCTCGCTGGAGGCGGCGCGCACGTGTGCCTGCGCCGCAGTGGCGGTCAGCACGTTGTCTTCGGGTTCGCGGCTCACGGGTCGAAGCATACGGGGCCTGGCTTAATGCCGACGGTCTCCATGCTGATAATCCCAGCGGGCGTCGAAGCGGTCGCCACGACGGTCCCAGCGCGCATCGGCGAGGTCGCCGCGGCGGTCCAGGCGGCGCTCGATGCGGTCACCTTTCCTGTCCAGCTGGTAGGCGCGGCGGTCATGGCCGAGTGCCTGCTGCCAGGCGGCACGCTGGTCCAGGCGGTGGTCGATGCGGTTGCCACGGGCGTCCAGGCGCGCGTCGATGCGGTCGCCCTTGCGGTCCATCCGCTGCTCGACCCGGTCGCCCCGGTCGCCGGCGAATGCGCTGGGGGCGGTCATCAACCACACGATCCCGAGTGCTGCCAACAGCGTGCGCTTGCGTGCTGCATGCCTCATTGCGGTTTCTCCCGGTCCGACGAGCCGGCATGGCCCGTCCTGCGGGGGAGACAACGCCCGCCGGTGGCGGCGGTTGACAGCGCTGGCGCCGCGTTCATCCGCGGTTATGATGCGGGAGACATCGAGATGGGGTACGGATGATGGGTGACGGGTTGGTAGCTCTGTACATCTTCATGCTGGCGGCCATCGCCGGCCACGTGATCATCTCGCGGGTGCCGGTGATCCTGCATACCCCGCTGATGTCCGGGTCCAACTTCATCCACGGCATCGTCCTGATCGGCGCCATGGTCGTGCTCGGCCATGCCGACACGACGCTGGAAAAGGTCATCGGGTTCGTCGCCGTCCTGCTCGGCGCCGGCAATGCCGCCGGTGGCTACGTCGTCACCGAGCGCATGCTGGAAATGTTCAAGGCCAGCCGCAAGCCCGGCGCCGGCCAGAGCGGAGGCAAGGCATGAGCGGCGTCCAGAACGCATTCGCGTGGATCGCCGCGGCCAGCTATTTCGTTGCCGCCACCTTGTTCCTGCTGGGCCTGCAGCGCATGGCCTCGCCCGTCAGTGCGCGCAGCGGCATCCGCTGGGCCGGCCTGGGCATGGTGATCGCGACGGTGGCGACGTTCCTGCTGCCGGGCCTGCACAACATGGCGCTGATCGTGCTGGCGCTGGGTATCGGTACCGCAGCGGCGTGGGTGTCGGGCAAGAAGGTCGCCATCACCGACATGCCGCAGATGGTTGCGCTGTACAACGGCATGGGTGGCGGTTCGGCGGCGGCGATCGGTGCGGTCGAGCTGTTGCGTTTCTCCGGCGAGGGCCAGGCGCCGCCGATGACATCGCTGGTGCTGGCGGTGATCGGCGCGGCGATCGGTTCGGTGTCGCTGTCGGGTTCGATCATTGCCTGGGCCAAGCTCGACGGACGCCTGGACAAGCGTGTGGTGTTCCCGGGGCAGCAGTTGTTCAACCTGGCGGTGTTCGTGGCGATGATCGTGATGGGCGGCATCGCCATCAACACGCTCGCCACGCCGGCGATCATCGCGTTCTTCGTGCTGGCGCTTTCGCTGGGCGTGCTGATGACGCTGCCGATCGGCGGCGCCGACATGCCGGTGGTGATCTCGCTGTACAACGCGCTGACCGGTCTGGCGGTGGCGTTCGAAGGTTATGTGCTCGGCAACGAGGCATTGATCATCGCCGGCACCATGGTCGGCGCGGCCGGTACGCTGCTGACGCAGTTGATGGCCAAGGCGATGAACCGGCCGATCCACGGCGTGCTGTTCTCCAGCTTCGGCGGGGGCGGGCAGGCGCAGGAGATCAGCGGTACGCAGAAGCCGATCGAGGCTGGCGATGTCGCGGCGATGATGGCCTATGCCGAGCGCGTGGTGATCGTGCCGGGCTACGGCATGGCGGTGGCGCAGGCGCAGCACAAGATCTGGGAACTGAGCCAGAAGTTGATGGAGCGCGGGGTCAAGGTGAAGTTCGCGATCCATCCGGTGGCCGGGCGCATGCCGGGGCACATGAACGTGCTGCTGGCCGAGGCCGGTGTGCCGTACGACCTGATCGCCGACATGGACGACATCAATCCGGAGTTCGCCAACACCGATGTCTCGCTGGTGATCGGCGCCAACGACGTGGTCAATCCGGTCGCCAAGACCGATCCGGCGTCGCCGATCTACGGCATGCCGATCCTGGACGTGACCAATTCGAAGAACACGATCGTGATCAAGCGCGGCAAGGGCACCGGCTTCGCCGGTATCGAGAACGCGCTGTTCTACCAGGACAACACGCGCATGCTCTACGGCGACGGCGCGGAGATGGCGAGCGCGCTGGTGAGCGAGCTGAAGGCGCTGGACGGCGGCGGGCACTGAGGCGTCAGCTGCGGAAGCTTCAACTGCAGGAGCGTTGCCTTCGTTTTGGCGTCGAACGACGCTTCAGTCATTCATTGCCCGGTCTTCGGTGGCCTCACCCCAACCCCTCTCCCGTAAACGGTTGAGGGGCTTTTCGTCATTCCCGCCTTCGCGGGGATGAAGGGGCAAGGTCAACGTCGCTGGGTTCCCGCCTTCGCGGGAATGACGGGCAGTCGCTTTTAAACTACTTGAACCTTTCGCGGGCGTCCGGGACCGAGCTCACCGAGCGGACGCGCGAATGAGTAGGGCACGGACACCGCCCTTGATCGCTGCAGCCCGGGTCCGACCCTCGCAGCTGCGTCACGCGGACGGCGCAAGACCACCAACACGCGAGGTCAATAAAACCGCCGCAGCTTTGTGAAGGAGGGGGTGGGGTGTATTTCGTGAACGATCAACGGAGCGAAGCGCAGGTTCACGAAATGCGCCCCACCTCCTCCCCCACCAACCACGCACGCAAAAACACCAAAAAACCCCCGCGTCCGGAAGAGGGGTAGGGGGGGAGGGAGAACCCTGCTTGTGGCGGATCACTTCTGGGAGCAGATCTCGCCATTGATGAAGGTTTCGACCAGGCCCAGGCCGTCCTTCTCGCCGCTGACGAAGAAGTAGCCCGTCGCGCCGGCGAACTCGCCGGTTCCGGCGACGATCTTCTGGTAGGCCGTGACGACGCCAGGTACCGGGCCGGACGTGGTGACGCCGGTTTCGCGCATCGTGAGGTTGCCCTTCTCCAGGCGGTACTCGAACGGCCCGCTGTAGGAAATGAAACCCGGCGACGTCGACGGCCCCGCGGCGCCGCTGTCGGCAGCGAAATGGGTCACGCCGCGTACGCCATGGTTGCCGTCGACTTCGCCCAGGAAGCATGACGACAGACCGGGGTTGCAACCTTCCGTGGCCGACACTTCGACCAGGTCGGCGTGGATCTTCTTGCACTTGTTGCCGCCACCGTGGGCGTAGGCAGGTGCAGTGGCGAGAGTGAGCAGGACGAGCAGTCCGGGGGCGAGGTGGTTCATTGCAGTCTCCGTGCAGAGGGGCGGAACCGCGGCGCGTGCGGAATCCGGTGACGCCTGGATCGCTGCGCGCCGGGCGTTTCGAAGCCGGGACGATCAGCCTGAACGTTCGAGCATCGTCGCCAGAGGCGGCGAGCCCCACGCGCCCAGCCAGGCGCGTCGCGCGAACCAGGCGCAGGGCCAGCCGACCAGGACCACGTGTGCGACGACACTCGACGCGACCCAAAGCGGCAACGGGTTGCCATTGCGTGGCGCCGCCGACAGCGGCACGACGATGAAGGACATCACCGCGTATAACGCCAGTCCGTACAGCGCGCCGTAACGCCATGGGTGCCGCAGCAGTGCGGTGGCATCGCGCGCAGCCATGGCGTAGGCACTGGCCATCGCGATCGCGATCATGAAATGCAGCAACAGGCCCAGCATCGCGCTGGCGCCACCACCGCCGAAGCTGGCCTTGCCGAGCACGCCTGCGGCCACGCTCTGCAGGATCCGCTGCGGCGCAACGCCGCGCAGCGCCCAGAAACCGGTGGCGAAGACGATGTCGAGCGTGCCGGCGCACAGCCCGCCCAGCAGCATCCACGTGAGTGCGCGCCGCGCCCCGGGCTCGATCGATGTGCTCAGGCTGCGCATGAGTCCAACTCGCTGCGGCGCGCCTGCGTCGCGGTCATGCCGAAGGTGTGCTTGAAGGCGCGGCAGAACGCGCTCTGGCTCTCGAAGCCGAGCGCCTGGGTGATCTCGCCGACCGGCATCGCGGTCTCGCGCACCAGTCGCCATGCACGCGCACTGCGCAGCCGAACCAGGTACTCCGACGGCGTTTCGCCGAACACCTCGCGGTGGATCCGGATCAGGTGGCCAGACGAGTAGTGGGCGCGTTCGGCCAGCCAGGTCAGGTCGATGGACGGTTCCGAGTCTTCTTCGGCGTCGACATGGCAGCGCACCAGATGCCGCACGTGCAGCAGGCGCAGCAGGGTCTGGCGCCGGTGCGACTGGTTGCGGCCGCGACAGCGCGGGAGGCGCGCGGCGATCGCCTGCTGCTGTTCAACCAGCAGGTTGCCGAGCTCGTCGACCGCGTTGTCCTCGTCGGACCCGGCCGCCGGTGCATCGCGCAGCCGTCGTGCCACCTGCAGCAGCAGGCGACGCAGGCGGCGCGGCGCCGCGTGCTGCCAGGGCAGTGGCTCACGGCCGCCATGGGCATGGCCGAAGTGGCGCGCCCACGCCTCGGGGCTGCCAGCCAGGCACAGCCATAGCGCGTCCTTGCCCCCTTCCGCCTGCACCGCTCCGCCGCACCACAGCTGCGACTGGTGCGAATGCAGGAGCCATTGGCAGTCACTGCCCAGCAAGTGCACGTTGCCGCGCAATGGCAGCCACAGCGATATCGCGTTGCGTGGCAGCCGCAGCGGCACGTCCTTGCCGATGGTCAGCAGCAGGCAGCGATCGTCGGGCAATGCCGGCGTGGACGCCGGAGCGGAAGGTACGTGACAGCGCAGGGCCATGACGATCTCGCGGTGCGGCGCATGCGTTCGCGCGCCAATGGCACCACGCTATCGGTCTGAAACGGCAGATTGGAGAACCACTCGACGCCGGATCGGCAGAGCCAATTTCCCGGCGTGCCCTCAGCCGCGCTTGCGAACGCCGATGCCGTGCTCGTAGACCAGCCTGCCCCCCATCCAGCCCGCCCCGCACAGGCTGAGGAATCCCAACAGCCCCAGCCCGATCGCCAGCGCGCCCGGACGCGTAAGCGCTCCCTCCTCGATGCGCAGGAACAGGCTGGCGGCGTAGCAGCTCCAGGCCGTTGCGGCCAGGAGCATGTGGCGACGGGCGTCGCGCGATGGCGTGCTGCCGGGCTCCAGGTCCGGCAGTTCGGCCAGGCCCGCCGCCATCGCTACGGTTGCAACCAGGGTGCCAATTGCCAGCAGCAGCCCGGACAGCTGCCAGTAGGACGCTGCGTGGAACAGCTCGACCGTGTCCGCGGCCGTCGCCAGCGACCAGCACGCGACCGGGAAGTGGACGAGGGCCGGGTGCAACGGATGCTTCATATCGTCAGCACGGCGCTGAGCAGCACGAGGAAACCGGTCACGGCCACGCCCGCGTGCACGAACACGACCGCCTTGGGGGCGACCTTGCCGCGCAGATGGATCGAGGCCAGGTAGAAGCCGCCGAGCGCTGCCAGCGCCAGCACTGCCAGCGCCGCGGTGACACGTGCCGATGCGCCGCCTTGCCCGACCGCCAACACCAGCATCACCAGCCCGCAAAAACCCAACAGTGCGTGCATCAGGGAAACCGCCCACGGCGCCAGTCGCCCGCGAAGAACATGAGATGCCAGGAACAGGCCGCCCATGGCGGCAATCGCGAACACGATCAGGGCATACGTCAGCATGGTCACAGTCTCGTCAGTGGGTGGGCGGGTGTGTGGGTTGGTCGTCGTCGGCCGACGCCAGGGCGTCGATCCTGGTCATCACGGCGGCGCTGATGCGCGCGCAGCGCGAACCCAGGAACGGAAACGCCTCCGACAACGTCGCCGACAGCGTGTCATTCAAGGCGGCGCGCAGCAGCCGCCGGGCGCGATGCAGGCGCGTCTTCACCGTTTCGGTGCGCAGGGACAGGCTGCCTGCGGTTTCCTCCACCGTGCAGCCTTCGATGTCGCGCAGGACGAAGACGATGCGGAACGGTTCGGGCAGGTCGTCGACGGCATGTTCGATCAGGCGTCGCACCTGCTCGCGTGACGCGGCGGCAGCGGGGTCTTCGCCGCCGGTGGATTCGCTGACGAACCGGGAAGGGAAGGGCACGACACGGTCTCCGTCGGTCTGCAGGGTATCGATCTGGTCCAGCTCGACGGTCATGCGGCGTTGCCTCAGCCGGCTTTGCGCGCCATTGAGCACGATCCGCGTCAACCAGGTGGTCAGTGAGGACTCGCCGCGAAATGTCGCGATGTGTTCGAAAGCGCGAAGGTAGGCGTCCTGCACGATGTCTTCAGCCTCGGCATCGTTGCCGACCATGCCGCGTGCCGTGCGGAACAGACGCTGGTTGCAGCGCTGCATCAGGTGGCAGAACGCGTCGCGGTCGCCCGCCGCCACCCGGGCCGCCAGCCGCGCGTCATCCAGCGCAGCGTAGTCAACGGTCCGCTCGGTGCCGGGCTGGGCCATGATCGAACTCTCCTGGGCGAAGGCATTGCTCTACTGCGCAGACGCAGGCCAGGGCAAAAGGTTCCCGCGTGGCCGGATAAGACGCCTGTCAGGCGGCGGACGTCAAGGCGCCCGACGTCACGGCGGATCTGACGAACGCGCCAGGCGGATCTGCTGCGGTGCCTGCTTGAACCAGCGTCGGCACGCGTGGTTGAACGAGCTCTGTTCGGCATAGCCCAGCAGTCCGGCGATCTGGGTCATCGGCATCGCTGGCTCGGCCAGGTACTCCTGCGCCCGCTCGCGCCTGACCGAGTCGAGCAGGCCCAGGAAGGTCAGGCCCTCGTCGGCCAGCTGGCGTTGCAGTGTCCGCGGGTGGACGGCCTGCTGCTGCGCCACCGCCACCAGCGAGCAGCGCCCGGTCGGGAGCAGGCGATCGATGGCGGCCGTGACCTGCTCGCGCGCGGTGCGCGGGCGCTCCTCGATCTCGCGACTGACAAAGTCGACCAGGAACGCCCGCATCATCTTGTTGTGACTGTCGATCGGACGTGCGATCTGCTGCCGGGTCAGCACCAGCGCATTGGCCTCCTGGAGGAACAGCACGCGGGTGCCGAAATGCTTGCGATAGAGCACCTGGGGAAGTGCGCTGGCGTGCCGGCACAGCACCGTCTGCGCATGGAAGCCCGGGTCGTCGAGAAGCATTCCCACGATGTGGTGCATCAGGCCCAGCGCACGCTCCACCGCCTGGCGGCCAGGTTCGAACCTTTTGCCAACCTCGAAGCGGAACGTCAGGCGCGGCGCGTCGGGGTCGCTGACGCGATCGAGTTCGAAGACGGCGCCGGGGCTGTAGAAACCGATGAAGTGGGCGAAGTCGTCGATTGCGGCGCCGACATCCGGGGAGTTGCGGGCAATCAGTGCCACCGGGCCGACGATGTTCCAGTCCTGCACGCGCGAAAGGGACAAGCCGAAATCGGGCCGGTCCAGTTCGGTCGCGGTCAGCTCGAACAGTTGCACCACCGACTGCAGCGGCACCATGGCGTAGTGCACGTCCAGCAGGTCAGGGGCGATGTTGAAGCGCCGCAGCAGCGCCTCGGGATTGCCGCCGAGCTCGCGCACGAGTTCGCGGTAGTTGGTCAATGCGGTGGTGCGGATCAAAGGGCCGGGCAAAGGGGCAGCTGCGATCTTGATGGCGTCGCAGATTCGCACCCGCTGGTGATTGTCGCGTGAGGGCAAACATCTGTCGCGTCAGGCCAAGCCAGAACTGGATATCCCTGCGCTAATCCGAACTTGGCGGGCATATGTCCCGATGAAGGTCGAGCCGCGTACGCGCGATGTCCGAAGGCGATCGAAAATCCGAACAGGCGGCGCGTCGCCGTCCGCCGCGAACGGACCGGTCCGGCCGGGCCACCGTCGCCGGTCGTTTCGACGGTTCGACGCGTTTCACCCTCGAGCAATGGCGCGCGGTATCGCGAGAGCGCTACAACTGGGACCTGCAGGTGCAGTCCGATGCGCTGGGCGCGCACCAGTTCGTCGGCGAGTACAGCACCTGGGGGGACGGCGATGTGCGCTTCCTGCACAGCCGTGCGATGGCCGCGCGGGTGCGGCCGTTCGACTCGACGCGCGGGCACCTGCGGCTGGTATTCGTGCTGGCGGGCCAGGCGCGCATCCGGGCACACGGTCGGCGGGACGGTGTGGAGGTCGGCCAGGGCGACCTGTTCCTGCTCGATACGACCGCGGTCAAGGAAGCCCAGTGGACTGCCCATTCCGACCTGTGCCTGCAGTTGCCGGGTCTTGAAATGCAGTCCGACACGCTCCCTGTCGATCAGCGAGCGTGGGCGAAGTCCGGGCGCGCCGTCATTCCGATCGACGACCCGGTGCTGTCGAACGCGCTCAAGGCGCAGTTGCGCCTGCTCGCAGCGCGTGGCGATGAGCTGGCCGATGGCGCTCGCGCGCGGGTGCTGTCGGCGATGGTCGACCAGACGGCCATGGGCCTGCGTGCGACGGCAATCAGCCGCAGCGATTCCAGCGCCGGCCACGAGATCCTGCTGGCCAAGGCGCAACTGCACATCCAGACGCATTTCCGCCGCCATGACTTGTCGGTGGATGAAATCGCGGCGACGGTCGGGTGTTCGCGCACGTCGCTATACCGGTTGTTCTCCGCCCAGTCGCTCACGGTGCTCGGCTTGCTGCGCGAGACCCGCCTGCAGCGTTGCCGGGCGGCGCTGGCCGCCGCGCCGGCACAGGCCAACATCGGCCAGATCGCCTTCCACCACGGTTTTGTCGATCTCCACGCCTTCACGCGCTTGTTCAAGCGGCGCTTCGGCATGACGCCGGGGCAGGCAAGGGCATCGGAGATCGACTGACGCCTGTTCATGCGTGCGCGCGGTACGCACGGTCAAAGGTTGGGACCGGCGATCAAATCCACGCCCAATTTCGCTGCATAGGCTGAAAGCGTGCGTTCTGGGGGAACCGCGACGCATGCACGCCTCTACCTCATGCAATCGAACCGGCGCGCCGAGTCGCGTCGATGGAGAACTCCGTGAATCTTCCGTCCGCAACCCGCCGTCCGCGCCCTGCGCGCCTGGCGCACGCCATTGTCCTTGCTTTGGGCCTGGTGCCCGCGATCGCCAGCGCGCAGTCGTTCTGCGTTGACTCGTCCGGCAATCCGGTCGGCGCGGCCACTGACCCCGAGGCTGTGGCATGCGGCGTCAACGCACTGGCCAGCGGCGCGGCCGCTACCGCATTGGGCACGCTGAGCTACGCATCGGGCAACGCGAGCACCGCGACCGGCGCCTACGCGATGGCCGACGCCGACAACGCCGCCGCCTTCGGTGCCTACAGCTGGGCCGGCGGCGCCAACAGCGTCGCCCTCGGCACCGGCACCTTCGCGCTGGGCGAGAACAGCACCGCCACCGGCTTCAACGCCTCCGCCGTCGGCGCCAATTCGAGTGTCTACGGCTACGGCTCGATCGCCGAGGGCGACGACAGCACGGCAATGGGCACTGCCAGCAATGCCGGCGGCGCCGCCAGCGTTGCGCTGGGTGCTGGCAGCAGCGCCAGTGCCGCCAATGCGCTGGCCCTGGGCAGCGGCAGCGCCGGCAGCGGCGTCGGCTCGGTCGCGATCGGCGGCGCGAACGCGCAGGCCGACTACGCCATGGCCATGGGCGCGGATTCGGTCTCGTCGGGAACCAGCGCCTTCGCTCTCGGCAACGGTTCACTCGCCACGGGCAGGGGCGCTGCTGCCATCGGCACCGAGGCATGGGCCAAGAGCGATAACGCCATCGCCATGGGAACGCTGGCCACCACGGATGGTTACCTCTCCTTGTACGCCAACACCAACGTCGTAAAGAGCCCCGACAGGGTCAACGCGACCGGACAGGTCGCGATCGGTTTCGCTTCGGTCGCACAGGGCTACAACACGGTGGCGCTGGGCTCGAATTCGCATGCTTACAACGACAACGCGATTGCCATCGGCAACTACGCCGGTTACCACCAGAGTTTTCGTCTCGAGCCAGGTGTCGGGGCCAATTCCATCGCAGTGGGTTACAGCGCGGTGGCGCCGGGAAGCAACAACACGGTGATGGGCTCCAAGGCCATGACCGCCTACTACGGCCAGGCCGGCGCGCCGGCGACGATCTCCGGCGAGTATCTGTTCACCGCCAACGGGACGGCCATCGGCGCCACCGCGGCTGCCAGCGAGAGCGCGACTTCGCTGGGTTCTGCCGCAGTCGCAGGCAGCGTGCGCAGTCTCGCGCTTGGCACCAGCGCGGGCGTGCAGGACATCTCGCCAGTGGCCAGGGCCGGTACCGGAGGGGACCCGACTGCGCCGGGATACGCGCCGGACTCACTTGACTTCAGCCTCCTCAAGTCGTCGAACTCCGTTGCGATGGGTTACAACGCAAAGGTCCAGTACGCCGCCGACGCGATGGCGCTCGGTCCCAATGCACGGGTCGCCGGAACTTCAAACGGCGCCGTCGGAAGTGACAATTCGATCGCGCTGGGCAGCGGCAGCCAGGTGGCTGCTGCGACGCCGAACGCGCTGGCGCTGGGTGCGGCCGCCAATGCCTCGTTCGCCAACTCCGTTGCGCTTGGTGCCGGTTCGCGAACGACGGTTGGCGCACTCGCCAACTACGTCGACGGCAGCGGTCGCCTCACGGGCCAGGCCTCGGTGGGCGAAGTGTCGGTCGGCAGCGCCACCGGCCAGCGGCAGGTGACGAACGTCGCGGCGGGCAAGAACGGCACCGATGCGGTCAACGTCAACCAGCTCAATGCCGCCACGGCGGAACTGGGGCAGGGCCTGGCGACCGTCGGCACGCGCGTCGACAACCTCGCCCAGGGCCTGACCGACGCAGGTGCGCGAATCGACGGCGTGCAGGATCGCGTCGACCAGATCGCGCAGGGCGTCAGCGATACCGGCGTGCGCGTCGACGCGGTCGAACAGGGCCTTGCAGACACCAATGGCCGCGTTGACGGCGTCGAGCAGGGGCTGACTGACACCAATGCCCGCATCGATGGTGTCGATGGTCGCCTGGACACTGTCGAAAGCGATATCGATCGCCTGAGCGGCGCGGCCGAACAGATCGACCTGATCTCGGTCGACGGCAACGGCGACGGCAGCGACAAGGCCTCTGTGGTCACCGGCAGCAAGGCGGTGGCGATGGGTTCGTCGGCGAGCGCGCAGGGCGCCAACGGCATCGCGATCGGCAACAGCGCTTTCGCTGCCGGTCCGAACGACACCGCGCTGGGTGGCAACGCCCGCGTCGAAGCCGACGGCAGCACCGCAGTGGGCGCCAACGCGACTGTCGCTGCGGTGGCAACCAATGCCGTGGCTGTCGGCGAGAGCGCATCGGTGCAGGCGGCCAGCGGTACGGCGGTGGGCCAGGGCGCGGTCGTCGATGCAACGGCAACCGGCGCGGTCGCGCTCGGACAGGGTTCGGTCGCCGACCGTGCCAACACGGTTTCGGTCGGCACGGCCGGTGGCGAGCGCCAGGTCGTGAACGTTGCCGCCGGCACCGCCGATACCGACGCGGCCAACGTGGCGCAGGTGCGCAACCTCAATACGCAGACGCTGACCCAGGCCAACGCCTACACCGACTCGCGACTGCAGGCGTTCGACGACGACTTCAACCTGCTGCGCAGCCGCGTCGATGAGCGCCTGGACCAGCAGGACCACCGCATCGACCAGCAGGGTGCGATGAGCGCCGCCATGTTGAACATGGCCACCAGCGCCGCCGGTATCCACACGCAGAACCGCGTCGGCGTTGGCGTCGGTTTCCAGAACGGTGCCAGCGCGGTGTCGATCGGCTACCAGCGTGCCCTGTCGGACCGCGCCACGGTGACCGTGGGAGGTGCAGCAAGCAGTGACGACACCTCGGTGGGCGCGGGCGTCGGTTTCGGCTGGTAAGCAGCTGTGTGATCGCACGGCGTCCGCTCACCAGGCGCCGTGCAATTTCTGGCCCGCATCACGCCACTCCCCGTTCATGCGTGCGCCTGGTACGCGCGGACAAACGTTGGTATCGGCAGTCAAATCCACGCGGATTTGCCCTGCATAGGCTGAAAGCATGCGTTCTGGGGGAACCGCGACGCATGCCTGCCAAAACCACCATGCAACCGAACCGAACCGACGCGGCCTGGTCCCGTCGCTGGAGAATTCCATGAACCTGCTTTCCGATGCCCGCCGTCCGCGTCCCGCGCGCCTGGCGCACGCCATCGTCCTTGCACTGGGCCTGATGCCCGCGATCGCCGGCGCACAATCGTTCTGCGTCGATTCGTCGGGCAATCCCGTTGGCGCCGCCACCGATCCCGATGCCGTGAGCTGCGGCGTCAACGCGCTTGCCAGTGGCGCACGCGCTACCGCCATCGGCACCTCTGCAGAAGCCACGGGCGATGAAACCACCGCCGTCGGCGCGTACGCGATGGCCGACGCCGACAACGCCGCCGCCTTCGGTGCCTACAGCTGGGCCGGCGGCATCAACAGTGTCGCCCTCGGCACCGGCACCTTCGCGCTCGGCGAGAACAGCACTGCCACCGGCTTCAACGCCTCCGCCGTGGGCGCCAATTCCAGTGTCTACGGCTACGGCTCGATCGCCGAAGGCGACGACAGCACGGCGATCGGCAGCAACGCCAACGCCAGCGGTAACGCCAGTGCGGCCTTCGGTTCCGGCAGTACCGCCAGCGGCGCAGGAGCGCTTGCGCTGGGCAGCGGCAACAGCACAGGAGACAACGCCATGTCGGCCGGCACCGGCGCGATCGCCAGTGCCACCAGCGCGTTGTCGGTCGGCACCAACGCGATCGCTTCGGGACTCAACTCCATCGCGCTCGGCCGCCAGGCGCTGGCCACGTACGCAGGAGCCACTGCGATCGGCGCGGGCACCCGCGCCGAGGCCGAGATGGGCGTGACGATCGGAACGTACGCCAGCACCGACGGTTACCTGCCGGTGTACGCCAACACCAACATCGTCAAGAGCCTCACGCCGGTGGAGTCGTATGCCCCAGTGGCCATCGGCATGTACGCCCGTGCGACCGGTGGCAACGCGGTTGCGCTGGGTGCCAACTCGTATGCTTACAGCGACAACTCGGTCGCGATCGGCAACTGGGCTGGCTATCACGTCAACGGTCGCATCGAACCGGGCGTGGGCACCAACTCCATCGCGATCGGCTACAGCGCCGTCGCCCCAGGCAACAACAATGTGGTCATCGGCCAGCGCGCCTCGACCGGCTTCCTGCCATATGTCGGCGCTCCGGCCACGATCAACGGCGAATACCTGTACACCGCCAACGGCACCGTCGTTGGCTCGGCCGCTGTCGCATCGGAGAACGCCTCGGCCTACGGCAACACCTCCTACGCCGGTGGCCTGCAGAGCGTGGCGCTGGGCACCAAGGCTTCGGTCGTGGATCTTGCGCCGGTGCTCAAGCCTGGCAGTGGCGGCGATCCGACCAAGCCCGGTTTCCGCCCGGACTCCTTCGATTTCAGCACGCTGAAGGCGGGCAATTCGGTGGCGCTTGGCTACAACGCGCAGGTGTTGTATGCCGCCAGCGCGATGGCACTGGGACCCAATGCGCGCGTGGCCGGCAGCCCGACTGGCGCGGGCAGCGACAGCTCGATCGCGCTGGGCAGCAACAGCCAGGTGGCGGCGGCGACGCCGAACGCACTGGCGCTGGGTGCGGCCGCCAATGCCTCGTTCGCCAACTCGGTTGCGCTCGGTGCCGGTTCGCGAACGACGGTGGGCGCACTGGTTGATTACGTCGATGGCAGTGGTCGCCTCAGCGGCCAGAACTCGGTAGGCGAAGTATCGGTCGGCAGTGGAACCGGCCAGCGGCAGGTGACCAATGTCGCCGCCGGCAAGAACGGCACCGATGCCGTCAACGTCAATCAGCTCAACGCGGCCACGGCGGAACTGGGGCAGGGCCTGGCCAATGTAGGCACGCGCGTCGATAACCTCGCACAAGGCCTGACCGATGCCGGTGCGCGCATCGATGGCGTGCAGGACCGCGTCGACCAGATCGCGCAGGGTGTCAGCGATGCCGGCGTCCGCGTCGATGCGGTCGAGCAGGGTCTGGCCGATGCCAACGGACGCGTTGATGGCGTCGAGCAGGGGCTGAGCGACACCAACGCGCGCATCGACGGTGTCGATGGCCGCCTGGACAACGTTGAAAACGATATCGATCGCCTGAGCGGCGCGGCCGGACAGATCGACCTGATCTCGGTCGATGGCGATGGCGATGGCAGCGACAAGGCATCGTCGGCGGCTGGCAGCAAGGCCGTGGCGATGGGTTCGTCGGCGAGCGCGCAGGGCAGCAATGGCATCGCGATCGGCAACAGTGCCTTCGCTGCGGGTCCGAACGACACGGCGCTGGGCGGCAATGCCCGCGTCGAAGCCGACGGCAGCACCGCGGTGGGCGCCAACGCGACGATTGCCGCCACTGCGACCAACGCCGTTGCCGTGGGCGAGAGCGCATCGGTGCAAGCCGCCGGTGGAACCGCACTCGGCCAGGGCGCCGTGGTGGATGCAGCCGCAACCGGTGCAGTCGCACTCGGCCAGGGCTCGTTGGCAGATCGCGCCAACTCCGTGTCGGTCGGCACGGCCGGTGGCGAGCGCCAGGTCGTGAACGTTGCCGCCGGCACCGCCGATACCGACGCAGCCAACGTGGCGCAGGTGCGCGACCTCAACACGCAGACGCTGACGCGCGCCAACGCCTATACCGACTCGCGCTTCCAGGCGCTGGATGATTGGCAGGACACCGTCAACAGCCGCTTCATCAAGCAGGACGAGCGCATCCAGCGCGTCGGTGCGATGAGCGCGGCGATGTCGCAGATGTCGGCCAACACCTCGGGACTGTCGGGCGTCAATCGCGTTGGCGTCGGTGTTGGTACCTACGGCAGCGAAGCGGCCATCTCGGTCGGCTACCAGCGCGCGTTCAACAACAACCGCGCCAGCGTTTCCGCCGGTGCGGCCTTCACCAGCGAAGACTCCAGTCTCGGCGCCGGCGCCGGCTTCAGCTGGTAGTCACCGCGGGCGCCGCGTTCGCGGCGCCCGTCAGGCAATCACGTCCAGACCTAGATCGACCTCCACCACATCCGGGACCTACCCATGAAGCAAAAGACCCTTACGGTGGCGCTGGCTGCCATCATCATCGCCGGTGCAGCCGGCACCGCCCTGTCCGCCGCCGCTGGAAAGCCGGCAGTCGTACGCGCCGATACCGGCGCAACCAGCGGCAACAGCGCCGGTTACGACCGCTTCATTGTGAAATACCGCAACGGCAGCGCCGCGCAGACTGACGCCAGCCAGCTCACACGCGCCTTCGACGCCGTCGCGGCCCGTGCCGTCACCGCGCGTTCCGGATTGGCCGCGCCGCGCGCGCGCCACCTGCGCCAACTCGCCGGCAGCGGCGCCCACCTGGTGCGCCTGTCACGCAAGCTCGACCGCGTCGAAGCCGAGAACCTGATGCGTTCAATCGCGGCCGATCCGACGGTCGAATACGTCGTGCCAGATCGCCTGCGCCAGGCCACCGCGGCGCCGAACGATCCTTACTACGCTTCGTACCAGTGGCACTTCAACAACCCGGTCGGTGGGGCTGGCGTGCAGGCGGCATGGGACGCTGGCGCCACCGGCGCAGGCGTCGTGGTCGCCGTGCTCGACACCGGCGTCACCGATCATCCGGACCTGGCGGCCAACCTGCTGCCCGGCTACGACTTCATCATCGACCACGAAGTCTCGGGCCGTGACAGCGACGGCCGTGTCGCCGGCGGCGCTGACACCGGCGACTGGACGGAAGCCAACCAGTGCTACAGCGGCAGCGCGGCGCGCAGCAGTTCCTGGCACGGCAGCCACGTCAGCGGCACGATTGCCGAAGTGACCGACAACGGCGTCGGCATGGCGGGTGTCGCTCGCGACGCCAAGATCGTGCCGGTGCGCGTGCTCGGTCACTGCGGCGGCTACGACTCCGACATCAACGACGCGATCGTGTGGGCCTCCGGTGGCCACGTCGACGGCGTGCCGGACAACCAGTATCCGGCTGAAGTGATCAACATGAGCCTCGGCGGCAGCGGTGCCTGCGATGCGCCGACCCAGGCGGCGATCGACAGCGCGGTTTCGCGCGGTACCACCATTGTCGTGGCCGCGGGCAACGACAATGGCGAGGTCATGGAGCATTCGCCGGCCAACTGCCAGAACGTCATCACGGTCGGTTCCTCCGGCATCAGCGGCCGCCGGGCGAGCTACTCCAACTACGGTGCGCGCATCGACCTCTCCGCACCGGGCGGCGGCATCAACGATGGCGCCACGCAGAACGAGGGCTACATCTGGTCGACGGTGAACATGGGCACGACCGTACCCACCGTCGCCGGCTACGGCGGCATGGTCGGCACGTCGATGGCCGCTCCGCACGTCGCCGGCGTCGCAGCCATTGTGCAGAGCGCGTTGACCACGCCGAAGACCCCGGCCGAACTGGCCGCGCTGCTGAAGCAGACCGCCAGGCCGTTCCCGACCACGCCGGACCGGCCGCTGGGTGCGGGCATCGTCGACGCCGGCGCCGCGGTAATCGTGGCCAGGACCGGCGGCCAGCCGTTGTCCAACGGGATTGCCAAGACCGGCCTGCGTGGCAATGCCAACGACGGTTATGTCTACGTCTTCCCGGTTGCCGCAGGAACGTCGCGCCTCAACGTGACCACGTACGGCGGCACGGGTCAGGTCAAGCTGCTGGTCAAGAATGGCAGCGAGCCGACCACGATCAGCAACGACGCGATCTCGCAGCGTCCGGGCAACAACCAGACCATCACGCTCAACGCACCGGCCGCCGGCGCGTACTACGTGAAGGTACTGGGCGTGAGTGCGTTCAGCGGTGTTTCGCTGAAGGCGGCGACGCAATAAGTGGCACAGGGCTGCGGCCGGTCCAGGCGACTGGCCGCAGCGAACCCGCGGCCTGAAGCCGTGATGGTTGCGTGAAAGTGCGATGTGGGGCGGCATCATGCGTTGACGATGCCGCTCCGCTGGGGTTTGCTCTGCCGCAGCATCCTCGCTGCGGCTCCATGCAGCGGTCCCCTTTTGTTGGCCCGGAGCCACGATGTCGCGTATTTCCCTCCTGCTTTCCTGCCTCGTCCTGTGCCTGTCAGGAGTGCTCGGCATCCCCGAGGTGTCCGCGCAGACCGCGCCGACCCTGGTCGACGCCAAGGAGAAGGGGCCCACGGCCATCCCGGTCGCCGACATCCCGATCCGCGCCGACGACGACGAACGCTTCTCCCAGGACGTCATCGCGCGCGCGGGGACGCAGGATCTGAGCAAGGATCTCGCGCCGCGCCTGGACACCATCGAGCGTTCGGTCAACGAGAAGGCCAAGCTGTTCGTCTCCAAGGACCTGCGCACGCTTCCGGTCATGCGCCTGGAAAGCCTCGACCGTCACTGGAAGTTCGACGCCCGCCAGTACGCGCGCTGGCAGTCCGACCTGCGCCAGGCCAGCGCACCGTTCGGTGAGGACGCCGCCGAGCTCGCGCGTCGCCGCGCCGACTGGGACGCCACCAAGGTCGCCGCCCAGGCAGGCAGCCTGGCCACTGCGCTGGATGACCGGATCGGTTCGGTGGTCGCCCGCCTCAAGCAGGCCGAACAGGCACTGTCCTCGCCGCTGGAGAAGCAGATCGCGCTGGGCCGTCGTGGCAATGCCGTGCAGGCGCGGATCCAGGCCGGGCAGAAGGGCGTCAACGCCGCCATCGACTACATCGACAGCCGCCTGGTCAAGCTGGATGCACCGCCGCTGTGGGCCGCACAGGACACGCAGCGCGACTCCGAGTCTGCGCTCGACTCGATCCGCACCGGTCTGGAAATCGAGAGCCGTTTTGTCACCCAGTACACCGCAGCCGACCTGGGCAACCAGCGGGCGCTGCATTGGCTGCAGATGTTGTTGCTGCCATTGCTGATCTGGCTGGGATTGCGGGCGCGCAAACGCGCACCGACCGGACTGGAAAACGCGGCCTCCGAGAGGGTGCTGCGACGGCCGCTGTCGTCATGGATCCTGCTGTCGATGATGGGCGTGCTCGTGTTCGAGCCCGATGCGCCGCTGCTGGCGCACCAGATCGCGATGCTGGTGGCGCTGGTGCCGGTGCTGCGCCTGCTGCCGCCGGACAGCAAGCGCCTGCTGGGCCCCTGGCCCTTTGTCGCCACGGGCCTGTACCTGCTCGAGCGCCTGGGCTTCGTCTTCCTCGCAAGCACGTTGATGTATCGCTGGTACTACTTTGGCCTGACGTTGCTGGCGCTGGTGTTCATGCTGTGGTTGCTTTGGCGTTCGCGCCGGCCGCTGCCCCAGTCAGATCCGGCGGCGCGGATGAGCCGCATCATCCATGGCATCGCCTGGGGCGCCACATTCCTGCTGGCGGCATCGGCGGTGTCGAACATCGTCGGCAATGTGTCGCTGGCGGAAATGCTGACTGCCGGCGTCGTCGACAGCGGCTACCTGGGCCTGGTGCTGCATGCCGCCGTCACCGTGTTCAACACGCTCCTGCAGCTGTTGATCGCGCATCGCAGCAGCTCGCGCTTCCGTCTCGCCCGCGAACATGCCGCGCCCATCCTGGGAGGGTTGAACAACCTGCTGAAGATCGCCGCCATCGTTGGCTGGGTGGTCTTCGCGATGAGCCGCTTCCGGATCTTCCGGCCGGTCTATGGCGTGGTCGAGTCGATCCTCACCTACTCGGTGAAGTTCGGCGAGATCTCGCTCAGCCTCGGCCACATCCTGGTGTTCGCCGTCTCGGTGTTCATCGCCTACTGGACCGCGCGCACGGTGCGCTTCCTCTTGCAGGAGCAGGTGCTGCCGAAGATGTCGCTGCCACGCGGTGTCGGAAATTCGGTGGCGTCACTGAGCTACTACGCCCTGCTGCTGATCGGCCTGTTCGTGGCGCTGGCCGCGGCCGGCTTCAAGGTCGGGCAGCTGGCGTTCCTGTTCGGCGCGCTCGGTGTCGGCATCGGTTTCGGCCTGCAGAACGTGGTCAACAATTTCGTCTCCGGCCTGATCCTGATGTTCGAACGGCCGATCCAGCCCGGCGACGTGGTCGAGATCACCGGCACCGCAGGCCGCGTGCGCGAGATCGGCATGCGCGCCACCACCATCAAGACCTTCGACGGCGCCGACGTGGTCGTGCCCAACGGCACGTTGCTGTCGGAGAAGCTGACCAACTGGACCCTGCTCGACATGAGCCGGCGGGTCGACATCGACCTGGGTGTTGGTTATGGCTCCGAGCCGTCGCAGGTGATCGCGCTGCTGACCAGGATCTGCACCGAGACCTCACACGTGGCCAAGTCGCCGGCGCCGGTGGTGCTGTTCACGGGGCTGGGCGCCAGCTCGCTGAACTTCGCCATCCGCGCCTGGACCTACGACTTCGACAACTGGACCAGCATCCGCAGCGAACTGCTCACGCGCGTGCATGCGGCACTGCGCGATGCCGGCATCGAGATGCCGTTCCCGCAGCAGGACGTGCACCTGCGCAGCATGTCGAAGGAGGTGAGTGCCTTGCTCATGCAATCGGCCCCGAACCGATCGGGCGATGCCACGGGCGGCGATGCCGAAGATGGAGAACCGAGCCCGGCCGGGTGAGCAGACCCGTCATGTCAATAGCCGTTATTGCGGATAATGCATGCGAAACAGCATGGTTCCGTTCTCCTCACCAGCCATTACCGATCTGAATGGTTCCGATTGGAACAAGTGATTTCTCTTCGCCTCCTGGCCCCCCGATGCTCCTGACTCCCCAGCACAGAGCCAGGACGCCACATGAGACATGGAACGCGCACGACCCTTGCATTGCTTGCGTTGATGCCGGCAGCTTTCATCCAGACGACAAGCGCGCAATCGTTCCTCACGCAAGACAACGGCGCCAGGGTTGGCGACAACCAGAACTCCCAGACCGCCGGCGCGACGGGTCCTGCGCTGTTGCAGGATGTGCAGCTGGTGCAGAAGCTGCAGCGTTTCGACCGTGAGCGCATTCCCGAGCGCGTGGTCCACGCCCGCGGCACCGGCGCCCATGGCGAGTTCGTGGCGACGCAGGACCTCTCCGCGCTGAGCAAGGCGCAGGTGTTCCGCCCAGGCGCGAAGACGCCGGTGTTCGTCCGCTTCTCGTCGGTCGTGCACGGCAACCATTCGCCCGAGACCCTGCGCGATCCGCATGGCTTTGCCGTCAAGTTCTATACAGGCGAGGGCAACTGGGACCTGGTCGGCAACAACTTCCCGACCTTCTTCATCCGCGACGCGATCAAGTTCCCGGACATGGTGCATTCGGTCAAACCCGACCCGCGCACCAACCTGGACGACGACTCGCGCCGTTTCGACTTCTTCTCGCACGTGCCGGAGGCGACGCATACGCTGACCCGCCTGTACTCCAACGACGGGACCCCCGCCGGCTACCGTTTCATGGACGGCAACGGCGTGCACGCCTACAAGCTGGTCAACGCCGCCGGCGAGGTGAGTTACGTCAAGTTCCGCTGGAAATCCATGCAGGGCATCCGCAACCTCGATCCGGAACAGGTCGAGCAGGTCCAGGGGCGCGATTACAGCCAACTGACCAACGATCTGGTCTCGGCGATCAAGCGCGGCGAATATCCGCGCTGGGAGCTGATGATCCAGGTGGTGGCGCCGGCCGACCTGGCGAAGTTCGACTTCGACCCGCTCGACGCCACCAAGGTGTGGACCGGAGTTCCGGAGCGGAAGATCGGCGAGCTGGTGCTCAACCGCAACGTCGACAACGTGTTCCAGGAAACCGAGCAGGTCGCGCTTTCCCCCGCGAACCTGGTGCCGGGCATCGAGCCGTCCGAGGACCGCTTGTTGCAGGGTCGGCTGTTCGCCTATCCCGACACGCAGATCTACCGCCTGGGGGCGAGCGGACTGGCACTGCCGGTCAATCGACCGAAGATGGCCATCAACAACGTCAACCAGGACGGTTCGGGCAACTTCGGCCACACCACCACCGGCGTCAACTACGAGCCGAGCCGGTTGCAGCCGCGGCCCCAGGACGCAGGCGCGCGCCTGAGCCAGTTGCAACTGGCCGGCAGCACCCAGCAGGCGAAGATCCGGCGTGAGCAGAACTTCCGGCAGGCCGGCGAGCTGTACCGGTCCTTCAACGCGAAGGAACGCCAGGACCTGATCCGCAGCTTTGGCCAGTCGCTGGCCGGCAGCGACGAGGAGAGCAAGCACATCATTCTCTCGTTCCTGTACAAGGCCGATCCCCAGTACGGCACCGGTGTCGCCCGCGTGGCCAAGGGCGATATCGCCCGTGTCCGCGAACTGGCCTCGGCCTTGCAGGACTGAGGATGTTTCTCCTCGCGCATCGCGGCGGGCCGCGATGCGCGCCCCGACGGAGCATCACCGTGCGGACTTACCGGTTTCCCCAACTTTTCCTGGCTCTATCGCTGGTCGTGGCCAGCGGCGGCGCATGCGCACAGCCGGGCGGCTCCGGCCAGGCGCAACCAGTGCAGGCAACGCAGCTGCGCACGCAGTTGCAAGGGTATTTCTTCGACGCCGCGCGCAGCGGTCATCAGGCCATGCTCGATGAATTCATCGGCGCAGGCTACGACCTCGATGTCCGCGACGAGAAGGGATACACAGCGCTGATTCTGGCCTCCTACCATGGGCACGCGGCGGCAGTGGAACAGTTGCTCGCGGCCGGCGCAGATCCGTGTGTGCAGGACAATCGTGGAAATACCGCACTGATGGGCGCCATCTTCAAAGGCGAGCTGGCGATCGCGCGGCGCCTGTTGCGTGCCGACTGTGCGCCGGATCAACGCAATGATGCCGGCCAGACCGCCGCGATGTACGCCGCGCTGTTCCGCCGCAAGGAAGTGCTCGAGGCGCTGCGGGAAAGCGGAGCGGACATGCGCGCCGAAGATGCCGCGGGCAATTCTCCCGAACGCCTGGCCAACGGCGAGTTCGCCCCGTTCCAGGGCCACTCAGGTGGCGCTGACAACGAACGCTAGTCGTCGCCCGCCTCGTGCCAGCGGCGCGCGAACAACGCGCATGGCACGCCGACCAGCAGCATGTGCGCAAGCAGGCAGGCGACCGACCAGTCGAGCAGGAACCGCCGCGGCGGCGCGGCCGAGAACATCGGTACGGCGATGACGTGGATCAGCACGTAGCACAGCGCGCCGTAGATCGCGCCGTTGCGCAGCGGGTGCTGCAGCAGCCACGGCCGTCCGCGGCTGGCGACGTGGTAGATCGCCACGATCGCGGTCATCAGGTAGAAGTGCAGTGCGGCTCCGAACAGGGCGGTGGTGGCGCCGCCGGCGAAGGCGATGTCGCGGCCGATGATCCAGGCCGCCACCGACTGCGGGATGCGGATCGGCGAGGTGCCCAGCGGCGCCCACCAGATCATCGCGAACAGCAGGTCGAAGGCGCCGACGGTGAGGCCGCCGATCAGGATCCAGGCCCAGGCGGCCGGGCGTTCCCAGTGGGCGGCTGACGTCGAGGAGGTCGAGGAGGCGGGGTCGCGGGCGGGCGATTTCATCTTCGAATCCTGTTGGCGCGGGATTGGCCCTATGGAGCCGTGGCAAAGTGGCACTGGCAAGGTCCAATTCATCAGGCTTGAATGGGGCCAATCCGCCACGCCCTCCAGGAGGCCGGCCATGCACCTGCAACTCGACGGTCGCGGTCCGCTGCACGCGCAGCTGACGCGCGCGCTCAAGAGCGCCGTCTTTGCCGGCCGGGTCAGCCAGGGCACGCGTTTGCCGGCGACCCGCCAGCTGGCGCGTGAACTGGGCGTGTCGCGCAACACCGTGCTGGCCGCCTACGACCAGCTGCGGGCGGAAGGCTTCGTCGACGGCCGGGTCGGCTCCGGCAGTTATGTCACCCCGCCGGTGCAGTCGGCGCGGCCGCTGCATGCGGTGGATGCGCCCTTGCCGCCACAGTCGCAGTTCGCCCGCCGCGCGCGCATCGTCCACGATCACCTGCGCATTCCCGGCCGCGCCATCCCTGGCGTGCGCTACACCTTCCAGTACGGGCTACCGCTGACCAATCCGGCGCTGACCAGCGCGTGGTCGCGCGAACTGGCGCACGCCGCGGCCTACACCTCGCCAAACTATCCGCCGTCGCAGGGCGTGCTGGCGCTGCGCGAAGCGGTCTGCGACTACCTGGGCAGGCGCCGCGGCGTGCAGGCGCAGCCCGAGGACGTGATCATCGTCGATGGCACCCAGCAGGCGGTTGCCCTGACCGCGCGCGTGCTGCTCGATCCGGGCGACGAGGTCGTGCTGGAGGAGCCGCACTACTCGGCGATGCGCGAGGCGCTGCAGATTCACGGTGCGCACGTGCGCACCGTCGGCGTCGATGCGCAGGGATTGCTGTGCGACGAACTGCCGCTGCCGGCACCGAAGCTGGTCTGCGTGACGCCGTCGCACCAGTTCCCCAGCGGCGCGGTGCTGTCATTGCAGCGGCGGCTGGCGTTGATCGACTACGCCCGCCGCCACGGCAGCTGGATCCTGGAAGACGACTACGACGGCGAGTTCCGCTACGACGCGCGGCCACTGGCCGCGCTGCGCTCGCTCGACGACAGTGCCCGGGTGATCTACGTCGGCACGTTCTCGAAGGTGATGTTTCCGTCGCTGCGACTGGGTTACCTGGTGGTGCCGCCGGGCCTGCGCGGCGACTACGTCAACGCCAAGTGGCAGGACGATTTCGGATCGGCCGGGATCGAGCAGGCCGCGCTGGCGCGGTTCATCGTCGACGGCGGTTTCGAGCGGCACCTGCGCCGCACCTGGAAGACCCTGAAGGAGCGGCGCGCGGTGCTGCTCGGCGGCCTGCAGCGGTGCAGTCGCGGGCGCCTGCAGATCAACGACTCGCGCGCCGGCATGCATCTGGTGGTGTGGCTGAAGGGGCGCAATGCCGAGCAGGGCGAAGCCTTCATCGCGCGCGCCCGCAGCCTGGGGCTGGGGCTGTATTCGATTGCGCCGTATTACCTCGATCCGCCCGATCGCGCCGGCCTGCTGCTCGGCTACGGTGCGCTGTCGGTGGCCGAGATCAACGAGGCGGTGGCGCTGTTCGAGGCGTGCCTGGACGAATCCGCGTAGGTTCGCGGGGCTTGGCTTCGCAGGGCCAGGCCCTAACGGGACAGCCAGGCTGCCACGACCAGTCCGGCCGCGATCCAGGCCAGGTCGGCGGCGCCGTTGGCCAGTTGCATCAGGATCCAGGCGTGGTGGACGCCCAGGCGCATCGCCGAGTCCCAGGGTGGCAGTCCGAGCATCGCGCCCAGTTGGGTCGCGGTGATGAACCAGTTGGATGCGATCACTATCGTGGCGGTACCGGCCACGCCCGCGACGAGGCGGCCGGGGCCGGGACGCCATCCGCCCAGGCGCAGCATCCAGGCGATGTCGAGTGCGCCCAGCACCGCCATCCAGCCGTTCTGGCGACCGCTATAGAGGCTGAGCAGGACCCATACCGCGGCGAACCCGCAGGCGCCCAGTAGCAGCAACAACCACGAAAACCACGAGGCGCGGCGGGCAGGCGGGGCGGGTGGGGTCATCGACTACTCAGGGGGACGTTCAATGCAACAGCATAGCCGGGAGGCCGGGGACGTTGCTCGCGGCCGGCGGCTCTCTCGCCTGCCTTGTCGGGGTACATGACCGGGATTGCCCATCCCGGTGGCTCAACCCCGGTAGAATCGCTGCCCTTGTGCCAGCCTCCGGCACCCCCAATCTCTCCGGCATGTATTCCCGCAGCAGCGAACCCGTCCGTTTCGAGCGCGATTGCGCCGTTGTCATGGTCCCGCAAGGTGAGCAGTTGACGTTGCCCGCGGGCAGCATCGGCTACATCACGCAGGGGCTTGGCGGCAGCTACACCGTGTTTGTCGAAGGCAATCTGTTCCGCGTCGCGGGACGGGATGCCGATGCCATCGGCAAGGAGCCGCCGGAGCCGTTGGAGTTGCCCGAGGGCGCCGACGATGAGGCGGTCGAGCAGTTGGTGTGGCGCCAGTTGCGCACGTGCTTCGATCCGGAGATTCCGATCAACGTGGTCGATCTGGGCCTGGTCTACGAGGCCAGCATCCAGGCGCATCCGGAGCAGGCGGGCAAGCGCCGGGTCGAGGTGCGCATGACCCTGACCGCGCCGGCCTGTGGCATGGGTGACATCCTGGTCGCCGATGTGCGCGACAAGCTCGAGATGATCCCGACGGTGGCCGAGGCGGATGTCGAGCTGGTGTTCGATCCGCCGTGGAATCGCAACATGATGTCGGAAGCGGCTCGCCTCGAAACCGGGATGTTCTGAGTTGCTTCTGCTGCTTTTGCGCTGAGGCTTCCGGTTGGGCGTCGTCCGCCGGGTCGGGGATTGCTCCGCCCCTTAGTCGGACATCCTTGTCCGATGCGGGGCGCGGGACATCCATGTCCCGCTGCTCCGCAATCCCCGACCCGACGGACGACGCTCCGGCCCCTCATTTCGCGGTCTCCGTCCCTGGACCCGTCATTCCCGCGAAGGCGGGAATCCATGGACGTTCGCTCCATTTTTCTGAACACGCGCCTCGAGAAGCTGAACGCGATGACGTTCGCATTTCCGCGACTGTGCCAACCCTGTTCACTCGATTGGCGGTAGGGGGGTGGGGTATTGCTGCGTTGAGCTGGTTTGAGAGCGGAGGGGGCTGCTCTCGACCTCGTCGCAGCCGTTGGCGGGCGGGGTGCAAGGCCCGACAGCGCGCATTCCTCGCCGTCCCCGCGCCAGATGGGGCTCCACGCCCCGGTACCGGTGGCCGCGTGCGTGCGTGATGCCCGGGTCGGCCGCAGCCCGCCTGCGGTCGTGGTTGTTGGCAGCAAACGGTCGCCACCTCGACGTGGCGAACCGCCGAACGTGCCCGGCCCCGGGGTGGTGATTCGCAGCGATCCGTTCGCGGCGAGGCGATCGCATCGGCAGGCCGGACCCGACCATCACGAAGTTCCTGACTTTTGGGGGTTCCATCCGATGTCGAATCGTCTCCCGCGTCGCATCCGCATGCACGCACTCTCCGTCGCCACTGTCGTGGCCATTTCGGCCACGTTCGCCGCACCGGCCCTGGCCCAGCAGGCCCGCATCAACCTCTCCGGCCTGCAGGCCGACAACGGCGGCAACGACCGTTTCATCGTCAAGTACAAGGACGGCAGCGCCGCCCAGACCAACGCTGCCACCATGCGCAGTGCGATCGGTTCGGCCGGCAAGTCGTTCGGCCTGACCCACATCCGTCGCATCGCCACCGGTGCCGACGTGGTCCGCGCCGCGCGCAAGCTCGACCGCGTCGAGGCCGAGACGCTGATGCGCCAGATCGCCGCCGATCCGAGCGTGGAATATGTCGAAGTCGACAAGCTCAACAAGGCGCTGCTCACGCCCAACGACACGCGCTACAGCGAGCAGTGGGGCTATTCGGGCACCTACGGCATCAAGGCCAACCTGGCCTGGGATGTCACCAACGGCAGCGGCGCGGTGGTCGCGGTGCTCGACACCGGCATCACCAGCCACAGCGACCTGAGCGCCAACATCCTGCCCGGCTACGACTTCATCATCGACACCGCTGTGTCCAACGATGGCAACGGCCGCGACAGCGATCCCAGCGATCCGGGCGACTGGGTCACCGCCAACCAGTGCGGTGGCACCCACGCGGCGCAGAACTCCAGCTGGCACGGCACCCACGTCGCCGGCACCATCGCCGCGGTGACCAACAACGCCAAGGGCGTTGCCGGCATTGCCCATGGCGCCAAGATCGTCCCGGTGCGCGTGCTCGGCACCTGCGGCGGTTATGACTCCGACATCGCCGACGCGATCACCTGGGCGTCCGGAGGCACGGTCAGTGGCGTGCCCGCCAATGCCAACCCGGCCGAGGTCATCAACCTCAGCCTTGGCGGCAGCGGCGCCTGCGGCACCACCACGCAGACGGCGATCAATGGCGCGGTCGGTCGCGGCACCACCCTGGTCATCGCCGCCGGCAACGACAACACCAATGTCTCCAATGCCTCGCCGGCGAACTGCAACAACGTCATCGCGGTGGCTTCGATCACCAGCACCGGTGCGCGTTCGAGCTTCTCAAACTACGGTTCGCTGATCGACATCGCCGCGCCGGGCTCGAACATCCTGTCCACCCTCAACAGTGGCGCCACCACGCCGGGCGCCGAGACCTACGCGTCCTACAACGGCACCTCGATGGCGACACCGCACGTTGCCGCCGTGGTCGCGTTGATCCAGTCGGTGGCGACCACGCCGAAGACGCCGGCGCAGGTCGAGGCGCTGATCAAGGGCAACGTCACCGCGTTCCCGTCGACGCCGTCGCAGCCGATCGGCCCGGGCATCCTCAATGCCAAGGCCGTCGTCGACGCCACCAACGGCACCACGCCGCCGCCGACCACGACCCCGCTGACCAACGGCGTGGCCGTGACCGGTGTCAGCGGCGCCGCCAGCAGCGACAAGCTGTACTCGCTCGACGTTCCGGCCGGCGCCACCGGCCTGAAGTTCGTCACCAGCGGTGGCACCGGCGATGCCGACCTGTACGTCAAGTTCGGCAGCGCCCCGACCACCACCACGTACGACTGCAAGTCCGAAACCAGCACCAATGCCGAGACCTGCAACATCGCCACGGCGCAGGCCGGCAAGTACTACGTGCTGGTGCGTGGCTATGCGGCGTACTCGGGCCTGTCGCTGACCGGCAGCTACACCACTGGCGGTGGCGGCGGCACGCAGACCTACAGCAACACCGCCGACTTCACGATCAACGACAACGCCACCGTCGACAGCCCGATCGCGGTGTCGGGCCGGACCGGCAACGCCCCGAGCAATGCCTCGGTGACGGTCGCGATCGTGCACACCTACCAGGGCGACCTGAAGGTGGACCTGGTCGCGCCGGACGGCTCGCTCTACAACATCCACAACCGCACCGGCGGCAGCGCCGACAACGTCAACAAGACGGTCACGCTGAACTTGTCCAGCGAACCGCTCAACGGCACGTGGAAGCTGCGCGTCAACGACAATGCCGGCGGCGACGTGGGCTACATCAACAGTTGGAGCGTGACGTTCTGATACGGGCACGCGCATTCACCGCGCCACGCCTGAGCGCCCCGGCAATTGCCGGGGCGTTTCAATTTGGCGGATCGATGCACGGAGGCGTCCCCACTGTCGACTCATTCGCAGGTACGCTTCGCAGGTTTGCGCGTGAAGAAATCGCGCCCTTTCAAATCAGGGCGGGCCAGTCTTCGAAGGTGGGCCAATTCGCACCCAGTTGAGGGCGATTGAGCTGACAGGTATTCCCCGGCAGAACCCCTGCGAGGCTGCAGCCCGCTGCCTCCTGGGGTAGTTGCCTGGATTTGCGGAGTCCGCACACAACAAAGGAATGCCAGATGGACATCCGACGTCCGAACCTGTTCCGCGCACACCTGCTATGCACTGCCGCAGCAATCGTTCTGTTCGCCATCGCCGCTCCTGCGTCGGCTCAACAGGCACGCATGAACGTTTCCGGCATGCAGGCCGAGGGCGGCTACGACCGTTTGATCGTCAAATACCAGGACGACAGCGACGCCTACCGCGATGGTGCCCTGATGCGCAGGTCGCTGGATCGCGCCGCCACGACCTTTGGCCGCAGCAGAGCGATAGACCTTCAGCATCTTCGCCGCACCGCGACGGGTGCAGAAGTGATCCGCGTCGATCGCAAGCTGGACCGTGTCGAAATGCAGGCGCTGATGCGACAGATTGGCGCCGATCCGAGCGTCGAGTATGTCGAGATCGACCAGGTGAACCAGGCGCAGATCGTCCCCGACGACCCCCGATACAGCGAGCAGTGGGGACTCTCCGGTGCCCCTGGCATCAGGGCCAACCAGGCCTGGGACGTCACCAGCGGCAGCGGCACGGTAGTGGCGGTGCTCGACACCGGCATCGTCGATCACAGCGATCTCGACGCGAACGTGCTGCCCGGCTACGACTTCATCGCCGATATCCGTGTGTCCAACGATGGCGACGGACGCGACAGCGATGCCAGCGACCCCGGAGACTGGATCAGCGCCAACCAGTGCGGTGGCATCCATCGCGCACGGGCCTCGAGCTGGCACGGCACGCACGTCGCCGGCACGATTGCCGCGGTGACGAACAACGCCCGCGGCGTCGCCGGTGTCGCCCATGGCGCCAGGATCGTCCCGGTTCGTGTACTGGGCACGTGCGGCGGGTTCGACTCCGACATCACCGACGCCATCATCTGGGCTTCCGGCGGCGCTGTCAGTGGCGTTCCCGTCAATGCCAATCCAGCCGAAGTCATCAACCTCAGTCTTGGCGACGTCGCCGATTGCGGATTCACCTTCCAGCGCGCCATTGATGAAGCAGTCGGCCGTGGCACCACGATCGTCACGGGAGCCAACAATGTTTCATCCGACGTCGCCGGTTTCAGGCCAGCCAACTGCAACAACGTCATCGTCGTGGCTGCGGTTACCGACACTGGCGCACGCGCGAGCTTCTCCAACCATGGCTCGATGATCGACATCGCAGCACCCGGCTCAGGCATCGTGTCCACGGCCAACAGCGGCGCCACCACGCCGGGCACGGAGACCTACACGTCGTACAACGGCACTTCGACGGCAGCGCCACATGTTTCCGGCGTGGCTGCACTGATCCAGTCGGTGGCCACCACGCCAAGGACACCGGCGCAGGTCGAGGCGCTCATCAAAGGCAACGTCACGGCGTTCCCGTCGACACCGTCGCGACCTGTTGGTCCGGGCATCCTCAGCGCAAAGGCGGCCGTCGATGCGGCCAACGGCCCCACGCCATCGACGGCCGCCACCGGGCTCGACAACGGCGTGGTCGCAACCCGCATCAGCGGCTCGGTCAACAGCGAACAGATGTACTCGCTGTACGTCCCTGCGGGAGCTTCGGGCCTGAGGTTCACCACCAGGGATGGTGTCGGCGATGCCGACCTGTACGTCAGGTTTGGCGGTGTGCCGACACCCGCTACGTACGACTGCAGATCCGCCAGCGAGGGCAACAACGAGACGTGCGACATCGCGGCGACCAAGGACGGAACGTACTACGTGCTGCTTCGTGGAAACAGCGCCTTTGGAGCCGTTTCGTTGACCGGCAGCTACAGCGGCGGCGGTGCGCAGACCTACAGAAACAACGCCGACTATCCGATCTACGATCACGCCAGCTCCAGCAGCCCGATCACGGTGTCATCCCGCTGGGGGGGCGGCCCGAAGAATGCCTCGGTGACGTTCGATATCGAGCACACCTACCAGGGTGACCTGAGGGTGCAACTGTTGGCGCCGGACGGCTCGATCTACGACCTCCACGAACGCAACGGCAGCCATGTCGACAACCTCAGCAAGACGGTTTCGCTGAATCTGTCCAGGCAAGCGATCAAGGGAACCTGGATGCTGCGCGTGTACGACAACGCCGGAGGCGACGTGGGTTATCTCAAGGGCTGGAGCATGACGTTGTGATCTGGTCCGGTCTGACCTGCGGCGGCGTGCAGATGCGCGCGGCGCCGTCTGCAACCGGGCCGATGTTGTTGCGCGCGAGGGCACTTCGTCTGCGCAGTGTTGCGCAGCTGGCGAACCGAAGTACATTCGCCCGTAGCGGTGTGGGGCCGCGCTTTCCCGACTGGTGCGTCGCACCGGTCGGGACCGGCCACCACGCAATCGCTGCCCGACGGGACATCGTTCCTTCCGATTCCGACCTGTGTGATGACCGGCGATACCGCAGCGCGCTGCGGTGCCGATGACTGTCTTGCGTCCAGCTGCGCGCCTCAAGCCTGGCGGCGGCTGTCATTTCGCAGTTCGAACCTGGGGATTCCCATGATGTCTGTCCAACCACCACGTTCCATCCGCGTGCGATCGCTGTTCGCGACCATGGCCGTCGCCCTGTCGGCGGCCACCACGCCGGCGTCTGCTCAGCAGGCCCGCGTCAACCTTTCCGGCATGGAAGCAGGCTGGAACTACGACCGTTTCATCGTCAAATACCGCGACGGCAGTGCCGCCCAGGCGGATCCGGACGCCATGACGCGCTCGCTCGAGTCCGCCTCGCAGCGGCGAGGGCGCAGGGGCGGCAAGGGCATCGCGCTCAGGCACGTTCGGCGCATCGCCACCGGCGCCGAAGTGGTCAGTTCCAGCCGCCAGCTGGATCGGGCCGAGGCGGCCTCGCTGATGCGCCAGATCGCCAGCGACCCGGGCGTGGAATACGTCGAGGTCGATCACCTCAACCAGCCGACCCGGGAACCCGACGACCCGCGCTACCGGATGCAGTGGGGGCTGGGCGGCCGCAACGGAATCCACGCCGACAAGGCGTGGCGCCTCAATGACGGCGGCGGCGCCGTAGTCGCGGTGCTCGATACCGGCATCACCCGCCACAGCGACCTCGATGAGAACGTCATCGCCGGGTACGACTTCATCAGCAGTACCCGGATGTCCAACGACGGCGACGGCCGCGACAGCGATCCTTCCGACCCGGGCAACTGGCGCAGCGAAGGTCAGTGCGGCAAGGCAGACCCGGCGCGACACTCCAACTGGCACGGCACCCACGTCGCGGGCACCATCGACGCGGTAACCGACAACGCCAAGGGCGTGGCCGGCGTTGCGCACGGCGCCTGGATCGTTCCGGTGCGCGTACTGGGCACTTGTGGCGGTCACGACTCAGACGTTGCCGATGCGATCGTCTGGGCCTCGGGCGGCGCCGTCCACGGCGTGCCGGCCAACGCCAACCCGGCCGAAGTCATCAACCTGAGCCTGGGCCATCGAGGAACCTGCGGCGCCACGATGCAACGTGCGATCAACCGGGCCGTCGGCCGCGGCACGACCGTGGTCGCCGCCGCCGGCAACGATGGCGAGGATGTGGCCGGCCACTCGCCAGCCGGCTGCAAGAACGTGATAGCCGTGGCTGCGACCACGCGGCTGGGTCGGCGCGCACTGTTCTCGAACTACGGAGCCGGGATCGACGTTGCCGCACCGGGCGTGGCCATCCTGTCGACCCTCAACAGCGGCAGGACCGGGCCCGAAGCCGAAAGCTACGGCTTCTCGAGCGGGACTTCCATGGCGGCGCCGCATGTGACCGGCGTGGTGGCGTTGATCCAGTCCGTGGCGCCCACGCCCAGATCGCCGGCCGAAATCGAGGCGTTGCTGAAGTCCACGGCCTCGGCCGCGAAGACGCGACAGTCGAAGCCAATCGGGGCGGGCATCGTCAACGCGATCGCCGCGCAGGATGCGACGATTCCGCCGCTGCCTCCGGTCGGCCCGCCGGAACCGGAGCAGACCCATCAGCCCTGAGTCCCGCGCAAAAAAACGCCCCGGCTTTGACCGGGGCGCTCTTGTGTCCCGCGACTGCCGGATCAGTTCGCTTCGAAGCGATTGGCAGCCACGTTCTTGCGGACCTTCGTCGGGTCCCAGATGCGGCCGTTCATGGCGATGTAGACACCCGGCGGCAGCGACTGCACCGCGCCGACCGCGCAGCCCACATTGAACTCGGCATCGGAACCGCGGAAGCGGGCCGGGCTCAGCGCGCCGGTCAGGACGATGGTCTTGTCGCCCAGGCTCGACAGCACCCTGGCGGTCTCGACCATCGTATCGGTGCCATGGGTGAGCAGGATGTGGCGCGTGGGCTGGGCGGCGATGGTGGCGCGGATCAGCTCGCGGTCCTCGGCGGTGATGTGCAGCGAATCCTTGCGCAGGATCGGGATCACGTTGAACTGGAAGGCGACGCCCAGCTCGCGCAGGATCCCGCCGATCTGCGGCTCACCGATCTGGTAGTCCGACTTGTCGTCGAAGTAGATCTTGTCGATCGTGCCGCCGGTGGTGACGATGCAGAGCTGATCCATCGTGTGATGCGCGCGCAGGGGGAGGTGGCCGCGATTATACGGCCGCAGTCCGATCGCCACGCGAGCGCCGCCCTGGCGCCGGCAGGCGCTGTCAGCTCGCCCCCCTGGGCATTCAGCGCTTGCGGGCGAAACGCGCGCGCAGGCCGGGGAAGTTGCCGGCGAAGATGATCACCAGCGCCAGCACGATCTCGGCGATGGCGTGGCCGCGTTCCTCCGGCCGCGACCAGGCCACCATCACGCCGTGGCTGAACCAGCCCAGAGCGAACACGCCGGCCCAGAACGCGGCCTTGCGGCTGCCCCGCAGTGCCGCCGCCGCCAGCAGCACCGGCGGCAGCGCGAACACGGCCAGGGCTGCCCGCGGCGATGGCTGCGGCGCAAACCAGGCCACGAACACCGCCGCCAGCGCCAGCAGCGCGGCAATCAACACCTGCCGCGCGCTCATGCGGCCACCTTCGCGACCAGCGTCGCCAGGCGGCGGCCCAGGGCACGGGCCAGCTGCGCTTCCTCGTCGCTGGGCTGCGGGTCGTCGGCGCTGCCGGCGACATGGCTGGCGCCGTAGGGCGTGCCACCGCTGCGCGTGGTGGTCAGCGCCGGCTCGGTGTACGGAATGCCAACCAGAACGCAGCCGTGGTGCAGCAAGGGCACCATCATGGTCAGCAGGGTCGACTCCTGGCCGCCATGCATGGTTGCGGTGGAGGTGAACACCGCGGCGGGCTTGTCGACCAGCGTGCCGCTGGCCCACTCCGCGCCGAGGCCGTCGAACCAATGCTTGACCGGCGCGGCCATGTTGCCGAAGCGGGTCGGGCTGCCCAGTGCGATGCCGGCGCATTCGACCAGGTCGCGCGCCTCGACATAGGGTGCGCCGTCCTCCGGCACCGGCGGCGCCGCGGTCTGCGTGACCGCAGCCACCGGCGGCACGGTGCGGATGCGTGCGCTGACGCCCTCGACCTCGCCGATGCCGCGTGCGATGTGCCGCGCCAGACGCGCCACCGAACCGCCGCGGCTGTAATAGAGCACCAGAATCTCGGTCATCGCATTGCTTCGTGAGGCGGGCATCCCGTAAGCCGGGAAGGATAGAGGATGTGGCGACTGGGCGTGACCTGCGGCGCCACATAACCCCGTGCTCCCCGCGCATCGGTTACCCTCCGCCCGATGGAGCCGCTGAACACCTTGAACCGCTGGGGCGAGCGCGCGCGTGACCGCGCACGCGCGGGCACCTTCTTCCGCTTCCTCGCCAAACGCTTCCTCGACGACAACCTGTTCCAGGCCGCCGGCGCCCTGTCGTACACGACCGTGTTCGCGCTGGTGCCGCTGTCGATGGTGGTGTTCGGCGTGCTGTCGGCGTTCCCCGTATTCGGCGAGTGGAGCGATCGCCTCAGCGATTACATCTTCTCCAACTTCGTGCCCAGTGCGGCGCGCTCGGTCGAGTCCTACCTCAAGCAGTTCTCGGCCAACGCCGGCCAGCTCACCGCCGCCGGCGTGATCGCCCTGGTGGTGTCGCTGCTGATCACCCTCAACGGCGTGGAGGCCACCTTCAACCGGATCTGGCGGGTCAAGAGCGGCCGGCCGAAGGTCGGGCGCTTCCTGGTCTACTGGACCGTGCTGACCCTGGGCGCGCTGATGGCCGCGGCGAGCCTGGCAATCTCGGCACGGTTCTTCGCCATGTCGGTCTTCGAGACCGAAGCCGGGCACATGCTGCAGCGGCTGCTGCTGCGCCTGGCGCCGATCGCGATCGAACTGCTTGCCTTCGCCGCGATCTACCGGGTGGTGCCGCACCGCACGATCCAGTGGCGGCACGCCATCGCCGGCGCGATGCTGGCCACGTTCCTGTTCGAATCGGTGAAGTGGGGCATCGGCCTGTACCTGGGCAACTTCGGGTCCTACTCGAAGATCTACGGCACGCTCGCCTTCGTGCCGATCTTCCTGCTGTGGATCTACCTGAGCTGGATCGCAATCCTGCTGGGCGCGTCGCTGGCCTCGTCGATGTCGGCGTTCCGCTACCAGCCCGCCAGCATGCGCCTGCCGCTGGGCCACGAAATCTATGGCTTGCTGCGCCTGCTCGGTCGCTTCAACGACGCGCGCAGGAAGGGCGGCGGCCTGCACATCGACGACATCGAGCAGCTCGAGCCGATGCTGACCGATGCGCTGGTGCAGCAGATGCTCGCCCAGCTCGACCAGATCAATGTCGTGCGCCGCGCCGAGGACGGCGAGTGGCTGCTCACCCGCGACCTCGACGAACTCACCCTGGCCGAACTGTACGAGGCCTGCCAGCTGCGCATCCCGATCGCCGAGGCGGTGCTGCCGTGCCGCGAGGATGCACTGGGACGCTCGGCCATCGCCGTTCTCGATGAACTGCGCATTCCCCTGCGCGAGCTGCTCAAGCGCCGCGCCTCCACCATCCATTCCGAAGAGGTCTAGTCCGATGTCGAACCGTTCGCTCACCCTCCCTGCCCGGGCATGCGCCGCGACGGTGCTGGCCGCCGCAGTGTTCCTCGCTGGCTGCCAGAAGCAGGCGCCGGAAGCACAGGCGCCGGCGAAGCCAGAGGCCGCGGCGCCGACTGCCCCGGTCGCGCCGGCAACGCCGGCCGCTCCCTCGGACACGCCCGAGCTGAAGATCGCCACGGTCGACGGCAAGGCTTACGACCTGGCCGCGCATCGCGGCAAGTGGGTCGTGGTGAACTTCTGGGCGACCTGGTGCAAGCCCTGCCTGAAGGAAATGCCGGAACTGTCGGCGCTCGACGCGATGCGCGAGCACATCGAAGTGCTGGGCCTGGCCTACGAAGAAATCGAGCCGGCCGACATGCGCGCCTTCCTGGTCAAGCATCCGGTCGCCTACCCGGTGGCGATCATCGACACCTTTGATCCACCGGCGGCATTCGAAACCCCGCGCGGCCTGCCGATGACCTACCTGATCGGGCCCGACGGCAAGATCGCCGACAAGTTCCTCGGGCCGGTCACCGCGCACGACATCGAGGCGGCGATCGCCAAGGCCGGCGGCCCGCAGGAACAACCCGCGGCCGTCGCGACCAAGTCATGAGCGCGGCACGCTTCATCGTCAGCGGTCGCGTCCAGGGCGTGTTCTTCCGCGCTTCCACGCGCGACCAGGCGCTGGCGCTGGGCCTGCGTGGATTTGCCAGGAACCTGCCCGACGGTCGCGTCGAAGTGCTTGCCGCCGGCGACGACGTGGCCCTCGACCGTCTCGCTGCGTGGTTGCGCCAGGGCCCGGCGACCGCGCACGTGGACGATCTCGAACGTCTGGCGGCGCTGGATCAGGAAGCCGGCGAGGACTTTGTTGTCACCTGACCCGTAGACCGGGCAGCGCAGGACGCTAGCCTTTCAGCGTGCGGATCGGCTCGATCACGCCGAACTTCTCTTTCTTCGCCTTGCCATGCAGCGGCTCGAACACGATCGGCTCCTCGCTCACGCGTGTATCGGGCAGTCGGTCGAGCAGGTCGCGCATCAGCGTCAGCCGGCCGCGCTTCTGGTCGTTGAAGTCGACCAGCGTCCACGGTGCGTGCTTGCTGTGCGTCGCGGCGAGCATCGCCTCGCGCGCGCGCGTGTAGTCGTCGTAATGCTTGCGCGCCTCGAAATCGATCGGTGACAACTTCCAGCGCTTGAGCGGGTCGTCGAGGCGCTCGAGGAAGCGCTGCTCCTGTTCGTCCTGGTCGCAGCACAGCCAGTACTTGAACAGCAGGATGCCGTCGTCCACCAGCAGCTTTTCGAAGGTCGGTGTCTGCCGCAGGAATGCCTTGACCTGCGCGTCGCTGGCGAACCCCATCACCTGTTCGACGCCGGCGCGGTTGTACCAGCTGCGATCGAACAGGGCGATCTCGCCGGCCGCGGGCAGGTAGGGCACGTAGCGCTGGAAGTACCACTGCGCGCTTTCGCGTTCGCTCGGCTTGGGCAGCGCGACGACCTGGCACTGGCGCGGGTTGAGATGTTCGGAGATGGCGCTGATCGCGCCGCCCTTGCCGGCGGTGTCGCGGCCTTCGAACAGCACCACCAGGCGCCGCCCTTCGTGCTTGAGCCAGCGCGCCATGTTGGCCAGCTCGATCTGCAGCGGTTCAAGCAGGGCGTCGTATTGCTTGCGCTTGAGGTCGGCCATTACTTGCTCCTGCGTCGCTTGCTGCCGGTGTCGGCCATGCTGCGCGCCACTTCGAGCAGCGCGCCCTGCTGGCGCGTGGACAGGGCGCGGTAGGCGTTGAGCAGGGCGTGCTCGCCCTGGGTGCGTGCCGGATCGAGGGTGCTGGCCAGTTCGGCGAGCAGCGCGCCGGCCGGTACGCCGAACGCGCGCGCCAGTGCGTCGAGCTGCTCCTTGCCGGGCATCTTGTCGCCGCGCAGCCAGGCGCTGACGGTGGCCACGCCCGCGCGCGGGATGGCGGTGGCGATGTCGGCCGCGCTCAGGCCGCGGGCCCGGGCGAGCAGTTGCAGGGTGGTGTCCAACGGCATGATCAGGCTCCGGTGGTCCAGTGGCGTGGTTGTATCGGCTCAGCGCTCTTTGAGGCGCGGACGCAGTGTGGCCAGGTTGCACGGCCGGGTGCGTGCGTCGAGTTGGTGGCGGATGATCTTTTCCCAGGCGGTGCGGCAGGCCGACGTGGATCCGGGCAGTGCGAACACGAATGTGCCGTTGGCGAGGCCGGCGAAGGCGCGTGACTGCACGGTGGAGGTGCCGATCTCGTCGAAGCTGATCGCGCGGAAGAGTTCGCCGAAGCCCGGCATCTGTTTGTCGAGCAGCGGCAGCAGTGCTTCTGGCGTGGAGTCGCGGCCGGTGAAGCCGGTGCCGCCGGTGACGAGGATGCCGTCAATGCTGTCATCGGCGATCCATTGCGATACCACGGCGCGCATGCGGTAGCGGTCGTCGGGGAGCAGTTGGCGGTCGGCCAGGCGGTGGCCGTCGGCAGTCAGCGATTGCACGAGGTAATCGCCGGAGCTGTCTTCGGCCAGGGTGCGTGTGTCCGATACGGTCAGGACGCACAGGTTGAGGGGGATCAGGTCGCGTTCGGCAGTCATGGCGGCGAGCCTAACCGATCGTTGGTGTGGTCGCAGTGCAGGTTTGGGCGCGCGTTGGTGCTGGGGTTTGTCGGGTGTTTGGGCGCTTGGGCGCTTGGGCGCTTTGGGGCTTGGGTGGTCGGCCTTCGGAGGGGCGCCGGCCGCTGGGCTGGGATTGCTCCGCCCCTTAGGCGGACTCCTGTCCGATGCGGGGCGCGGGCCATCCATGGCCCGCTGCGGAGCAATCCCAGCCCAGCGACCGGCGCTCGGCGCGTCGAGGCCCGGTCTTCGTTTGCTGCGGACCGCGGACCTGAGGACCTACGGAGTTGCGGACCTGCGGAGTTGGTGTAGTCCGTGCGGGTCAGCGGCGCGCCATGGCGCGCACGGCAGTGGCGAAATCGATTGCGAATCCGTGCATGTCGAACAGGCCGCTGCTGGTTCGTTTCTGCGCCAGCTCTTGCCTGAGTGCGGTCAGTGTCGGTGGGTTACGTCCCAGTAATACGGCGCGCGCGACGAATGCAGCATCGTCGGCGACGTTCATGTCGTCCATGCCCAGGTAATGATTGAGGCTGCCGGCGACGCGCGCGGCAAATGTTTCGCCTGGGCGCGTCAGCACCGGGCAACCAGCCCACAGTGCGTCGGATGCGGTGGTGTGGGCGTTGTAGGGTTCGGTGTCGAGGAAGAGGTCGGCGTGCTGGAGTCGCGCCATGTAGTCGGCGTGCGGTTGCTTGGGCATGAACACCAGCCGGGCCGGGTCGATTGCGTTGCTGCGTGCGAATTCAGCCAGGCGTGTGTCGGCCAGGCCGGGGCCGGACAGCAGCCACAGCACGCTGCCGGGGACCTCGCGCAGCACCGCCAGTGCGCGCGTCATGCTGCGCGGGTTGAGCTTGTAGCTGTTGTTGAAACAGCAGAACACCACGCCTTCGCCGTTGTCGCCGCGTTCGGGCAGTCCGCACTGTGCGCGCGAGGGTGGCGGCGGGATCGCGCGGGTCGTGTCCGAGGGTTGGAAGCAGCGCGGCAGCCAGGTCACGGTTTCGCTGAAATCCCCGGCCATCGTCTCCAGCAGTACGAAGCGGTCAGCCAGCACGCAGTCGATCCAGGGGGCGCCCGACGTGCCCGGGTAGGCAAGCCAGTTCACCTGCACCGGTGCCGGACGCATCGCCAGCACTTCCGGTGCACCGCCGCCGCCCCAGCCGCGCAGGTCGAACAGGACCTCGATGGCGGCATCGCGGATCGCCAGTGCCACCTGCGCGTGCGGACGCATCGATACGTCGTGCAGCGTGTGTGCTGCGGCGTGCAGCCGCTTCCGGATCGGGCTGCCGTCGTCGCGGTTGAGCGCGAACAGATGCACTTCCAGATCGGCCTGCGCCTTGAGCTGTTCGAACATCGCCGCCGTCAGCAGGCCGGTCGGGTGGGCGCCGAAGCCGTTCGACAGGAAGCCCACGCGTATCGGCGCACCGGTGGCCACCGGCTGCGCTGGCGGCAGGGGTCGTACCGCGGCCGCCACGATGCCCGCGCGCAGGCGCGCGCAGCGCAGTTGTTCCTGTGCGCTGACGTCTTCGCTGAGGAAGGCGAACGGTTCCACCGATGCGCGTCCGTCGTTGACCGCGCCGCGTACCTGGCGCGAAAGCGCGTCCAGGTCGCGCCAGTCGCAAAGCTTTCGTCGCCATGCCAGCAGGTAGGCGGCCAGTTGCGGTTCGTCCGGGGCCAGGTCGTGCGCACGCGCGTAGGCCTGCGATGCCGCCTCGGCTTCGCCGGTGTCCTCCAGTGCGTGGCCCAGCCAGACGGCGATGCCGGGATGGTCGGGTGCGTTGGCGGCGGCGGCGCGGAGGCTGGCGACCGCTTCGCCGCGCTGACCCTGCATCCACTGCGCGCGGCCCAGTCGCGCCAGCGCTTCCGGGTGGCCGGGCTGAAGGGTCAGTGCGCGGCGCGCCGCGGTTGCGCCCGCAGCTGCATCGCCGCGGTCGAGTTCGTGTTCGGCCAGCACGATCCAGGCATAGGCGTCGCCGGGGTTGCGCTCGAGCGAGCGGCGCAACTCGATGCGCGGGTCGTTGTGCACGGCCTCAGGCCAGGGCGAGGTGATAGCGCAGCGTGTCGTCGTAGCGACGCCAGCCAGTGGATTCGTACAGGGCCTGGGCGTGGCCGTTGTCGGGCGTGGTCTCAAGTTCCAGGCGGATCGCACCGGCGTCGCGGGCGAACATCGCCGCGGCGGTCAGCAGCGCCTGTGCCACGCCCTGGCGCCGCGCGCTCGCGGCGACATACAGATCGTTGAGCACCCACACCCGCGCCGCGCGCACCGACGAGAACGTCGGGTAAAGCTGGGTGAAGCCGGCCGCGCCGTCGTCGTTCACCGCAAGCCAGATCACGGACTCGTCGTGCTCGATGCGTTCGCGCAGGAATTGCCGGGCCAGCGCCAGGTCCGATGGCTGCTCGTAGAAGCCGCGGTAGGCATCGAACAGCGGTGCGAGCTGGTCGAGGTCGCTCAGCGTGGCGGGCGTGATCTCCAGGGGCATGGCGGTTCCGATGGCACGGGGTGGAGCCGATTGTAGCGACGCCAGGGGAGGCGCGGCTCAGGCATCGAGCGTCAGGCGCGCCAGTTCGTCGGCCTGGTGTTCGTGCTGCAGACGGCCGAGCAGTTCTTCCATGTCGCCCTCGATGACATTGGGCAGGTCATACAGCGTGAGCCCTTCGACGCGATGGTCGGTGATGCGGCCCTGCGGGAAGTTGTAGGTGCGGATGCGCTGGCTGCGATCGCCGCTGCCGACCTGCAGCTTGCGGATCGACGCCTGCGCTGCGGCGGCCTTGGCCGCCTGCGCTTCGGCCAGGATCGCGGCCAGGCGCTTCATCGCCTTGTCGCGGTTGGCGTGCTGGCTGCGCTCGGTCTGGCTTTCCACGACCACGCCGCTGGGCACGTGGGTGATGCGGATCGCCGACTCGGTCTTGTTGACGTGCTGGCCGCCGGCGCCGCTGGAGCGGAAGGTGTCGACCTTCAGGTCGACCGGGTTGATCTCGATCGGTTCACCCTCGGCCTCGACCGGAATGATCGCCACCGTCGCCGCCGAGGTGTGGATGCGGCCCTGCGATTCGGTCGCCGGCACGCGCTGCACGCGGTGCGTGCCCGATTCGAACTTCAGGCGCGAATAGGCGCCGCGCCCTTCCACGCGCGCGATCACTTCCTTGAAGCCGCCGTGCTCGCCGGCGCTGCTGGATTCGATCTCGACCTTCCAGCCCTGCCGCTCGGCATAGCGCGCGTACATGCGGAACAGGTCGCCGGCGAAGATCGCCGCTTCGTCGCCGCCGGTGCCGGCGCGAACCTCGAGGTAGATGTCGCCTTCGTCGCGCGGATCCCTGGGCACCAGGTGCGCGAGCAGTTCGACATCGAGCTGCTGCAGGCGCGCATTGGCCGCGGCGATTTCCTCCTGCGCCAGTTCGCTCAGTTCGGGGTCGTCGCGCATGCCCTCGGCTGCCGCCAGGTCGCGCCTGGCCTGTGCTTCGGCGGCCAGTGCATGGGCCACCGGTTCGAGCTGGGCGAATTCGCGCGACAGCTTGCGGAAGCGATCGGCATCGCCGATCACGCCGGGGTCCGACAGCAGGCGCTCGAGTTCTTCGCGGCGTTCGGCGAGGGCTTCGAGCTTGCGACGCAGGGTAGGGGTCATGGGCGAACCGGGTGTGGACTGGGTGGGGAACGCGTGCTGCGGTCGCCACGGTCGCTAGGCTTCGCGCTGTTCGCCCTGGTCCACTCCGGGTTCGCTTTCGGGAAACAGCTTCTCCGCTGCCCGCGCCAGTTCGGCGTTGCCGGTCAGCGCCGCCTCGCGCAGCGCCACGGTCGGCGCATGCAACAGGCGGTTGGTGAGGGTGTGGGCGAGGAAGTTCAGCACTTCCTGCGGATCCTGGCCCGCCGCGAGCTGCTGCTGCGCCTTGGCCAGCACATCGGCCCGGGCCGATTCGCCGTGCGCGCGCAGGCGCTTGAGCGGCGCGGTGCGGGTGCTGGCGGCGAGGGTTTCGGTGAAGCGCGCGACCTGCATTTCGACGATCGCTTCGGCCTCGGTGGCCGCTTCGCGGCGGCCGCGCCGGTTGTCCTCGATCGCCCGCTCCAGGTCGTCGACGGTGTAGAGGAACACATCCTTGAGCTCGGCGACGTCGGCGCCGATGTCGCGCGGCACGGCCAGGTCGAGCAGCAGCATCGGCCGGTGCCGGCGCGTCGCCAGCGCAGCGGAGACCTGGGCCTTGCGCAATATCGGCTCGCGGCTGGCGGTGGCGGAAATCACCACGTCCGCCTCGCCCAGGTGCTTGTCCAGTTCGCTCAGCGGCAGGGCGACGCCGCCGTGGCGGGTGGCCAGTTCCTGCGCATGGGCCAGGGTGCGGTTGGCGATCAGCAGGCGCTTGGCGCGCGCCTGCACCAGGTGGCGCGCGGCCAGTTCGATGGTTTCGCCGGCGCCGATCAGCAGCACGGTCGAGTCCTCGAGACGGGCGAACGATTCCTGCGCCAGGCGCACCGCGGCCGAGGCCACCGATACCGGGTTGGCGCCAATGCGGGTGTCGGTGCGCGCCCGCTTGGCGGTGGTGAAGGCATGCTGGAACAGGCGGTCGAGCTGGCTGCCAAGACTGCCGGCGCTGCGCGCGCTGGCCCAGGCATCCTTCACCTGGCCCAGTATCTGCGGTTCGCCCAGCACCAGCGAGTCGAGCCCGGTGGCAACGCGGAACAGATGGCGCACGGCCTCGGCATCGCGATGGCGGTAGAGGTAGGCATGCAGGTCGCCGACCTCGTCCGGGTGCGTGGCCAGCCAGTCGGCCAGGGCCTGGCCGTCGTCGTCCGCCACCGCATACAGTTCGGTGCGGTTGCAGGTCGACAACAGGGCGACTTCGCTGACCTGGGGCAGGGCCCGCAGCGCCTCGAGTGCTGCCGGCACCGAGTCGGCCGAAAACGCGACGCGCTCGCGCAGGCTGACCGGCGCGGTCTGGTGATTGATGCCTAGTACGTAAAAACTCATTTCAACGCGCCGGACTGCGCCGACTGGGGCCTCTTCCGTTCAGGTGCTTGCGATAAGCTGCTGGCTACCGCGGAGGCCGACATTCTACCGGCCCCGTCCCGTCCTGGTTGCCTTGCAGGCTTGATCGATGCCCGTTGCCTTGCGCACGCTCTGTTTCATCCTTGTCGCCACGCTGGCGACCGCACCGCTCTCCGCGGCCGAACACGCCGCACGGGCCAAACCGGGCAAGGCCGCCACGGTCGCCGACCCCACCAGCGTTTCGCTGGAGCCCTTGCTGGCAGGCGAGTTCGCCCTCCAGTCCGGGCGCCTGGACGAAGCCGCCAAGTCCTATCTCGACGCCGCCCGCGCCGCCGAGGATGTCGCCCTGGCCGAGCGCGCCACCCGGATCGCCCTTCTGGCCAAGGACGACAAGCGTGCCGCCGAGGCCCTGGAGCTGTGGCGCAAGCAGGGTGGCGACGGCCTCAACCTGGCCGCAGCCGAGGCGGTCCTGGCGATCCGCCGCGGCGACGAACGCGCCGCCCGCAAGTACCTGACCCAATTGCTGGCCGCCCCGGGCGACAGCGGCTGGCGCCAGGCGCTGGGCGTGCTCAGTGGCGGGTCCCGCGACCCGAAGCAGTCCGCGCGCCTGCTCGAGCGCCTGGTCAAGGACGACGCGATCCCCAACAAACTGCCGGCGTGGCTGGCATTCGGCGGGCTGGCGCAGGGGCTGGAACAGCCCGAGCTGGTCGAGCGCATCGTCGCCGAAGTGGTCGAACGCTTCCCCGGCGAGGCGCGGGTCGGCCTGCTGCGCGCGAGCCAGTTGCGCGAGGCGGGCAAGGAAGACGAGGCGCGCAAGCTGCTGGCATCGCTGGCCGACCAGGCCGGCAAGGACGCCGAGCTGCGACGCGCGATCGCCGACGAGTACCACCGCCTGGGCGATTACCAGGCCGCCGAAGCCGTGCTGGCCAGGGGGCCGCAGGACGACCAGACCTACGCCCTGCGCGCCGCGCTGCTGGCGCAGAGCGAAGACAAGCAATCGCTGACCCGGCTCTACGAAGAACTGCGCTCGTCTGCCGCCGAGCCGGTTCCGCAGCGTCGCCTCCTGCTGGGCCAGATGGCCGAATTCCTCGACCGTTTCGACGAAGCGCTGGAGTGGTACCGCGGCGTTCCCGGTGGCGAGCAGCGCTGGGCGGCGCGACTGCGCAGCGCCAACGTGCTGCACGAACTCAAGCGCGATGCCGAAGCCTACAAGCTCCTGCGCGAACTGCAGTCCGATGCTGCGGCCGATGACGAATCCCGCCGTGACGCCTATCTGCTCGAGGCGTCGCTGCACGAGAAGGACAAGGACCAGCCGGGCGAGCTCGACGCCTACGCGCGCGGCCTGGCCGCCTTCCCGGACGACCCGGAAATCCTCTACGCCCGCGCCCTGGGCTGGGAACGCCACGACGATGTCCCGCGCGCCGAAGCCGACCTGCGCAAGATCCTGGTGGCCGAGCCGGACAATGTTGCCGCGCTCAACGCGCTTGGCTACACCCTGGCCGACCGCACCACGCGCTACCAGGAAGCGCTGCAGCTGATCGAGCGCGCACGCACCGCCGAGCCCGACAATCCCGCCATCGTCGACAGCTACGGCTGGGTGCTCTACCGCCTCGGCCGCAACGAAGAGGCTATCGTCGAGCTGCGCCGCGCCCTGACCCTGCAGAAGGACGCCGAGATCGCCGCCCACCTGGCCGAAGTGCTTTGGGTGACCGGGCGCAAGGATGAAGCGCGCAAGTACTTCGATCAGTCGCGCAAGATCGACCCTGACAACCGCTCGCTGGCGCGTGCGCTGGAGAAGACCGGAGCATGAAGGTCCGGACCGCGTTTGCCGTGGCCGCTCTGGCCAGGGTGATGTTGACCGCCGTGCTGTCGCTCGGCGTCCTGTCCGGCTGCGCGTCGACAACCACTCGCGCCCCCGCCGTGCCCGTCGACACCGCCCAGGCGCACGCCAACGACCAGCGCCGTGGCGAGGTCCGCGACTGGACGCTGTCGGGCCGCATCGCCGTCTCCAACGGCAAGCAGGGCGGCAGCGGTCGCATCGACTGGCAGGAGCAGCAGGGTCGGTACGACATTTCCCTGAGCGCCCCGGTCACGCGCCAGAGCTGGCGCCTCAGCGGCGATGGCGGCGGTGCGCGCCTGGAAGGCGTCGAAGGCGGAACCCGCGAGAGCGCGGACGTCGAGTCCATGCTGCAGGCGACCACCGGCTGGGACGTGCCCGTGCGCGCGCTTTCGGACTGGGTGCGCGGAATCGGCGCCACCTCGGCTGGATACGGTCCGGCGAGCATCGAGTACGGCGCCGGCAACCTGCCGTCGCGCCTGCAGCAGGGCGGCTGGACGATCGAATACCAGCAGTGGCAGCCGGCTGCCGACGGCCCGGTCCTGCCGACCCGTCTGGTCGCCACGCGCGGCCAGGCGAAGGTTCGGCTGATCGTTGACCAGTGGTCGCTCGGCGCCGGCAAATGAGTTCCGGCGCGTCCGACGCGGGCCCTGTCCCGGGCCCCGGATCGAGCTGGTCGCTGTGGCCGGCCCCGGCCAAGCTGAATCTCTTCCTGCGTATCACCGGCCGCCGCGACGACGGCTACCACCTGCTCCAGACCGTGTTCCGGCTGCTGGATTGGGGCGACTCGATCCGGCTGCGGACCCGCGAAGACGGCCAGATCCGTCGCCACGGCTCCAGCGCGCCCGGCGTCGCCGAGGCCGACGACCTCACCGTTCGCGCGGCTAAACTGCTGCAAAGTGAGTCTAACGTCGCGCTTGGTGTCGACATCATCGTCGAAAAGCGCATTCCGTCCGGCGGCGGTTTTGGCGGCGGTTCGTCGGATGCGGCGACCGTGCTCGTGGCGCTGGACGCGCTCTGGGGCGCCGGCCTGGCTGAAGAACGGCTCGCGGCACTGGCCCTGCGGTTGGGCGCCGACGTGCCGGTTTTCGTTCGCGGCCACAATGCCTGGGCCGAAGGGGTGGGGGAGCAGCTCGCCCCGATCGATTTGCCACCCGCCTGGTACGTCCTGGCCGACCCCGGCGTGCACGCGCCGACTGCCGCGTTATTCCGTGCCCCTGAATTGACGCGTGATGCCGCGCCCGCGACAATAGCGGACTTCGTTTCGGGTGTGCCGCTCGGGAATGCGTTCGAGCCGGTATTGCGCGTGCGCGAACCCGCCGTAGAGGCGGTGTTTGCAGCACTTTCGCAGATCGGTTCGCCGCGCCTGACCGGGTCTGGCAGCGGCTGTTTCGTCGAATTCGCATCACGCGATGACGCCGAGGCGGCCCTGGTGGCACTACCGCCGGGTCTTCGGGCCTGGCTGGCGACGGGAGCCTCGCGCTCGCCGCTGCTGGAAGCCCGAAGCAGGTGGGAAGGAGCGGGGAGCGAGTAACAGCCACACCAGGCTCCGGCTCATTCCTGCTTCTGTCCGCTGGTACCTCATGCAGGGGCGTCGCCAAGAGGCCCAAGGCACCAGGTTTTGATCCTGGCATTCGTAGGTTCGAATCCTACCGCCCCTGCCAATCATCGCGGCTCCGTTTCGGCGGATCGCAGCCCCATTACCGCCCACGGTCAGAGCGAAGCGGAGAGCACTGTGCAAAACGATCGGAACCTGCTGATTTTCAGCGGCAATGCCAACCGCCCGCTCGCCGACGCGGTGTGCAAGGAGCTCGGCATCCGTCTGGGCAAGGCCCTCGTCAGCCGTTTCTCGGACGGCGAGGTGCAGGTCGAGATCGAAGAGAACGTGCGCCGGCAGGAAGTGTTCGTGATCCAGCCGACGAACGCGCCGACGGCCGAGAACTTCATGGAACTGCTGGTGCTGGTGGACGCGCTCAAGCGCGCCTCGGTGACCAGCGTGACCGCAGTGGTGCCGTACTTCGGCTACGCCCGCCAGGATCGCCGCCCGCGCTCCTCGCGCGTGCCGATCACGGCCAAGGTGGCGGCCAAGATGTTCAGCGCGGTCGGTACCGATCGCGTGTTGACGGTCGACCTGCACGCCGACCAGATCCAGGGCTTTTTCGACATCCCGGTCGACAACGTCTACGCCTCGCCGCTGCTGCTCGCCGACATCTGGCGCGCGCACGGCACCGACAACATGGTGGTGGTATCGCCTGACGTCGGCGGCGTGGTCCGCGCCCGCGCGATCGCCAAGCGCCTCGACGACGCCGACCTGGCGATCATCGACAAGCGCCGCCCGCGCGCCAACGTGTCGACGGTGATGAACATCATCGGTGACGTCGAAGGCAAGACCTGCGTTCTCGTCGACGACATCGTCGATACCGCGGGCACGTTGTGCGCTGCCGCCGCTGCGTTGAAGCAGCGCGGCGCGGTCAAGGTCGCCGCCTACTGCACCCACCCGGTGCTGTCGGGCGCGGCGATCGACAACGTGACCAAGTCGCAGCTCGACGAGCTGGTGGTGACCGACACCATCCGCCTGTCGGAAGCGGCCAGGGCCTGCAACAAGATCCGCCAGCTCAGCGTTGCCGAGCTGCTGGCTGAAACGATCCGCCGCGTTGCCTTCGGCGAATCGGTCAGCTCGTTGTACGTCGACTGAGCCGTCGGCCAAGAATTCGCGGCGACGGCTCCGGTCGTTGCCGCAAACGCCGCTCACCTGGTCGCGGGTGAGCGTTCATCCCCGTCGCGAGACGGGTTCATTGCAGTAAAAGTGAGTAATCCAAATGTCTGAACACATCCTCAAGGCCACTGGCCGCAGCGTCGAAGGGAAGGGTGCGAGCCGCCGTCTTCGTCATGCCGCCAGCATCCCGGCCATCGTCTACGGTGGCACTGCCGCGCCGCAGCCCGTCCAGCTCGACCACGAGAAGACCTGGCTCGCCCAGCAGAACGAGTGGTTCTACTCCTCGATCCTGACCCTCGAGATCGACGGCAAGGCCGAGCCGGTCCTGCTGCGTGACATGCAGCGCCATCCGTTCAAGCAGATCATCATGCACCTGGACTTCCAGCGCGTTGACCTGAACCAGGCGCTGAAGGCTGCCGTGCCGCTGCACTTCCTCAACCAGGACAGCTCGCCGGCCGGCAAGGCCGCCGACGTGGTCATCACCCACGAGCTCAACGAAGTCACCGTCAGCTGCCTGCCCAAGGACCTGCCGGAGTTCATCGAAGTCGACCTGGCCAAGCTGGCCGTCGGCGACGTCGTGCACCTGTCGGACATCAAGCTGCCCAAGGGCGTCGAGCTGCCGGAACTGAAGCTGGGCAAGGAACACGACGTTGCCGTCGTGATGGCCAAGCACGGTCGCGTCGAAACCGAGGAAACCTCGGAAGAGGCACCGGCCGAAGTGCCGGCGACCAAGGCCGCCAAGAAGGACGAGAAGTAATCACGTCCCGTGCGCCTGCCCGCATCCGCGGGCAGGCCACTGCGTGAGACTCTCTGATGGCTGCCGGTTTGCGCCTCATTGTCGGCCTGGGAAATCCCGGCGCCGAACACCTCCGGACCCGGCACAACGCCGGGTTCTGGTTTGTGGACGCCCTGGCTTCACGCCTGGGCGCCCGCTTTGGTCTGGAATCCAAGCTGTTCGGCGAGACCTGCAAGGTCGACATCGCCGGCCAGCCGGTCTGGCTGCTCAAGCCGGCCACCTTCATGAACCTGTCCGGCAAGTCGGTCACCGCGGCCCTGCGCTACTGGAAGATCGAGCCGGAGCAGATGCTGGTCGCTCACGATGAGCTCGACCTGGACGCCGGCGTCGCCCGCATCAAGTTCGACGGCGGCCATGGCGGCCAGAACGGCCTGCGCGACATCAGCCAGCTGCTCGGCCACGGCAAGTACCATCGCCTGCGTGTCGGCATTGGCCACCCCGGCCATAAGGATCGCGTCACGTCCTGGGTGCTCGGCCGTCCCGGCAGCGCCGACGAGGCGATGATCCTGCGCGCCATCGAAGACGCCCAGGATGTGTTGCCGCTGGCGGTCAGCGGCGATTTCAACGAGGCCATGAAGCGGCTGCACACGCCGCAGGCCTGAGTTCCACCCCCATTCTTGATGCCGGCCGCGCCGGCATCGCAACAGAGCGAGTACAGCGTCATGGGCATCAAATGCGGCATCGTCGGCCTGCCTAACGTCGGCAAGTCGACCCTCTTCAATGCCCTGACCAAGGCCGGCATTGCGGCGGCCAACTTCCCGTTCTGCACCATCGAACCCAACGTCGGCGTGGTGCCGGTGCCCGATCCGCGCCTGATCGCGCTGTCGGGCATCGTCAAGCCGCAGAAGTGCATCCCGACCGCGGTCGAGTTCGTCGACATTGCCGGCCTGGTTGCCGGCGCCGCCAGCGGCGAAGGCCTGGGCAACAAGTTCCTGGCCCACATCCGCGAGGTCGACGCGATCACCCACGTGGTGCGCTGCTTCGAGAACCCGGACGTCATCCACGTCAACAACAAGGTCGACCCGATCGCCGATATCGAAACGATCGATACCGAGCTGGCCCTGGCCGACCTGGAATCGGTGGAAAAGGCCCTGCAGCGCGCCGAGCGCACGGCCAAGACCGGTGACAAGGACGCCAAGATCCGCGTCGAAGTGCTCGGCCGCGTCCGCGCCGGTCTGGATTCTGGCAAGCCGGCGCGCGCGCTGGGCCTGTCGGAAGACGACCGCCTGCAGGTGCGCGACCTGTTTCTGCTGACGCTCAAGCCGGTCATGTACGTCGCCAACGTCCTCGAGGACGGTTTCCACGACAACCCGCACCTGGACGCGGTGCGCGAGCGCGCAGTGGGCGAGGGCGCCGAGGTGGTGCCGGTGTGCGCGGCCATCGAGGAAGAGCTCAGCCAGCTCGAGGACGCCGACCGCGACGCCTTCCTGACCGACCTCGGCCTCGACGAGCCGGGCCTGAACCGCGTCATCCGCGCCGCCTACAAGCTGCTGGGCCTGCAGACCTACTTCACCGCCGGCGTGAAGGAAGTCCGCGCGTGGACGGTCAAGGGCGGCTCGACCGCGCCGCAGGCCGCCGCGGTGATCCATACCGACTTCGAGAAGGGCTTCATCCGCGCCGAAACCATCGCCTATGACGACTACATCAAGTACAAGGGCGAATCCGGCGCCCGCGATGCCGGCCGCCTGCGCCTGGAAGGCAAGGAATACCGCGTCCAGGAAGGCGACGTGCTGCATTTCCGCTTCAACGTCTGAATCGACGCAGTACTCCGCCAGCGCGGGGTGACGCGCAAAAGAAAATGCCCCGCCGAAGCGGGGCATTTTTTCTTCCGGTTTTTTCCGGCGCGGTACGGTCAGCCGCCGCCGAACTTGTACGTCATCTGCAGATAATAACTGCGACCCAGCGAATCGAACCACGACACGTCGTAGTAGGGATACGCGGTATAGGTCGGATCGACCGGCGGATTATCGTCGAGCAGATTGTCGATGGTCAGCGTGACGCTGAAACGATCGGTGGCGCGATAACCGACCGTGGCGTTGTACCACCAGGTCGAATCGACCCAGGCCGGGCCGGTCGAGTCCCCGCTCCACACGCCGTCGTAGTTGTCAGAGCTGGGCAGGCTGCCGATGTAGTTGCCGAACAACGACGCCGACCACCGGCTCTTCTCCCACGCCAGGCCGACGTTGGCCTTGTTGCGCGGCACGTCGTAACCGGCGTTGAGCACGAACTCGTCGATGACCGGATCGCCCGGGAACTGCTGGATCGTGTGGTCGTTGACCCAGGTGTAATTGGCCGAGGCCGTCCACGTGCCGATCGAGGTCTGCCAGCGGTAGTGGGCACTGGCGTCGACGCCGTCGGTGTCCTCGCGGGCGATGTTGATCGGGTTGACGTAGATGCCGTACAGATCGTCGTTGGACAGGCGGGTGACGCGCGAGATCGCATCCACGCAGGTCGGCGAATTCTGGTCCACGGCGGCACCCGTGATCGTCGTGCCGATGCGGCAATCGGCTTCATCCGACAGGATCGCCTGCACCGACATGTCCTGCACCTGGTCGCGCATCTGGATGTTCCAGTAATCCAGTGTGAAATCCAGGCCCGCCAGCGGCGACCACACCATGCCCGCGGTCCAGGCCGTGCTGGTCTCGGGGTCGAGGTCGCGGTTGCCCTCGCGGGTGCGGATCAGGCCTTCGCTGTCGAAGCGGCAGTCGTCGATCCCGCCTTCCTCGGTGCGGCAGCGGTAGAAGTCGGTGCCGCTGGTCTCGTCGTTGCCGATCTGTGCGTAGACGTAGTGCAGGTCGGCGGCGCGGAACGCGGTGCCGTAGGAGCCGCGCACCAGCAGGCTGTCGACCGGTCGCCACTCCAGGCCGGCGCTATAGGTGAACTTGCCCGGGTCCTTGTCCGAATAGCGGTACTGGTCGTAACGGCCTGCCAGGCTGACGTTGAGGCTGTCGAGCACGGGCATGCGCAGTTCCGACGCCAGCGCCCAGCGGTTGCGCGTGCCTTCGCCACCGGAGTCCTTCCAGCTGAAGTAGTAGAACTCCTGCGCCAGCGGATCGGGATTGAGGTTGTAGCCCTGGTTGCCGAATTCCAGCACGCTGGCGAAGCCGGCCGCGCCACCCTTCATGTCGAACAGGTCGGCATTGGTGACGGTGAATGCGAGCGTGTCGGTGCGCGATTCGGGGTGGTAGACCGAGCGCGCCGAGATGGCTTCGTACTGCTCGCGTGTCAGCGGCTTGTAGAAGTTGGCCGGGTCGGCATTGAAGACCGCGTAGCCGTAATCGTCATAGCCCTGCTGCGGCCCAAGGATCATCTCGTTGGCCTTGGCCGCGACGATCTGCTCCCAGCTGATCCGGGCCTTGTACTGCGAATGGCTCAGCGAGGCTTCCCAGTCCCAGTTCTGGGCGAAGGTGCCCTTGATGCCGGTCGTCACGCCGAGCGTCTTCTGCGTGGTCTCGACCATGCCGCTGCGCAGGCCGCCCATTTCTTCCGGCGTGAACTGGCGATACCAGTTCTCGTACTCGCCGGTGAAGGCGTTGTAGAAGCCGCCGGTTTCATTGCCGTCGACGTCCTGGAAGTTCCACTGGGTCACGTCACGGAACAGCTTGACCTCGTGGTAGCCGGCCTGCACGTCGGCGAACCACTCCAGGCCGTCGCCGAACTGGTAGCTCATCGAGCCCCACAGGTTGACGCCCTTGCGCTCGCTGATGATCGTGCCGTAGCCGATCGACTCGGCGCTGCCGCAGTAGTAGCCGAAGCCGTAATCGTCGATTGCATCGTCGAAGGGGCCGTACTTGGGCCGCGCGCCGTACACGGTGGTGCCGCCATTGAGATGCGACAGGCTGTCGCAGGTGGCCTGGCCCGGATCGATGTACGGGTAACCGTTGAAGCCCGAGCGCAGGAAGGTTCGGCGCGGGATGCGCAGGTCCGGATCGGGGTTGTCCAGCGATGAGTCCTGGATCTTGCGGTCGTAGGCCCACAGCGGATCCTGGTCGGTCAGTTCGATGCTGCCGATCGCCGAGAAGCCGCCGCTTTCGAAACCGCTGGTGATGCTGAGCCGGTTCGAACGCGCGCCGCCGTCCTCGGTATCGCCGTAGCGATAATCGATGGTGGTCCCGTCGGCATGCTTCTTGAGGATGAAGTTGACCACGCCGGCGATGGCGTCGGAGCCGTACACCGCCGACGCACTGCCGGTCAGCACTTCGATGCGATCGATCATGCCCAGCGGAATGCCGGAGATGTCGGTGAAGTTGCTGCGGCCCTTGTAGGGCATCGGGAAGTCGGCGATGCGGCGGCCGTTGACCAGCACCAGCGTGTGATTGGGACCGAGGCCACGCAGGTCCACCTGCTGTGCGCCCGGGGAGAAATCGGCGCCGCTCGAAGACTGCTGGCTCTGCGTTTCGCCACCATTTTGCGTCAGCGACTTGAGCACGTCGGGCACGCTGGTGAATCCGGCGGCCTTGATCTCTTCGGCGGTGATCACCGAAATCGGCGCCGGGCCTTCAATCTGCGAACGCGCGATGCGCGAACCGGTGACGACGACGGTTTCGATATTCTGCGCATCATCCGTTGGCGATTGGCTCGCCTGGCTGGTGCTCGTCTGCGCCACTGCGCCCGTCGATGCAAGCGCCAGAATCAGCGCATTGATCGAACTGGCCAACATCTTCTTCTGCATCTGCCTCTCCCCATTGCGTGGTGGATATTCAGGTGCGACGCCCCCTGGCGGACCACGCGTGCAAGCGCAGCCAATGCCGAATCTGCTTGGTACTGGTATTTCGCCCCTGCCTGCATCCTATTATGTCGGGGGGGTATTTGCGCAGTGACTTTCGGGATAGCCTGAAACTGTCCGCATGCGCATTGCGCACAAACGGTCGCCTGCCACTTTTATAGCCATTTGATAATCATGGAGCCTGGGATGCGCTTGAGCCTGCGTCTGATGTTTCTGTTTTGCGGCGTGCTGCTGATGGCGGCGCAGCCTTCCATCGCATGGAGTCCTAGCGCTCCCGCCAAACTCGGCAAAGGTTATGTCGCCTATGAAATCGGCGACGCCACGGCGGCCACGCCCGGCAAGGTGCAGCCCGGCCTGATGCTGGTCGGCGGTGGCGACTGGCCGGTCGATGCGTTCCGCTGGATGGCGCAGCGCGCAGGCAATGGCCATCTGGTGATCCTGCGTGCGTCCGGCGATACCGAGGCGCAGGACGAGTGGTTCCACGACGTAGGCGGTATTACTTCGGCGCGCACCTTCGTCTTCAGGGACCGCGCTGCAGCGAGCGACCCGGAAGTGCTGGCAGCGGTACGCAGCGCCGACGGTATATTCCTCGCCGGCGGCGACCAGTCCAATTACGTGCGCTACTGGAAGGGCACGCCTCTGAATGAAGCCATCGACGCCCACGTGCGCCAGGGCAAGCCGATCGGCGGCACCAGCGCCGGCCTGGCCATCCTGGGCGCCTACGCCTACGGGGCCATGGATGGCGGCAGCATCGACTCGGCCACGGCGATGGGCCAGCCGCTGGGGCCGGAAGTCACCCTGGTCGAGGGGTTCCTGCACATGCCCTACCTGGAGCGGGTGATCACCGACAGTCACTTCGGCAAGCGCGAGCGCCTGGGTCGCCTGATTGCCTTCGTCGCCAACCTGCGGCAGGGCGGACACGCCGATGTCGTCGGCCTGGGCGTGGACGAGCAGACCGCCGTCTGCATCGATGGCGAGGGCAGGGCGCGGGTGTTCAGCGCCAATGGCGGCAGCGCCTGGCTGGTCCAGCCCGAGGGGGCGCCAAAGCGCGCCCGGACCGGGAAATCGCTGGACTACCGCGCGGTCAAGGTCACCGGCGTGGGCGTCGACAGCACCCTGACGTTCCCCGCGCTGGCGGTCGAACGGCCCTCGTTCGAGCGGCTGGCGCAGGTCGTCGACGGCAAGCTCGACGTCCGCGATGTCGCCGGATCGGGCGTTGCCGGCAACCCGGGCGACCGCGCACGCTAGACCACCCACCCGGCGGCCTTTCGCTGTCGCCGGGACTTATCCGCAACGCAGCCGTCGCCTTGGCGGCGGCGCCTTCCACACTTCGAGGCTCGTCCATGTCCCTTCTGCGCCCTCTGTCCGCCGCCCTGGCAATTGCCCTTGGTTTTTGCGCGTTTTCTGCCGCGGCGGCCGGGACAACCGGCACCGTCCTGGTCATTCACGGTGGCGCCGGGGTCGAGCGCAGCGGCATGACCCCGGAGAGCGAGGCCAGGGCCCGCGCGGCCCTCGAGCGCGCCCTGCGCAAGGGTCACGAGGCGTTGAAGGCGGGCAAGCCGGCGCTCGACGCGGTCACCGCCGCGATCACCGTGCTGGAGGACGATCCCGAATTCAACGCAGGCAAGGGGGCGGTGTTCAACCATGACGGCAAGAATGAGCTCGACGCATCCCTGATGGACGGCAAGACCCTGGCCGCCGGCGCGGTGGCCGGCGTCCACCGCGTCCGCAACCCGATCCTGCTGGCCCGGGCCGTGATGGAGCATTCCGAGCACGTGATGATGGTTGGCGACGGGGCCGAAGCCTTTGCCGCCGAGCAGGGCATCGAACTGGTCGATCCGGCCTATTTCCGCACCGAAAAGCGCTGGCAACAGCTGCAGAAGGCCCTCCGCGAGGAGGCCGCCAAGCAGGCTTCCACCGACCTGGAGACGGCCAGGCACTTCGGCACGGTCGGCGCCCTGGCCCGCGATTCCCAGGGGTACCTGGCCGCGGGCACCTCCACCGGCGGCATGACCAACAAGCGCTACGGGCGGGTAGGCGACTCGCCGATCATCGGTGCCGGCACCTACGCCAACGCGCATTGCGCGGTATCAGGCACTGGCTGGGGCGAGTACTACATCCGCGTGTCCGCCGCCCGCGAGATCTGCGCGCGCATGGAATACCTGCACGAATCGGCGCAGCAGGCCGGCGCGGCCGTCATCAACAAGGAAATCCCGGCCATGGGCGGCGACGGCGGTGCGATTGTGCTGGGCGCCGACGGCGCGGTGGCCATGCCGTTCAACACCGAGGGCATGTTCCGGGGCTGGATCGGCGACGACGGTGTTGCGCACGTGGCGATCTATTCAGGCGACGCCCTGGAGATGCCCAGGGCCGCGCCGGCACGCTGAGCGATGGATTGCGCGCCAGATGGCACGGCGATTGCCGTCTTCTCACTTTGACGATCAATCCCCGTTGACATGCCGCGCAACCGTCGTCAAAATTGCTGGCTCTTCACCCCTCGCAGCGTATTTGCGGTGGGTGGCCGAACGGAGGGATACCCAAGCGGCCAACGGGGGCAGACTGTAAATCTGCTGGCTTACGCCTTCGGTGGTTCGAATCCACCTCCCTCCACCAGCTTCATCCGGTCGCAAGGTCGGCAGTAAACCCAGTTCCAACCGGTGGCGTTACCAACCGCCGGCGCAGTACCCAAGCAGGTAGGTTCCGGCGCGGGAGTAGTTCAACGGTAGAACCTCAGCCTTCCAAGCTGATGGTGCGGGTTCGATTCCCGTCTCCCGCTCCATTGAACGCCGCGACGTCCCATCTGCTAGGCACAATCTGCTCACGTAGCTCAGTCGGTAGAGCACCTCCTTGGTAAGGAGGAGGTCGAAGGTTCGATTCCTTTCGTGAGCACCACAATCCAAGCGATCCACCAACGCACACCGTCCTAAGCGAGAGTCGACTGTCATGGCCAAGGGTAAGTTTGAGCGCACCAAGCCGCAYGTGAACGTGGGCACGATCGGTCACGTCGACCACGGCAAGACCACGCTGACGGCGGCACTGACGAAGGTGGGCGCGGAGCGTTTCGGTGGCGAGTTCAAGGCGTACGACGCGATCGACGCAGCGCCGGA